>CAZJDU010000197.1:0-4708 GCA_964544855.1 uncultured Nocardioides sp.
GACCTGGACCTCGTTGCGCAGACCCTTCTTGAAGGTCGGGCGCAGCGGGCGGTCGGTCAGCCGGCAGGTGAGGATCGCGTCCTCGCCCGGGCGCCCCTCGCGGCGGAAGAACGAGCCGGGGATCCGGCCCGCGGCGTACATCCGCTCCTCCACGTCGATGGTGAGCGGGAAGAAGTCGAAGTGGTCCTTCGGGTGCTTGCCGGCGGTCGTCGCCGACAGCAGCATGGTCTCGTCGTCGAGGTAGGCGGTCACGGAGCCGGCGGCCTGGCGGGCCAGCAGCCCGGACTCGAGCTTGATGGTGCGGGTGCCGAAGGGACCGTTGTCGATCACGGTCTCGACGGCGGAGATGACGGGTTCAGTCACGGTGACTCGTTTCGTCTCGTGGGGCGAACCGCGGCACGCGTGCCGACCTGGAGTAGGTGGTGGCCGGTCTTCGATCGAGACCCGCAGCTCCCCGCTCGATGATCGAGCGCCCGCTCGGTGACCGAGGCGGTCGAGATCTGAGAGTCACTACCGAGGACCAACCATCGCGGCGACGCGGATCGCGCCAGTGGTGGTGGGCATGTTCAGTTGTGGTGATCCATCTCGCAATGTAGCGAAGGGACCCACCCGGAGGGCGGATCCCTTCGTCACGTCAGCGGCGCAGTCCGAGGCGCTCGACCAGCGAGCGGTAGCGCTCGATGTCGGACTTCTTCAGGTAGTTCAGCAGCCGGCGGCGCTGACCCACGAGGAGCAGCAGCCCACGACGGCTGTGGTGGTCGTGCTTGTGCTCCTTGAGGTGCTCGGTCAGGTGCGAGATCCGGTGGCTCAGCAGCGCGACCTGCACCTCCGGCGAACCGGTGTCGCCCTCGGTCGTGGCGTACTCGGCGATGATCTTCTGCTTGGTCTCCGCGTCGGTTCCTACTGCCATGTGGCATTCCTTCCGGTTCGCTCGTTGCGCGGCGCGCCCGGGCCGGTTCACCGGGGCACTCTCGTTCCGCGGCCGTTCTGACGGCGTGATGGATTGGTCGTCCGTGCAGGACAACCGCTCAACTCTAACGCGAACGGCGAGCCAGACCCCAATCCGGCCGCACCGTCACCGCCTCGTCAGCAGTGCGTCACTGCCCCGGCGGCGGGTGCCACTCCCGAGGGGGCGCGGGCGGCGCGGAGTGGCCGCCGGTCGGGTAGGGCGCGGTCGGTGCGCCGGACGGGAGGGAGAACGACGCCCCACCGGGCGCCGGCGCCGGCGGCTCCTCCCGCGGCGAGACGACCAGCCAGGTCAGCGCCGCCGCGCCTGCCGCGACCCAGCCCCACGAGAAGCCGTACGTCGCGCCCTCGTCGAGTGCCCACCCGTGCTGGCCCACGAAGCGTGCGCCGAACGCGTCGCCACCGAGTCGGATCAGCAGACCGAGGTAGGCCCCCCACGCTGCGGCGAGCACGGTCACCGCCCACGCGGCGAAGAACACCGTGACGGCCGCTCGGTGCCGGGTGCCGCGGACGCACCACCAGGTGCCGAGGAAGCACACCACCGCCACCGTCGCGCTCATCGCGACGATCGCGACCCACTGTGACGCCGGCCCCTGGAACACCTCCACGCCGTAGCTGCCGAAGTAGGCCAGGTCGTCGAACAGGAAGCCCTCGACCGCCGTCGTGCCACTGAGCTGTCGGGAACGCTGCGCCCGCTCCGCGACCGCCGGGACCTCGGTCACCAGCTGCAGCAGCCACAGGCCGAGCACCATCGTCGCCGCGGCGACCGCGCCCGGGATCCAGCCTCGCCGACTCACCTCTGCCGTCATCGCCCGCTCCTCCCGTCGTGCTGGTCGGTGACCAGCACATCCCTAGATCCCCAGTATCCGATGGGTACGGCTCACATCGTCGGCCATCGCGACGCGCAGCTCGTCGATGCTGTCGAACCGGAGCATGCCACGCAGCCGCTCGATGAAGACCACCTCGACCTCCGCGCCGTAGAGATCCAGGTCGTCGCGGCCGAGCACATAGGCCTCGACGCGGCGCTCCCGCTCCCCCGCGAACGTCGGGTTGGTGCCGACACTGATCGCCGCCGGATGCAGCTCCCCGGTCGCGACCAGCCGCAGGTGACCGGCGTACACCCCGTCGGCCGGCACGGCCGCCAGCTGGTCGGTCACCGGCACGTTGGCCGTCGGGAAGCCGAGCTCGCGGCCGCGCTGGTCGCCGCGGGCCACCACGCCACTCACCACGAAGGGGCGCCCCAGTGCCTCCGCGGCCCCGGTGACGTCGCCCTCCGCGAGACACGTGCGCACATAGGTCGACGACCAGACCTGCGGTCCGCCGTCGAGCGCGACCGCCTCCACCACGAAGTCGCGGGCGGCCCCGGCCTCCGCGAGCAGGTGGCAGTCACCGGCGGCCCGGTGGCCGAACCTGAAGTTGGCCCCGACGACGACGGCCTTCGCATGCAGCGCGCCGACGAGGATCCGGTCGATGAACTCCTCGGGTGGCCAGGAGGCGATCTCGCGGGAGAACGGGACGACGAGCACGTCGTCGGCGCCGGCCTCGGCGAGCAGGCGGATCCGCTCGTCGATCGTGCTCAGCATCGAGGGAGCGTGCTCGGGCCGCAGCACGGCGATCGGGTGCGGGTCGAAGGTCACCGCCACCACGGCGTCGACCCCGACCGTGCCCGCGACCTCCCGGGCACGTCCCACAACATGCTGGTGGCCCAGGTGCATGCCGTCGAAGTTGCCGATGGTGACCGCGGTGCGCTCCAGGTCCTCGGGCACGTCGCTGATCTCACGCCAGACTCGCACGCCGGAAACTCTCCCACACCCCGCCTCGGTCACGACACGAAGACCGCGACCGGGCGGGCCCGGTCGTCGGACGGCTCGTAGAGCGCGAGGAACTCGCCGTCGGGCGCGAAGACGGCCGAGAGCCCGTCGAGACCGCGGTCGAGCCGTCGCCCGAAGCGCACGTCGCTCGCCTCGTGCTCGTCGAGGTCGACCGCGGGGAAGGCGGTGCGCGCCGCCTCGGCGATCGGGGTCAGCCGCAGCTCGTCGAGCCCGGTGGCCCCGGCCACGGTGAACGGCCCCACCGCCGTACGCCGCAACGCGGTCAGGTGACCGCCGACGCCGAGCGCCTCCCCCAGGTCGCGCGCGATGGCGCGGATGTAGGTGCCGCTCGAGCACCGCACCCGGATGTCCACGTCGACCGAGGTCGCAGCCCCCGTCGGCACGCGGACGTCGACGACCTCGAGCTCGTGGATGGTCACCGGACGCGGCTCGAGGGCGACGTCCTCACCGGCACGCACCCGGGCATAGGCCCGGCGGCCGTCGACCTTGATCGCCGACACGGCCGACGGCACCTGCTCGATGTCGCCGACGAAGCCGCCGAGCACGCGCCGGACGTCGGCATCGGTGACCGACGACGCCGAGAGGGTCCGGACCACCTCACCGTCCGCGTCGTCGGTGGTCGTCGCCGCGCCCAGCCGCACGGTGGCGTCGTACGCCTTCTCGGTGAGCATCAGGTGCCCGAGCAGCCGGGTCGCGCGGTTGACACCGAGCACCAGGACGCCGGTCGCCATCGGGTCGAGCGTGCCGGCGTGGCCGACCTTGCGCGTGCCGAGAGCGCGCCGGACCCGCGCGACCACGTCGTGCGACGTCATGGCGCCGGGCTTGTCGACCACCACCAGGCCGGCGGCGGTCGTGCGGGGACGGTCAGTCACCGTCGTCGTCGGCCTCGCGGGGCTTCTTGTAGGGGTCGACCTCGCCGGCCGGTGCCTTGCCCTCCCGGGCAGCGGCGACCGCGGCGTCGGACTCCTTCGCCCGGGCCAGCACCTCGTCGAGGTGTCGCGCGCTCTCCGGGATCGCATCCAGCTCGAAGCTCAGCTCCGGGACGTGCCGCATGCCCAGCTGCTTGCCGACCTCGGAGCGGATCAACCCCTTGGCCGACTCGAGCGCGGTCGCCGTGCTGGCGCGGTCGGCCTCCTCGTCCTCGCCCAGCACCGTGTAGAAGATCGTCGCCTGCTGGGTGTCCCCGGTGACCCGGACATCGGTCACGGTGACGAAGCCCAGCCGAGGATCCTTGATCCGCCGCTCCAGCATCTCAGCGACGATCACCCGGATCCGGTCCGCGATCCTGCGCACCCGTGGACTGCTCATGCTTCCTACTCTCCCAGATCGATCCATGCGCCTGCGTTGAGCAGCACCAACCTGCCACCCGTACGGCGCGCCCTCCCCGCGCATCGCGGACGGCCCCCACACCTGCGGCGCCGGACCGCGGCCGCCTTCGCGAGGAACGAGCGAACCCGGCCGCCTCGTGCGGGCGAACAGGCAACGGCGGCGAGCGAAGCGAGCTCCCCACCGTGCTCCTTCGCCGGAGGCGCCGCGAGGCGCCTCCGGCGAAGGAAGGGCACCGTCAGGCGCGGGGGATCTCGCGCATCTCGAACGACTCGACGACGTCGCCTTCCTTGATGTCGCCGTAGTTCTTGATGACCAGACCGCACTCGAAGCCCTCGCGGACCTCGGACACGTCGTCCTTCTCCCGACGCAGTGAGGCGAGGTCGAGGTTGTCGGCCACGACGGCGCCGTCGCGCAGCAGGCGGACCTTCGCCTTCCGCTTGATCAGGCCGCTGGTGACCATACAGCCGGCGATGTTGCCGACCTTGGACGAGCGGAACAGCGCCCGGATCTCGGCCTGGCCGAGGGTGACCTCTTCGTACTCCGGCTTGAGCATGCCCTTGAGGGCCGCCTCGATCTCCTCG
>CAZJDU010000198.1:0-4616 GCA_964544855.1 uncultured Nocardioides sp.
ACGATGAAGTCCTTGCGCGGCGCCACGTCCGAGCCCATCAGCAGCTCGAAGACCTGGGCGGATGCCTCGGCGTCGTCGACGGTGAGCCGCCGCAGCGTCCGATGGCGCGGGTCCATCGTGGTCTCGGCGAGCTGGTCGGCGTCCATCTCGCCCAGCCCCTTGTAGCGCTGCACCGGGTCCTTCCAGCGCACGTTCTTCTTCTTCAGCTCCGCGAGCTTGCGCTGCAGCTCGTCGTCGGAGTAGGTGTAGACGTACTTGTCCATCCCCTTCTTGGGGTTGGTCAGCTCGATGCGGTGCAGCGGCGGCACGGCCGAGTAGACCCGACCCGCTGCCACCAGCTCGGGCATGTACTTGAAGAACAGCGTGGCCAGCAGGCACCGGATGTGGGCGCCGTCGGAGTCGGCGTCGGCCATGAAGATGACCCGGCCGTAGCGCGTGGCGTCGAGGTCGAAGGTGCGCCCGGAGCCGGCGCCGACGACCTGGATGATCGAGGAGCACTCGGCGTTCTTCAGCATGTCGCCGACCGAGGCCTTCTGCACGTTGAGGATCTTGCCGCGGATCGGCAGCAGTGCCTGGAACTCGGAGTTGCGGGCGAGCTTGGCGGTGCCGAGCGCGGAGTCCCCCTCCACGATGAAGAGCTCGGAGCGCTCGGTGTCGTTGGAGCGGCAGTCGGCGAGCTTGGCCGGCAGCGTGGAGGACTCGAGTGCGTTCTTGCGGCGCTGGTTCTCCTTGTGCTGACGGGCGGCGATCCGGGTCTTGGACGCCCCGACCACCTTCTCCATCAGCCGCTTCGCCTGCGCCTTCTCGGCGCGCTTGGTCGAGGTCAGGAACCGCTTGAGCTCGGTCGCGACGATCTTGCGCACCCCCGCCCGCACCTGCGGCGTACCGAGGATCTCCTTGGTCTGCCCCTCGAACTGCGGCTCGGCCAGCCGCACCGTGACCACGGTGGTGAGGCCCTCGAGGATGTCGTCCTTGATGACGTCGTCGTCGTTGACCTTGAGCGCCTTGGCCGCCCGCATCGCCTCGTTGAAGGTCTTCGTCAGCGCTGCCTCGAAGCCGGCGACGTGGGTGCCGCCCTTGGGCGTGGCGATGACGTTGACGAACGAGCGGTTCTCGTGCTCGTAGCCGGTGTCCCACCGCGCCGCGATGTCGACGCTCAGCTCGCGCTCGACCTCCTGGGGCGTCATGTGGCCGGCGTCGTCGAGCATCGGGACGGTCTCGGTGAAGTTCTCCGTGCCGGTGATCCGGAGCACGTCGGTGACCGGCTCGCCGTGGCTCAGCGCCTCGGCCATCTCGGAGATGCCGCCGTCGTGGCGGATCTTCTCCTCGAAGAGCTCCGGCCCGCGCAGGTCGCGCACCACCAGCTCCAGGCCCGGCACGATGTAGGCGGTCTGCCGCGCGCGCTGCACCAGGCCGTCGAGCTCGAACCGCGCGTCCTGGGTGAAGATCTGACGATCGGGCCAGAACCGGATGCGGGTGCCGGACGTGCCCTTGCCGACCCGCTTGCCCTTGCGGGTCAGCCCCGACTCCGGCGCGAAGTCCGCCCCGGGGCCCTCTTCGGCGAAAACGCCGGGCACGCCGCGTCGGAACGAGAGACCGCGCTGTGCGGGCGACCGGTCGATGTCGATGTCCATCCGGGCCGACAGCGCGTTGACGACCGACAGGCCGACGCCGTGCAGGCCGCCGCTGGCGTTGTAGGAGCCGCCGCCGAACTTGCCGCCCGCGTGGAGCTTGGTCGCGACCACCTCGACGCCGGGCAGCCCGGTCTTGGGCTCCTTGTCGGTCGGGATGCCGCGACCGTCGTCGTAGACCTCGACGGAGTCGTCGGGGTGGAGGGTGACCTCGACCCGCTGCGCGAAGCCGCCGAGGGCCTCGTCCACGCCGTTGTCGATGATCTCCCACAGACAGTGCATCAGCCCCCGGGTGTCGGTGGACCCGATGTACATGCCGGGCCGCTTCCGGACGGCCTCGAGGCCCTCCAGGACGAGGAGGTGGGCGGCGTTGTAGGTGTGATCGGCGATGGTGGGCTCCCGGGTCCATTCAGCTGTCGTGCAGATCCTGCACCCCTGAATCTACCCGCGACACGCCGGGGTCCGGTGCAGGCACACCCGAGCGGCCGACGCCACGATGTGACCAGCGCCACCCGGCGTACGACGTCGGCGACAACTCCAGATCACAAATCCGTTTCGGGACGTGGAAAACCGGTCACGGTCATCGTGAGCGTGGTTGGATGAACGTGCCGATGACCACACCGAGACGGGAATCTTGGGCCAGGTCAGTACGTTGTTCCCGGCACCGACCAGAGAAATGAGGCAGATGTGACGACCACAGTCGCTCCCAGCGCCCCCTTGACCGCCGAAGACCGTTGTGACCGCTGCGGCGCGCAGGCCTATCTCCGTGTCGAGCTGGCCACCGGTGGCGAACTCCTCTTCTGCGCCCACCACGCCCGCGAGCACGCCGACAAGCTCGAGGAGGTCGCGGTCCACGTGCAGGACGAGACGCACAAGCTCGTCGAGACGCCGGCCACCGCACCCGACGACGAGCGCTGAGCAGCAGCTGACCTGACAGACGCCTACGGCGGCCCCGGACCTCGGTCCGGGGCCGTCGTCATCTGCACACCCGAGGAGGACCGGTGGGCGTCGTTCTCGCCCTGGCGGCGGCCGCCGCCTACGGCCTCTCCGACTTCGTCGGCGGCGTCGCCTCCCGTCGTACGTCGGCGTGGCCGGTCGCGCTGCTCAGCGCGCTCGGCGGCTTCGCCGGTGCCGTCGTGCTGGTGCTGACCGGCGCGGGCGACGCCACGCGCGGCGAGCTCGCCTGGGGACTGCTCGCGGGCGTCGGCGGCGGCGCCGGTACGGCGTTCCTCTACCGCGGCATGGCTGCGGGCCGGATGGGGGTGGTCGGCCCCGTCTCGGCGGTCGGGGCCGCGCTGCTGCCGGTGCTGGTCGGCGTCGCGACCGGTGAGCGTCCCACCTGGTGGGTGTGGGTCGGCATCGTGCTCGCGCTGCCGGGCATCTGGCTGGTCTCCCAGGAGCCCGGGACGGACAACCGGCTGGCCGACGGCCTCGAGGACGGCGTGCTCGCCGGGCTCGGCTTCGGGCTGCTCTTCGTCGGTCTGGGGCAGGTGCCCGAGTCGGCGGGTCACGGCCCGCTCGCGGTCACCCAGGGCGTCGCGCTGGTGACGGTGGCGGTGCTGACGCTGGCGCACCGCGTCCCGCTCGTCCCGACCGCCGCGTCGCAGTGGTGGGGCTTCGCGGCCGGGCTCCTCGGCACCGTCGCCCTGCTGGCCTACACTCTCGCGACCCAGTCCGGCCTGCTCACCGTGGCCGCCGTGGTGACCTCGCTCTACCCGGCGTTCACGATCCTGCTCGCCTGGCTGGTGCTGCGTGAGCACATCCTCCGGCCCCAGTGGGCCGGGCTGGTCCTGTGCGGAGCAGCCGTCGGCCTGGTCGCAGCCGGCTGAGCAGAGCGGAGCGCCCCGTGTCACGACGCGGTAGCCGTGACACGGGGCGCCTCCTCAGGGCGGTCAGGGACTCTTGCAGGAGGCCGGGCGGTCAGCCGCCGGGCCGGTGCATTGACCACTCTGACCCGCGCCGTTGCCACCGTTGGTGGGCGGGCTCGGGCTCGCACTGGTGGGTGTCGCGGTCAGCGTCATGGCGATGACGCCGGCTGCGAACCCCGCGACCAGGGTCTTGCGCATGGTTCTCACCTCATCTCAGGGGTCGATCACGACCTCGCAGGTCAGCGTCACCGTCGGGTCGGTCGGCAGCAGGTCGTCGACGGTCAGTGAGCCGTCCCCGCCCGCGCCGGTCGAGCCGTTGTAGACGTTGCCGTCAGCGTCGGTGCACACGATGGTCGACGCCGTGCCACCGTCGACCTGGGAGTCGACGGAGACCGTCACATCGGTCAGCGGCGTGTTCGAGAACGACACCGTCTCACCGTTGTACGGGTCGTCGTCGCAGGCCGCCTTGTTGTCGACCGTCACCGTCTTCGTGAGCGGACCATCGGCCTCGTAGCCCGACGGCAGGCTCTCGGTGACGTCGTAGTCACCGAAGCTGAGCCCGTCGAAGCAGGCCTGGCCGTTGGCGTCGGTCGTCTTCGTCACGCCGTCCACCGTGAAGTCGACACCCTGGTGCGGGTGGTCGCCAGGCCCGTCAGCGGCATGCTTGCGGGTCTTGGTGACCAGGATCGCGCCCTGGAGCAGCTCGTTGGTGAAGGTGCAGTCGATCGTGTCGTTCGGCTGCAGGTCGAACGAGACCGTCCGGGTGCCGACGTCGGTGTTGAACGACGACCCGTTGGTGACACTCGAGGCCGAGCAGTCGATCGACGCGAGCTCGAAGTCCAACGAGCTCGGGTCGTCCTCGGTCACCGAGTAGCTGCCGGCGAACACGTTGGGACCGTAGTCCTGGCTCTCGCCGTCCTTCAGGTCGAACGTCGCCGGGTCGAGACCGCCGGTCGAGGTGTAGCCGAACGTCGAGTCCGTCGGGTCGGGGCTCGGGTCGGTCACCTTGCGGATGATCACCGTGCCGCAGTTGGCGATGTTGACGTCGCCGGGGCCGACCAGGTCCTTCATCTGGGCCTGGGCGGAGTTGCCCGAGGAGCGGCTCACGGCGTACGCC
>CAZJDU010000199.1:0-4504 GCA_964544855.1 uncultured Nocardioides sp.
TGACCGTCGAGCGTGCGCAACGTAGCCAGCGCGCCCATATGGTGGCGCGCAGTAGCCGCAGATCGGTGAATCCAGGCTGAGCCCGGGCCTCCGTCAACCGCCGACGTGGACGCCGCGCTCGTTGCTGTCGCTGAGCCGAGCCTCCTCGGCCGCCTGCCGTTCCAGCTCCTCGCGCCGACGGCGCAGCTCGGCGGCGTCGTACTCCCCCGGGTCCGACACCAGGTCCGACGCACCACCCTCGAGTCGCTGCAGCGCCGCGCGAGCGAAGATCTGCTGCTCGGTCGAGGTGCGCTCGGAGCGGCCGCGGCCGATGAAGGAGACGAACCAGTGCAGCACCGCGGTGACGCGGTTCTTGAAGCCGGTGATGTAGAACAGGTGCACGATCAGCCACATCAGCCAGGCGAGCACGCCGGTGAAGCGCATCTTGCCGACCATCGCGACCGCGCGGAAGCGGCTGACGATCGCCATCGATCCCTTGTCGAAGTACTTGAACGGCGGCTGGGCGGGCTTGCCCTTCATCCGGCCGTCGATCTCCTTGGCGGCGTACTTCGCCCCCTGGATCGCCACCTGGGCGACACCGGGGAGGTTGTCCAAGGTGATCATGTCGCCGACCACGAAGACCTCGGGGTGACCCGGCAGCGTCAGGTCCGGGTTGACCGCGATCCGGCCCGCACGGTCCAGCGGTGCTCCCGTCTGCTCCGACAGGGTGGTGCCGAGCGGGCTGGCCTGCACACCCGCGGCCCAGACCTTCGTGACCGACGCGATCCGCTCCTCGGTGCCGTCCTTGTAGTTGAGCACCAGACCGCGCTCGTCGACGTCGGTGACCATGGCGCCGACCTTGACCTCGACGCCGAGGTCGGCGAGCTTGCGCTCGGTCCAGGCACCGAGCTTCTTGCCGAACGGCGGGAGCACCTGGGGGGCGGCGTCGACCAGGATCACGCGTGCGTGCCGGGTGCTGATCGCCCGGAAGTCCTTGGTGAGCGTGCGGTGGGCGAGCTCGGCGATCTGGCCGGCCATCTCGACGCCCGTCGGCCCGGCGCCGACGACGACGAAGGTGAGCAGGTGGTCGACGTCCTCGCCGCGCTTGGCGCCCAGCTCGGCCATCTCGAACGCACCGAAGATCCGCCCGCGCAGCTCGAGCGCGTCGTCGATGCTCTTCATCCCCGGGGCGAACTCGGCGAACTGGTCGTTGCCGAAGTAGGACTGCCCGGCGCCGGCCGCGACGATCAGCGAGTCGTACGGCGTCACCAGCTCGCGGCCGAGCACCTGTGAGGTGACCCGGCGCTGCTCCAGGTCGATGCCGGTGACCTCGCCGAGCAGCACCTGGGCGTTCTTCTGGCTCGCCAGCACCTCCCGGGTCGGAGGGGCGATCTCGCCCTCGGACAGGATGCCGGTGGCCACCTGGTAGAGCAGCGGCTGGAAGAGGTGGTGCGTCGTCTTGGCGATCATGGTGACGTCGACGTCGGAGCGCCGGAGCTCCTTGGTGCCGAACAGGCCACCGAAGCCCGATCCGATCACCACGACCTGGTGCCTGTCGGACCGCTGCTTGGCCATCCGGTCCGGCGTGGTCTCCTCGCCCGCTGCCATGAAACTGCCTCCTGCTTCGACGTCTGTGCGGCACCCGCCTCCGACGTCCTTGTCCCGACCGGAGCAGTCCGGTCGCGCGGCAGCATCATTCTCCCGCCAAGTCGCGCTGACCCCCAATCCGCGCCGGTGTGAGATCCGTCCGACGCCACGCCGGTCACGGCGACCGCTCGGAAACTCCACGAGGAGGGGTTTGGTTCGCCGACAATCGGGTAGTCGACTCTGGATCGGCACCCGCCCCCCAGCGAAGGGAGCCACGAACCGTTGCACAGGGAGCCCCTCACCCTTGACAGCGGCGCCCGCGGCGCTCCGGAGGCGCGTCGGTGGGTGGTCGACGTCTGCCGCGTCCTGGGACGTCCCGAGCTGGCCGACTCCGCCGAGCTGGCGGTCTCGGAGCTGGTGACCAACGCGATGCTGCACGGACAGCCACCCGTGCGCCTCACCGCCGGAGGCACCACGGACCACCCCCGCTTCGAGGTGTACGACGCCTCACCCGTGCCGCCGCGGCCGCCGGCGCCCGGCGAGGGCCCCACCGAGCTCGATCTCGCTGCGTTCGACGAGGACGCGCCCGGCGACCTCGGCCTGATGGTCACCTTCGGCCGCGGCCTCGCGCTCGTCGCACGTGCGTCGATCGCGTGGGGGGCCGAGGTCGCCGACGACGGCAAGACGGTGTGGTTCGAGCCGGCCGCCGAGCTCGTCGAGGACGACGGCGCGCCCTTCCAGCTGTGCCAGTCGCCGACCGCTGCCGAGCCCGCCGCCACCGACGACGCCGTCACGGTGCGGGTCCGCGGCGCCCCGCGACGCGAGCTCGCCCGCTTTCAGCGCCACTTCCACGAGCTGCGCCGTGAGGTCCGGCTCCTGGCGCTGGCCCACGAGGCGGAGTACCCCCTCGCGACGACGCTGTCGGAGTACTTCGACACCCTGGAGCGACCGCTGCGCCGTGGCCTCGGACCCGAGCACGTCGACCTCACCGAGCCAGCGGGCCGGGGACGTGTCGATCTCGAGCTGGTGCTCCCCGCCGCCGATGCCCTGCGGATCGGCATGCTCGCGCGGCTGCTCGACGCCGCCGACGAGTTCTGCCGCAGCGAGCGGCTGCTGACCCTCGCCCGCGGTGAGGAGCAACGGCGGTTCCAGACCTGGTTCGTCGGCGAGTTCGAGAGGCAGTCGCGGGGTGAGGACCCGCTGCCGTGGCCGGGCTGATCGACCGGCCGCCGTCCCCCCTCACGTCCAGGCAGCACCACTGACGGCCAGGCCCGCCGACGCCGCACCCACGGCCGCGACCACCGACACCGTCACGTTCAGGGTGGCCAGCAGGTACGAACGGTCCTGCACCAGCCGCAGCGTCTCGTAGCCGAACGTCGAGTACGTCGAGAGCGCGCCGCAGCCGCCCACGCCGACGAGGGTGAACACCCGGGTTCCGGCACTCCACCCCATGAGCAGACCCAGCAGGAACGAGGCGGCGACGTTGACCGTCAGGGTGCCCCAGGGGAAGACCGTGTCGTGCCGGGCCTGCACCGCACGGTCGACGAGGTACCGGGCCGGCGCGCCGATCGCACCACCGGCCAGCACGAGGAGCACGGTCACCGGTCGCTGCTCCGACGGCCTGTGTGTCGGACGACCTCGACCGGCTCGAGGAGCACCAGGCCCTCCGTCACGAGCTCGTCGAGCTCCGGGAGGAAGCCGCGGATCTTCTGCTCCTCGTCGACGATGACCACGCACACCGGGAGATCCTCGGACAGCGAGAGCAGCCGAGTGGTGTGGATGTGGTGGGACGCGCCGTACCCCTCGATCCCGCGGAAGGCCGTCGCCCCGGCGAGACCGGCCGCGTGTGCCCGGTGGATCACCTCCGTGTAGAGCGGGCGGTGCCCGACCTGGTCGGTCTCCCCGACGATCACCGTCAGCCGCAGCGCCGACCCGTCGATCCTCGTCATCGGTCCTCTCCTCGGTGTCGGCGGCCGGCAGCGCGCAGCGTCGTCTCGGCCAGGATGGTGCCGACGACCACCGCGAGCAGGGCGGCCACCGGCGTCACGACGAGATAGGCCAGCCCCGTCACCGGCTGGTCGGGCAGCAGCATCGCGCTGCCGACGGCGTACGTCGAGAACGTGGTGAAGCCCCCCAGGACACCGATGCCCAGGAACGGGCGCAACAGCACCTGACCGGTCAGCACCTGCTCGACGACCACCATCAACCCCCCGATCAGCAGGCAGCCGATCGTGTTGGCGAGCAGGATCGCGAGCGGGAAGTCACCCGGCGCGGGAACGGCCTGCTGCATCCCGTGACGGCCGAGCGCTCCGAGCGCGCCACCGAGGGCGATCGCGCCGAGAACGCGTACGGGGATCCGCGCACGCCGGGGACGCCGTACGACGTCGGCGGCTCGGGAGGGATGCTCGGACATGGCACCTACCAGGGGTCGATCGACGGACACTGGTAGGGACTGTTGGTGACCGGAGTCACGGTTGTCGGCGAGCCCCACCGCCATCGCCCGGCATCATGCCACACCCGCCCGCTCCGGAGCCGCGTCGACGGGAGATCGCCTAGCCGTAGCCGAGCTCGTGCAGCCGCGCGTCGTCGATCCCGAAGTGGTGGGCGACCTCGTGGACGACCGTGATCCGGATCTCCTTGACCAGCTCCGCCTCGTCGGCGCACATGTCCAACAACGGTCCGCGGAAGATGAAGATCTGGTCGGGCAGGCCCGGCAGGCCCCAGCTGTCGCGCTGGGTGAGGGCAACGCCGTCGTAGAGACCGAGCAGGTCACGGGGCTGTCCCTCCGGCGGCTCGTCCTCGACCAGGACCACCACGTTGGACACGCGCTCGGCGATCTCGTCGGGGATCTCGTCCAGGGCCTGTCCGACGACCTCGTCGAACCGTTCGGCATCCATCTCGACCGGCACGCTGCCATTGTGCCGTTGCACCGAAAAGC
>CAZJDU010000200.1:0-4469 GCA_964544855.1 uncultured Nocardioides sp.
AGCTTCCCCGACGTCGTCGGCCCCGGGCTGCCGGTCTTCCACCCCAAGGGCGGCGTGATCAAGCGGGTGATGGAGGACTACGTCCGCCAGCGCCACATCGAGGCGGGCTTCCAGTACGTCGGCACCCCGCACATCGCCAAGGAGGAGCTGTTCTACACCTCCGGGCACCTGCCGTACTTCGCGGACGGGATGTTCCCGCCGCTGGAGGCCGAGGGGCAGGCCTACCGGCTCAAGGCGATGAACTGCCCGATCCACAACCTGATCTTCTCCTCGCGCGGCCGTTCCTACCGCGAGCTGCCGCTCCGCCTCTTCGAGTTCGGCACCGTCTACCGCGACGAGAAGTCGGGCGTGCTCCAGGGCCTCACCCGGGTGCGGATGATCACCCAGGACGACTCCCACTCCTACGTCACCCGCGAGCAGGCGCCGGGCGAGATCAAGCACCTCCTCGACTTCGTGCTCGGCCTGCTGTCCGACTTCGGGCTGGACGACTTCTACCTGGAGCTGTCCACCCGCGACGACGCCAAGGACAAGTTCATCGGCAGCGACGAGCAGTGGGCCGAGGCCACCGCGGTGCTCGAACAGGTCGCCACGGAGAGCGGTCTCGAGCTGGTGCCCGACCCGGGCGGTGCGGCGTACTACGGGCCGAAGATCTCGGTGCAGACCCGCGACGCGATCGGCCGCACGTGGCAGATGTCGACGATCCAGTACGACTTCAACCAGCCCGACCGGTTCGGGCTGGAGTACCAGGCCGCGGACGGCAGCCGGCAGGAGCCGGTGATGGTGCACTCGGCGAAGTTCGGCTCGATCGAGCGCTTCATCGGTGTCCTCACCGAGCACTACGCCGGCGCCTTCCCGCCCTGGCTCGCGCCGGTGCAGGTGCAGGGCATCCCGATCGCCGAGCGCCACCACGAGTACCTCACCGAGGTCGCGGCGACGCTGCGGGAGCGCGGCATCCGGGTCGACGTCGACGACTCCGACGACCGGATGCAGAAGAAGATCCGCAACGCCCAGCTCCAGAAGGTGCCGTTCATGATGATCGCCGGCGACCAGGACGTCGAGGCCGGTGCGGTGTCGTTCCGCTACCGCGACGGCCATCAGGACAACGGGGTGCCGGTCGACGAGGCGATCGCCCGGGTCGTCGACGCCGTCGAGAGCCGCGCGCAGGTCTGAGATGCGCCTGCGGGGTGGGCTCGCCGCCGTGCTCGGCCTCGCGGTCCTGGCGCTCACCGCCTGCGGCGAGGCCGACCTGCCGGATGGTGAGCCTCCCGCTGCGCAGCCGGGCGGCGGCACCGCGACCAGCGACACCGGGTCGGGCGGCACCCCGTCCGCTGCAGCGTCGCCGGGGGAGTCGGAGCCGACGGAGGCCGACCCCGGCGAGGCCGGAGACCTGGCGTCGCTCGCGGAGGATCTCGCGGGCGAGCAGTCCGCCTCCTCGGTGGCCCCTCGTCGCGGCCCGGTGCTGGGCGCGGACATCAGCTGGCCCCAGTGCCCGGAGGGCATGGGCATCCCGGAGCGCCCCACCCTGGGGATGCCGATGCCCGTCGACGAGGCGGAGTACGTCGTCATCGGGCTCACCAACGGCCCGGGCTTCACCCCCAACCCCTGTCTCGCCGACCAGGTCGCCTGGGTGCGCGACCGCGGCCTCCTGGTCTCGGCCTACTCCGTGCTGAGCTACCCCGACCGTGCCCAGCTGCGTGAGCACCGTGGCGCCGGACCGTACGACGGCTCGACCCGCCGCGGCGCGCTGCGCAACGTCGGCCACGAGCAGGCGGCGTACAACATCGACAACCTGCGGGCCGCCGGACTGGAGACGCCGATCGTCTGGCTCGACGTCGAGCCGGTCGCGGTCTGGGAGTGGTCCGCTGATCGCGCGGCCAACGCGGCGGTGGTCGAGGGCGCCGCCCGGGCCTATCGCGACGCGGGCTACCGGATCGGGGTCTACTCCACGCCGTACATGTGGCAGGAGATCGTCGGCGACTTCGAGCTCGGTGTCCCGGAGTGGCGGGCCGCCGGCACAGCGGGCCGTGCCGAGGCGCTGAGCCGATGCGGCCGGGACTGGGTGATCCAGGGGGGTGAGGCGGTGCTCGGGCAGTGGGTGGCCGACCGCCGCGACCACAACCTGACGTGTCCGGGCGTCGCGACCGACCTCGGCCGGTGGTTCCACCCGTACTGACCCGACGGCCGCTGCGACGGAGCCCCCGCGCTCGGGCTACCCTTCCTCACCACGACTCCGGAGGAGGTGGCGATGGGCCGGGCCGGTGCCAAGGGCACGGACGGGCGCCAGCTGCGCTGGCAGCAGCACAACCGCGAGCGGCGTCAGGTGATCCTGAACGCCGCGGTCGACGTGCTGGAGGTGCATGCTCCGGGCGAGGACATCCACGTCCAGGAGATCGCCGACAAGGCGGGTCTGAGCCGCACCGTGGTCTACCGGCACTTCCAGGACCGCGGTGATCTCGACCTCGCTGTGCAGCGCGAGATCTGCGGTCGGCTCGGTGAGGCGGTGCTGCCGGCCGTGTCCTTCGACGGCACCCCGCGCGAGATGATCCGCCGCATCGTCGCGGCCTACATCCGCTGGGCGGTCGCGCACCCGGCGCTGGTCCGCTTCGCCGAGCGCGATCTCCCCGGCGTCTCGGAGACGCCGATGGACGCGGCCATCGACCAGATCGCCGCCCAGATCCAGGACCTCATGAACGGCGTCGTCTCGCTGCTCGGCGCCGAGCTCAGCGAGCACGACCGCGACGGCCTGGTCCCGTGGGTGTTCGGCCTCATCGGCGGCTGCTTCTACGCCGTGCGCCGGTGGACCACGCGGGACCGGCTGGCCCCACCGGTCGAGGTGTTCGTGGAGCTGATGACCGATGCGATGTGGTTCCAGATCGACGGGCTCGCGGCCTCGCGCGGCATCCAGCTCCCCGACGCCCCCGTCGAGCAGCTGCTGGCCGCGTTCGGCGACGGTGACGGGTCCGACGACGACCAGGAGGACGGCGACCAGTGACCCGCGACCCCGACGGGCTCGAGCGGCTCTGGACGCCCTACCGGATGAGCTACATCCGCGGCGAGGACGACGGCGAGCCCGACGCCGAGCAGCCCAGCTGCCCGTTCTGCCGGATCTCCCCGGAGCCGGGCACGACGTCCGAGGACGACCTCGTCGTGGCGCGGGGGGCGTCGACGTACGTCGTCCTCAACCTCTACCCCTACAACCCCGGCCACCTGATGGTGCTGCCCTACCGGCACGTCCCCGACCTGACCGACCTCGACGACGCCGAGACGGCCGAGCTCACGACGATGACCAAGCAGGCCCTGCGCGCGATCCGGCGTACGTCGCAGCCCCACGCGTTCAACGTGGGCTACAACCTCGGTGGCGTCGCCGGCGGGTCGCTGGCCGGCCACCTGCACCAGCACATCGTGCCGCGCTGGTCGGGCGACGCCAACTTCATGACGGTGCTCGCCGGCACCAAGATGCTTCCCCAGCTGTTGAGCGACACGCGTGACCTGCTCGCCGCCAACTGGGTGGAGCCGGCGGACCCCGCATAGGGTCGCTGCGACATGTTGGATCGCTTCAAGGACTTCTGGCAGGGCGTCGTGCTGATGCCGGTGGTGCGCCTGTTCATCCGCCTCCGCATCAGCCCGGACGCGGTGACGCTGGTCGGCACCCTGGGCGTGAGTGCCGGCGCGCTGGTCTTCTTCCCCCGCGGCGAGCTGCTCACCGGTGTGCTCGTGATCACCGCCTTCGTCTTCAGCGACCTCGTCGACGGCAAGATGGCGCGCGAGCTGGGCCGCAAGTCGCGCTTCGGTGCGTTCTGGGACTCCACGCTCGACCGGATCGGAGACGGCGCGATCTTCGGCGGCCTGGCGCTCTACTTCGCCGGGCCCGGCGACAGCTTCCTCTACCTCTGCGTGACGCTGTGGTGCCTGGTGATGGGGTCGGTGACCTCCTACGCCCGGGCACGTGCCGAGTCGCTCGGCATGGACGCCAAGGGGGGCATCGCCGAGCGCGCGGACCGGCTGGTCTCGATCCTGGTGATGACCGGCCTCGGCGCGCTCCTCGGCCTCCCGATCCTGATGGAGGTCACGCTCTGGGCCCTGACCGCGGCGAGCACCTACACCGTGGTGTTCCGCGTGCTGAAGGTGCGGCGCCAGGCGCTCGCACTCGACGCGACGGGAGAGTCCGGGTCGCAGGGTGGGACCGGCGACTGACCCGCCAGGACCGCGACCTACTCTTGGACCCATGAGTGAGTCGCATGAGGTGGGCACCACCCGCGTGAAGCGCGGGATGGCCGAGATGCTCAAGGGTGGCGTGATCATGGACGTGGTCACCCCCGAGCAGGCGAAGATCGCCGAGGACGCCGGGGCGGTCGCGGTGATGGCCCTCGAGCGGGTGCCGGCCGACATCCGCGCCCAGGGCGGGGTGTCGCGGATGAGCGACCCCGACATGATCGACGGGATCGTCGAGGCGGTCTCGATCCCGGTGA
>CAZJDU010000201.1:0-4423 GCA_964544855.1 uncultured Nocardioides sp.
GCACCAGCGCCGGCGTCTGCTCCAGCGTCTGCAGCAGGTTCGGCTTCAGCGCCTCCCGGAGCAGCACGGTCATCGCGCCCGCGGCGCGCAACTCCTCCGCGGTCACCGGATCGCCGTCGGCCGTGTGGCCGACCACGATCCGACCCAGCCGCTCGCGCAGGTCGGTGAGCGAGCCGGTCAGGGCGAGGGTGGCCATCACCTCCGACGCGGCGGTGATGTCGAAGCCGGACTGCCGCGTCGGTCCGTCGGTGCGCGGGCCGAGCCCGGTCACGATGGAGCGCAGTGCCCGGTCGTTGACGTCCAGGACCCGGCGCCAGGTCACCCGGCTCGGGTCGAGCCCGGACGCACTGCCCCGGAACAGGTGGTTGTCGACCATCGCCGCCAGCTGGTTGTGCGCCGACGTCACGGCGTGCAGATCGCCGGTGAGATGGACGTTGAGCCGCTCCATCGGCACGACCTGGCTCATGCCGCCGCCGGCGCCGCCGCCCTTGATGCCCAGCGTCGGGCCCATGGACGGCTGCCGGACCGCGATCGTGGCGCGCTTGCCGATCCGGTTCAGCCCCTGCCCGAGCCCGACCGTGGTCGTGGTCTTGCCCTCGCCGAGCGGCGTGGGCGTGATGGCCGTGACGACGACGTACTTGGCCGCTGGCTGCGAGGCCAGCTCGTCGGTCGCGGCCAGGTCGACCTTCGCCACGCTGTGGCCGTAGAGCTCCAGCAGGTGGTGGCCGATGCCCATCGCGCCGGCGACGTCCTCGATCGGCTTCAGCGCGGCCTCCCGCGCGATGGACAGGCTCGTCGGGGTGTCACTCATCCGGATCTCTCCCCCAGCTCGGTGAGTAGGCGCTGCCGCCAGGCCTCGGTGGCCGCGACCGCGTTGAACGTGTAGAGGTGCAGGCCGGCCACCGGGTCGGGTCCGGGGCCGGCGAGGCCGCTCAGCAGCGGCAGTGGGTCGTAGGGGCCGGGACGAGCGAGCCGCAGCATCCCGGCGTGCCCCGACAGGAAGCGCAGCGACTCGCCGACGCCGATGCGCTGCCCGACCCGCAGCAGCTGCGAGGTGGGCACCGGTCCGGGGACGCCGACCAGCACGGGCAGGGTGACGCCGCGCTGCCGGAGCCGGGTCACCCAGTGGCGGACGACCGCGGCGTCGAAGCAGACCTGGCTGACGACGTACGCCGCGTGCTCGCGCTTGTCCCACATCGCCTGGATGGTGACGTCGTCGGGGATCCTCGGGTGGGCCTCGGGGTAGCCGGTGACGCCGACGGTCAGCTCCGGGTCGATCCGGGCGAGCGCGTGCAGCACGTCCACGGCCCCGGTGAAGGCGCCACCGTCGGAGGTGGCATCGCCCGCGACGACGAAGGCGTCGCGGACACCGCTGCGCGAGAGTCTGTCCACGGTCTCCTTCAGCTCCACCTCGTCGCGCAGCTGGCTCGCCGAGAGGTGGGGCACCACCCGGTGGCCGAGCAGGGCCACCTGCTCGGCCACCGCGACGGTCGCCGCGAGCCCGCGTGCGGGCGACGCGGTGACCGTGACCGTGGTCGGGGCGGTCAGGTGGTCGGCGATCTCGTCGACCACCTCGGCCACCGGCAGCACCTCGTAGCGGGGCTGCTCCAGCCAGCCACGGAGGGTGCTGCGGACGTCCTGGTCAGCTCGTCGACTGGGGTACCGCATCGGAGCCCTCCGTGCTCCGCTCGGACGTCAGGCTGACCAGGTCCTGCTTCGGCAGGTCCTTGGTCGGGTCCACGAACGGCTTCGGTACGACGACGGCGGGCACCCTGCCTGCGGGCGTCTCGATCTCCACCTCGGTGCCGAGCTCGGTGAGCGCGACCGGCATCATCGCGTAGCCGATGTTGCGTTCGAGGCGGGGCGAGAAGCAGGCCGAGGTGACCTCACCGACCCGGGCGCCGTCGTGGTGGACGGGGAACGGCTCGATCATCGAGCCGTCGTTGAAGGTGCCCAGCGGGGCGCCGCCGATCTCGACACCGGCGAGCCGACGGCTCACCCCCTCCGCCTTGATGCGGGTGAGCGCCGCCTTGCCCATGAAGTCGGCGTCCTGGTCGAGGTTGACCATCCAGTCGTAGCCCATGCCGACCTCGAACGGGTTGGTGTCGAAGGTGATGTCGCACCCTTGGGCGAGGATCCCCGCCTCGATCCGCCGCAGGTGACACGGGCCGATGACCTTCATCCCGAAGGGACGGCCGGCCTCCCAGACGCGGTCCCACATCGCGACGCCGTCGCGACTGGCGTTGCGCACGTAGATCTCGAAGCCGACCTCGCCGGTGTAGCCGGTGCGGGACACCACGACCTCGATGCCGTCGACGTCGTACTCCCGCAGCCGGTAGTAGCCGATCTCGAGCACGCTCGGACCGAAGAGCTCACGCATCACGCCGGCCGAGTGCGGGCCCTGGACCTGCATCGGTCCGACGTCGGCCTCGTGGATCTGCACGTCGTAGCCCATGCCGTGGGCCAGACCGCGGGCCCAGAGCAGGATGTCGCTGTCGGCGAGCGAGAGCCAGAAGTGGTTCTCGCCGAGCCGGAGCAGCACCGGGTCGTTGAGGATCCCGCCGTCGTCGTCGGTCAGGAAGACGTACTTGCACTGGCCGACGTCGCACTTGGTGAGGTCACGGGTGACGAGCAGATTGGTGAAGTCGAAGGCGTCCGGTCCGGTGATCTCCACCTGGCGCTCGACGCCGGTGTCCCAGAGCGTGACGCCGGTGAGGAGGGCCCAGTACTCCGCGACCGGGTCTCCGTAGTGGCGTGGATGGTAGGTGCGGTTGTACACGCTGTACATCGCGACGCCGTGCTGCCGCGAGGCGTGGAAGAAGGGCGACTTGCGAATCCGCGGATAGAGCAGGACACGCGGGTCTGGGTTGACGGGCATCTTTGCCTCCCCGTTGGACCACCGGACTGATGACAAGATCCATCGTGCCTGTGTGGTGCGCATTACGCAATAGGTTGCGTATGATGCAACACTATGGCCCTCAAGGAGCGCGGCGGCGTCACGACTAGGGTTCGGTACATGGCTGACGAGCACGTACGTACCGCCAGCGGCCCGGTTCGCTCCGTGGATCGCGCGCTCCTGGTGCTGGAGATCCTCGCGCGTGAGGGTGAGGCGACGCTGGGCAAGATGGCTGCCGAGCTCGGGGTGCACAAGTCGACCGTCTCCCGGCTGGTGGAGGCGCTGGCGCAGCACCAGATGGTCTCCCCGCCGGAGGGTGACAGCGGCTACCGGCTCGGACCGGGGTGTCTGCGGCTGGCTGCCGCGACCGCCGGGACGCTCGACGTGAGCACGGTGGCGCAGAGCGTGTGCGACGAGCTCGCCGCGGAGCTCGACGAGACCTGCACCGTCGCGATCCTGCGGGAGGGGATGGTCATCAACGTCTGTCAGGCCGAGGGCGGCACCACGATCGGGACCCGCAACTGGATCGGGCAGCGCACGCCGCCGCACGCCACGTCGAACGGCAAGGTGCTGCTGGCCGCGCTCCCCGAGGAGGAGGTCGAGCAGGTGCTCGAGGGCCGGCTGGAGCGGTTCACCGGGCACACCATCACCCGGCGAGCCACGTTGTGGGCCGCCCTCCGGGAGATCCGGGAGAAGGGCTACGCCTACGCCCGCGAGGAGTATGAGGAGGGTCTGCAGGCCGTCGCTGCCCCGATCCGCGACCACACCGGGGCCGTGATCGCGGCGCTGAGCGCCGCGGGCCCGGTCTACCGGCTCTCCGACGAGGAGTTCCCCCGGGTCCGCGACGCCGTGATCCGCGCCGCGGACGAGGTGTCCCGCCGGATGGGGCACCGCCCGGTCTGAGACCCAGGGCCGAGAATCCTGGACTTGAGTGGAACAGACTCAACTTTTCTGACGTTGTGAGTAGTGACCGTTCGACCCCTGACAGGCGGGGGCCGAGCGGACCATGATCGAGACCGCGCGTCAGGAGAGTCAGGAGAGGCCGGATGAGCCAGTTCGGGGCGGAGAAGTTCACCACACGCAGCCGTGAGGCGATCGAGGCGGCGCAGCTCGCTGCGACCACGGCGGGACACAGTGCGATCGAGCCGATCCACCTGCTCACCGCACTGCTGAAGCAGCCCGAGGGCACCACCCGGTCCCTCGTCGCGAAGTCGGGGGTCGACCCCGACCAGCTGACCGCGCAGGCCGTGGCGGCCGAGTCGGCGCTGCCCAGTGCCAGCGGTGCGACGGTCGCCCAGCCCTCCGGCTCCGCGGCGCTGACCCGCGTGCTGGCGAGTGCCCTCGACCTCGCCGGGTCGATGAAGGACGACTACGTCGCCACCGAGCACCTGCTGATCGCCCTCGCCGGCGTCGAGAGCACCGCTCAGCAGCTCCTCACCGAGGCCGGCCTGACCGAGGCGGGCCTGCGCGAGGGGCTGACCGCCGTGCGCGGCAACCGGCGCGTCACCAGCCAGGACGCGGAGTCGA
>CAZJDU010000202.1:0-4369 GCA_964544855.1 uncultured Nocardioides sp.
ATCCAGATCACCCAGTCGTCGGGCAGCGACGGCAGGGCGAAGACGTTGAACGGGGTCCCGGACGCGATGCGCCACCACAGGAAGCCCATGGGCACGGCCATGACGACGGCAAGGATGGTCAGGCGCCGCAGGCGCTGTCGTTCGCGGCGCCGCCCGACGTCGGCCGTGGCCGCGGCGACCAGGTCACCGCCCAGCTGTGACGCGACGGAGGGTGTCATCTCGCTCATCGGGTGGCTCCCACGCCGGCTGCCCCCACCAACGACGTTTCGTAGCCAGTGGTTCACTCGGAGTATGTCACAGCCGACCTCGTGCGCGGTGTGCGCATGCGACTTGTCCGCCAGACGAACGTCATTCCTTCACGTAGGGCTGCCCGTCCGCCGCCGGCGGACGCGGACGCCCCACGAGCCCGGCGACCACGAGGATCGTGGCCAGGTACGGGGCCATGAGCAGGAACTCCGACGGGATCGGCACGCGGACGATCGCGAGACCGCTCGACAGGGATCCCGCGAAGCCGAACACCAGTGCCGCACCGAGCGCGCCGGCCGGTCTCCAGCGCCCCACGATCATGGCGGCCAGCGAGATGAAGCCGAGGCCGGCAGTCATCTGCTCCGAGAACTGGGCCGCCGAGTCCAGGGTGAAGAAGGCGCCACCGATGCCGGCGACGAACCCGCCCAGGATGACGGCCTCGTAGCGCATCCGGTACGGGCTGACGCCGACCGTGTCGGCGGCGCGCGGGTGTTCCCCGACCGAGCGCACCCGCAGCCCCCACCGGGTGTGGAACAGGGCCCAGTGCGCCAGCCCCACCGCAGCCGCGGCGCCGTACACGAAGATCGTGTGGTTGAACAGCAGTGGCCCGAGCCCCGGGATCCTCGACAGCCCTGGGATCGCGATCGGCCGGACGATCGCCGGGGTGTTGAGCTGCGGGTTCGGGGCCATCAACTGCGTGGCGAGGAAGGAGGTCAGCCCCGTGGCGAAGACGATGAGGACGACGCCCACGATGATCTGGTCGGTCCGGTACTTCACCGCCATGACGGCGAGCAGGGCCCCGATGAACGCCCCGCCCAGTCCGCCGGCCACGATCCCGATCCAGACGTTGTCGAAGACACTGCTGACGAGCGCCCCGGTGAAGGCCGCGGTGAGGAACTGGGCCTCGATGGCGATGTTCATCACACCGGAGCGCTCGCACAGCACGCCGGCCAGGGCCCCGAAGGTCAGGGGTACGGCGCCCCGGATCGTCAGCTTCAGGATCGCCAGCAGGTTCAGGGTCTGACCGGCCGTGGCCCAGGTCAGGAACGCGAAGAGGAAGGCGACCACCACCAGGCCGAGGACGAGGTAGGTCCGCGAGCCGAACCCGCGGACCAGCTGCATCCCCCCGGCGAAGGCCGCCAGCGTCGCGATGAAGACGACGGTCGGGACGACGGGCAGCACGAGGTCCGGGAGCTGGGCGAAGGTCGCGCCACCGCCGAACTCGTTGAGCAGGAAGGTCGCGTCCTCGCCGCCGACGTCCTGCACGAACAGCAGGGTGACGGCGGCCAGGAGCAGGAAGAAGATCCCGAACCCGCGGCTGCGACCACGGGAGATGCCGGTGCTGGGCGCGGTCGTGCTCACTCGCTCCACCCCCCGGCCGGAGCCGCCTCGAGACCGCCGCGCTCGGCCCGCACGCGATAGAGCGAGCGGATCAGCGCCGGGGCGGCGATGAAGATGATGATGAGCGCCTGGATGACCGTCACGAGGTCCAGGGAGATGCCGGTCTCGGCCTGCATGCGCAGCCCACCGGCGCGGAGCCCACCGATCAGCAGCGCGGCCCAGATCAGGCCTATGGGCTTGCTGCGCCCGAGCAGCGCGACCGTGATCCCGTCGAAGCCCAGGCCGGCGGAGAAGCCGGGCGTGAGGCGGCTCTGCACGCCGGCCATCTGCACGATCCCACCGAGCGCCGCCAGGGCACCGGCCAGGGACAGGATCATCCAGTAGACGCGGTCCGGGTTCATGCCCGAGAACCGCGCAGCCCGGGGATTGAACCCGACCGCCTTGACCTCGAACCCGAACGTGCTGCGCTCGAGGAGCCACCAGCAGGCGACGGCGACGGCGACGGCGAGCACGAAGCCCCAGTGCACGCGGTACCCGCTGCCGAACAGCTTGGGCAGGCGAGCACTGGCCGCGATCGCCTTGCTGATGGGGTCGGGGCGGTCGGGACGTTGGTAGAGCTGGGTCAGCAACAGGTAGTTGGTCAGCAGGAGCGCGATGTTGTTGAGCATGATCGTGATGATCACCTCGTGGGCCCCGGTCCTGGCCTTGAGGATGCCCGGGATGAAGCCGTACAGGGCCCCGCCGGCCAGCCCGGCCAGCAACGTCAGCGGCAGGTGGAGGACCAGCGGCATGCCGGTCAGGCTGAACCCGACGACGGCCCCCGTCAGCGCGCCCGCGAGGAACTGGCCCTCGCCGCCGATGTTGATGATCAGGGCCCGGAACGGCAGGGCGAAGGCGAGCCCGGTGAACACCAGCGGCGTCGCCGCGGTCAGCGTCTCGGACCAGGCGTTCGGTCCGCCGAGGGCACCCGCGAACAGGGCCCCGTAGGCTTCGCTGACGGTCTCCCACGCCGCCCGGAAGAAGTCGCCGGGTCGGCTGAAGAAGTACCCGAGCGCGTCGCGCGTGGCGTCCTCGGACAGGACGATGAGGATCGCGCCGATGATCAGGGCGGTCACGATGGCGAGGACCGTGACCAGCAGCGTCTGCGAGTGCACGATCTCGTCGACGAAACGGGCGAGGACCCCCCGCTCTCCGGGCGAGGGTGGCTGCTCGCCGTCGGGCTCGCGGGTCACGGTTCGCTGCTGGTCGCTCATCTCGGTTCCTCCGTCGGGAGGCTGACCGGACGCCCGGGGTCGATGCCCGCCATGAGCAGGCCGATGGCGTCACGGTCGACGGGGGTCTCGAAGGGGCCGGTCAGCTCGCCGCGGTACATCACCGCGACACGGTCGCCGAGGGCGAGCACCTCGTCGAGCTCGGAGGACACGACGAGCACCGCGTGGCCCTCGTCGCGGAACTGGACGATCCGCTTGTGGATGTACTCGATGGAGCCGACGTCGATCCCGCGGGTGGGCTGGGCGGCGACGAGGACCTTCAGGTCGCGCGCGAACTCCCGCGCGACGATGACCTTCTGCTGGTTGCCGCCGGAGAGGTTGCCCATCTCCGCGTGGATCGACGGCGTGCGGATGTCGAAGTCCTCGACCTCGGTGCGTGCCAACTGCTCGACCGCCTCCGCCTGGATCACGCCCCGGCGTGCGTAGGGCAGGTCGTCCCAGCTGTTGAGGACGAGGTTCTCGGCGACGCTGAACGGGGCGACCATCGCCTCGGCGTACCGGTCCTCCTGGATGTGGCCGATGCCGGCGCGCAGGATCTCCTTCGGTGGCTCGCCGACCAGCTCGCGCTCACCGAGCCGGATGCTGCCGCTGCTGATCCCGGTCACGCCGTTGAGTGCCTCCACCAGCTCGCTCTGGCCGTTGCCCTGCACCCCGGCGATCGCGACGATCTCGCCCGCACGCAGGTCGAGGCTGACGTTGCGAACCGCCTCCTGGCCGCGAGCGTCCAGGACCGTCAGGTCACGGATCGTGAGGACCGGCTCCCTCGGCTGTGCCGGTTCCTTGTCGACGACGAGGTGCACGGCACGGCCGACCATCATGGTCGCGAGCTCCTCCCGGCTGGTCTCGGCCGGGGTGGTCGTGCCCACCATCTCCCCGCCCCGCAGCACACTGATCCGGTCGGCCACCTCGAGGGCCTCACCGAGCTTGTGGGTGATGAACACGATCGACCGGCCGGCCTCCTTCAACGACCGCATGGCCCGGAAGAGCTCCTCGGTCTCCTGGGGGGTCAGCACGGCCGTGGGCTCGTCCAGGATCAGCAGCCGAGCCTCCCGGTGCAGCGCCTTGAGGATCTCCACCCGCTGCTGGATCCCGACCGGGAGCGTCTCCACGACCGCTGTCGGGTCGACCGGGAGGCCATAGCGGTCCGAGAGCTCCTGGACGGCCGTGGTGGCCTGCCTCACGTCGAGCTGGCCGGCCACGGACGTGGGCTCGACCCCGAGGACGATGTTCTCGGCCACCGTGAACACGGGGACCAGCATGAAGTGCTGGTGGACCATGCCGATGCCGGCGGCGATGGCGTCCCCGGGGCTGGTGAGCTCGACCGGCTGGTCGTCGAGCAGGACCTGCCCCTCGTCGGCCGAGTAGAGGCCGTAGAGGATGTTCATCAGCGTGGACTTGCCGGCGCCGTTCTCGCCGATCAGCGCATGGATCTCACCTGACTCGATCGTCAGGTCGACGTCGTTGTTCGCCAGCACGCCAGGGAAGCGCTTGGTGATTCCGCGCAGTTCGAG
>CAZJDU010000203.1:0-4366 GCA_964544855.1 uncultured Nocardioides sp.
CCCCGTGCGCCCACACCACCTGGCCACGGCTCCCCCACCGCGGATCGTGCTCGACATAGCGCCGCACCGCGTACTTCGCATCGCGCGCCTGGTCGACCGGATGGATCCCCCGCACGTTCCCGCTGGACGCCAACCACCACCCGAGATCAACATCCGCGTCCGCTCGTCGGGTTGGTGGCCGCGCCCACGTTGGAGGCATGCGCTCACTCAGGTCCGTCGTACACCACTCTGCTGGACTCCACGGTGGTCACCCGCTGGTTAGGTCTCCGGTGCCGACCGGTGAGTACCGATCGACGTACTCCGAACTGGTGACGACGTCGTCGAGGAGCACCGCCGGGTCGACGTGGCGGAAGCGGTCCGGCAGACGGAGCAGCTGCGCCCAGGCCCCATCGACCGTGTCTCCCAGTCCCTTGTGCTCTAGACGCACCAGAGACTGCTGGTAGGCGTGATTGTCGGGCGGTAGCACGTGGAGGACTCTCACCACGTCGGCTCCCTCGGCACCGTCCCGCTCGAGGTGCCAGGCGAGCAGCTGCTGGCGCATCAGCTGGTAGAGCGGCTCGTCGAGCATCCTCTCGATGTCGATCAGGTCGGAGCACAGCGGCCCGTCAGGGTCGTGGAAGCTTGCGCCGTACCGTCTGATCCGGGTCTTGTCGTAGCCGGGCGTCGGCGACCGGGTGGAGGTGTACTGCTCGGTGTACTTCCACTCGACCAGCGCCAGCTCCGTCGTTCCCGTGCTGGTGCGATAGCGGAACGCAGCATCGATGCTCGTGCACCGAGAGCCCCGCTTCCGTTGCTTCCCTGCGCCCTCGTCGAAGTAGTCGCTGGGGCCGATGTACTCGAAGGTGAGGTAGCGGCCCGGCTCGATCTCGAGGACCTCCGCGATGTCGACGGTGCTTCCGAACGCTCGGATGATGCGCTCAGGCTCCCCCACCATCGGCATCAAGGCATTCACGCACTGGACCTGGCTCGACAGGAGGTTGTTGCCCGGGCCGTCGCCGATCCCGCAGTGCCAGCGGATGCCGAGGTCCTGGAAGAGCGCGATGGCCGCGTGCGCATCTGGCAGGAGGTTGGCCGTCGCGTACTCCGCCGGCAGGCAGTGGGCGTAGCGGCCGACCGCCTTGCCGTCCTGGTTGATCCACGGAGCCGGCTCACGCGCAGCGTCAGAGAGCGTCGGGGAGCGCTTCTTCCATGCCGCGGCAAGCGCCCGCTGCTCGCCCGCGTAGGTGTCGTTCGTCATCGCTCCGAACGCTAGATCACCCTGCCGGCACAATGTCCGGGCTCCGCACGGCATGGCAGGGGGCGACCTCGACGAACGCCACGCCGAAGACCTCGCACAGCCTGACCACTCGGTCCCGCCACTGCGCCTGCTTGGGATTGGTCATCTGAGGTACGACGACAGCGGCCTCACACGCGGTCGCGTCGAGCCCGCGAACCGTGAACCACGGGTCATGGAGCGGGCTCGCTCGCCGGATGAACTCGCGATACAGCACCGCCTGGGCGACGGCGTGGCGGTAGTACTGACCGACACCGGCGCCGCCCTGAACCTTCATCTCGATCGCCCACGGAGTCGAGACATCACGCAGCAGACCGTCCAGGTAGCGCGCACTGCCGCCCGACCCCCACTTGGTGGGGAACTGACTGCCCCAGTTGACAACGCCGTCGTCGCCCTGGATCAACGCCAGCCTCCTGCCGCCGACCTCGATCGGCGCGGCGCCGCGGAGGATCCGCGACTCGAGCGCGTGCTCGTCGTGATCGACGCTGTTCTCTGACAACCCATGCCACGCCGTCGCGAAGTCGACAATCGGCGTGATTGCCTCGTCGACATCGCCGGTGCTGAACGGCTGTGCGTGCCTCGTGGCGTCGATCCAGGTTTGCCGCTGCGCGCTGGGGACGCTGCCCTTGCCGTCCTTGCCGACGCTGAGGGTGATGCCCTTCGCATTCGCCCGTCCGACCTCCAGGCCTTCGAGGCGGACGGACCATCGGTCCTTCGTCGAGAGCATCGGATAGGCCCGGAGCGCGGGAAGTCCTGCCGCCCGCACGATCTCGCTGACGATGCCCGGCACCAGTCGCGGGCGGGCGAGCAGCTCGGGCCACGTGGGGTACTCGCCGGCGTCGGCCGCGTCCCACCCCGTCTCCGCGGGCACCCATGAGTCGCCACCCTCTCGGGAGGCTTCGACGACCTCGATCGTGACCGACGCGGCAACCGCATCGACCAGTGTGCCGAGGGCGCCCCGCGCCTCGGGAGTGGGCGCAGGGATACGGAGCGTCACCTTGTCCGGATCGACCGGTCCCCCTGCATCGGCATTGCTGAAGTGCAGGGCCAGCAGATCGAGGAGCGCCGCGATCTGGACCTTGGACGACGCATCCGGTCGCACCTGTGCGCCGCGCACGCCGTTCGTGACCAGCCGACCGGTCGCCCCGCCGACGCCGTTGCGAAAGTCGGGCGTCCAGTCGATGCCTTCTACGTCCTCTGCCACTCGACGCACGCTAGCCGCGAATGCTGCCGTCAGATCCAGGAATGACGAAAGTTCGTCGACCCTCGGTCTGCGAGGGTCAGCAGCGATCACCACACCAGTGTGGTGGACCGGTCCCCCCGCGCGGGCGGAGGATGCAGATCCGCCGAACTCGCCGGGAGGCCGCCCGTGACCCCTGACAACTCCGCCACCTGGCTCACCGCCCCATGCCCCATTTGGTGCGCCCGCGCCCACGAACAAGCCGATCATCCCGAGGACCGATACCACCGGAGCGAGCCGTCGTACGTCGCCGCCCTGGCAGCCGTCGAGCGCACAGTGCCGGTGCTCGACGCCCTGACTGCCACCGACCTGCTCGTCCGCGTCGGGCAGTACATTGATGACCCGATCGCCTGGGTCGCGATCGAAGCAGCAGAGGATCCGGAGCCGAGGCTCGTGCTGACCCTCGAGTCCGCGCGGCTGCTCGCCTGGGCGCTGCAGGAGCAGCTCCGTCGGCACGACGTGCGCATCGTCCGGATCGAGCGACCGTGAGCATCTGCCGAGCCGCGTCCCACACGATCTCCTCCAACGGCGCCGAGCCTGCCGCCCCCGACGCGTCGTGGCCGGGGACGGACTCGTCGTGGCCCGGGGCGTTGCATGCCGGCCTGTCGACCGGTCGCGAGCCTTGTGTCGGACGGCCAGGCCACGCTGCCGACATGCGGCCACGTACATCAACAACTCTGGCACTCGCAGGAGTCGTCCTCGTCATCAGTGCCTGCGACATCGACGACGGGACGAGCGCGGGCAAGACCGACGCATCGAATCCGCCGTCGCCGTCCTACGCCACCGAAGCGGAGGTCGCGTCGGTCATCGCCGGCGTCGAGCAATCACTGCGCAGCACCGCAGACGAGGCCGCCGACTGCCGGATCCTCTACGTCATGGGCGACACGACGGACCCGCTCGACAAGGCAGAGATGATGGCGTGCCACAGCGACGAGATCGCCGCTGGTCAAACCGCAGAGCGTGTTGTCGCGGAGCTCACCGAACTGGAGATCCCGCCGTCGCTGACCGACCTCGCCACCGAGACCGAAGGCGCGCTGGCCGGGATCGCGAACATCGACGTAGAGAGCGCCTGTGGGCCACCGATGCGCGTCCCCAAGAACACCGACTCATGCTCGACCGCACACGCACAGCGAATGAGCGCGTACGCGGAGATGGAGACGGCCCTGGACATGTGGACGCCCTACTCATAGGGATCGAGATGCTCGGAGACACCTATCCCAACCGGGAGGCGTGGGGTCGTCGTACTCGCTCAAACCGACCCGCTCTGCAGGGCATGCCGACGACGGTGCTCCCCGCACGGCTCACCGCGCTGCGGCGGGCCTGCGGCGGGCGACCGGCCCACGCCGCACCGCTGCCACCGTCCCAGCCACCACTCTGAGCGCCAGCGCCACCAGGACGACCGGAGTCGCGATCGCAGCGGCCAGTAGGCCGAGATCCATGAGCGTCTCAGACCTGGTGGCGGACGAGAGGAGCAGTACCGATCCGATGGCCACCGCAGTCGGCAGCTCCCATCCGAGAGATGAACGCCGACTGGTCATCCCGTCACCCTATCGGCCTGCATCGGGACTGTCGGCCGTCCGGGCGCTCCGCAAGATCGACAACATCGACAACGTCGACAACTCCTGAGCCGGTGACACGGAGCGCCTTGGACTCGGGAGCTCGCCCCTCCCCGGCTCGGGATCGGCAGGCGATCACGCGGCCCGGGACCGATGAGTCGTTCCCTCGTCAGAGGTCATGACGAAGGATCGGCTTCACCGCATCGAAGGAGCACCCCATGCCCCGCACCGACACGGCGTCGCGCACCGTCGCAGCGACACCGGACGCGACGTACGCCGCACTCGTCGACCCCGACG
>CAZJDU010000204.1:0-4351 GCA_964544855.1 uncultured Nocardioides sp.
GTCCGGGAGGGCTACTCGACGAGCGTGGGGCAGGAGGCGGACCAGTGACGGATGCGATCCGGATCGGCAACTGCTCGGGGTTCTACGGCGACCGGCTCTCCGCGATGCGGGAGATGCTCGAGGGCGGCGAGCTCGACGTGCTCACCGGGGACTACCTGGCCGAGCTCACCATGCTCATCCTCGGCAAGGACACACTCAAGGACGGCGATCTGGGCTATGCCCGGACCTTCCTCACGCAGCTCGAGGAGTGCCTCGGCCTCGCGCTCGAGCAGGGGGTGAGGATCGTCAGCAACGCCGGCGGCCTCAACCCCGCCGGTCTCGCCGACCGGATCCGCGCCCTCGGGGACCAGCTCGGTCTCGCGCCGCGGGTCGCCCACGTCGAGGGCGACGACCTGCGCCCCCTCGGGCTCTACGACGGCGCGCTCACCGCCAACGCCTACCTCGGCGGCTTCGGCATCGCCGCCGCCCTCACCCGGGGCGCCGACATCGTGGTCACCGGCCGCGTCACCGACGCCAGCGTCGTGGTGGGGTCGGCCATCGCCCACCACGGCTGGAGCGCGACCGACTACGACCGGCTCGCCGGCGCAGTGGTCGCCGGTCACGTCATCGAGTGCGGCACCCAGGCGACGGGCGGCAACTTCTCCGGCTTCCGCGACCTCTTCCGCTCCGGCGCGCCGATGGACCGGCCGCTGGGCTTCCCGATCGCCGAGATCGCCGCCGACGGGTCCAGCGTCATCACCAAGCACGAGGGCACCGGTGGCGCCGTCACCGTCGACACCGTCACGGCCCAGCTGCTCTACGAGGTGCAGACGACGCGCTACCTTAACTCCGACGTGACCGCCCGGCTCGACAGCATCCGGCTCAGCCCGGCCGGCGACGACCGGGTGGCGATCACCGACGTCACCGGCACCGCGCCGCCCGAGCGGCTCAAGGTCGCCACCAACACCCTCGGCGGCTACCGCAACCAGGTGGAGTTCGTGCTCACCGGTCTCGACATCGAGGAGAAGGCCGCCTGGGTGCGCCAGCAGCTCGAGGGCGCGCTCACCGCCCGGACCGTCACCTGGAGCCAGACGCCGGCTCGGGAGTCCGACGCCGAGACCGAGGAGGGCGCCTCGGCGCTGCTGCGCTGCATGGTGATGGACCCCGAGGCCGGTCCGGTGGGCAAGGCGTTCACCGCCCCGGCCGTCGAGCTGGCGCTCGCGTCGTACCCCGGCTTCACGATGACGACCCCGCCCGGCAAGCCGTCGCCGTACGGCATCTATCGGCCCGCGTACGTCGACCGCGACCGCGTCGAGCACGTCGTGGTGCACGCCGACGGCACCCGCGAGACGATCCCGGACCCGACCGCGTACGTCGAGCAGGTCGCGCCCGACGAGCTCGACCCCGACCTCGGGCGGCGCCCGTCGCCCTACCCGGCCAAGCCGGACTCGATCACCCGCCGGGTGCCGCTCGGCAGCTTCGTGCATGCCCGCTCGGGCGACAAGGGCGGCGACGCCAACCTCGGGCTCTGGGTGACCAACGACGGCTCGGAGAAGTACGACGACCGGGTCCGCTGGCTCACCAAGCTGATGAGCCACAAGAAGGTCTTCGAGCTGATCCCCGAGGCGCGCGACCTCGACGTCGACGTCTACCTGCTGCCCAACCTGGGCGCCGTCAACGTGATCGTCCACGGGCTGCTCGGTGAGGGCGTCGCCGCGTCGACGCGCTTCGACCCGCAGGCGAAGGGGCTCGGCGAGTGGATCCGGGGCCGCAAGGTGCACATCCAGGAGGACCTGGTGTGAGTCGTGTGCCCGAGACCCCGCAGCGGCGAGTGCTGAGGCACACGACCCCGGCAGAGGAGACAGCATGAGGTGGAACGACGAGCGCCGGGCGCTCAAGGAGACCGCGGCGGAGTTCACCCGCCGCGAGATCCTCCCGCATCTCCAGGCGTGGGAGGACGCGGGCGAGCTGCCGCGCGAGCTGCACCTGGCCGCGGCCAAGCAGGGGCTGCTCGGCGTCGGGTATCCCGAGGAGGCCGGCGGCCAGGGCGGCGACCTGCTCGACGGCTGTGCGCTGCAGGAGGGTCTCATGGAGGCCGGCGCGTCGGGCGGACTGATGGCGAGCCTCTTCACCCACGGCATCGCCCTGCCCCACATCATCGCCAACGGCTCGCCCGAGCTGATCGACCGCTTCGTGCGGCCGACGCTCGCCGGCGAGACCATCGGCTCGCTCGCCATCACCGAGCCCGGAGGCGGCTCCGACGTCGCGGGCATCACCACCCGCGCCGAGCGCGACGGCGACCACTACGTCATCAACGGCGCCAAGACCTTCATCACCTCCGGGGTCCGGGCCGACTTCATCACCACCGCGGTCCGCACCGGCGGCGAGGGCCACGGCGGCGTCTCGCTCGTCGTGGTCGAGAAGGACACCCCGGGGCTCGCCGTCGACCGGGCGCTGCACAAGATGGGCTGGCACGCGTCCGACACCGCCGAGCTGTCCTACGTCGACGTCAGGGTGCCGGTCACGAACCTCGTCGGCGAGGAGAACCACGGGTTCTACTACATCGCCGAGCAGTTCGTCGTCGAGCGGATCTTCCTGGCGCTGATGGGCTACGGCCACGCGAAGCGCGCGCTCGACCTCGCCGCGCAGTACTGCCGCGAGCGGGAGACCTTCGGCAAGCCGCTGAACAAGAACCAGGTGGTGCGGGCCAAGCTCGTCGAGATGCACCGGCAGGTCGAGGTCGCCCGCACCTACACCCTCGACGTGGCCGCCCGGCACGTCGCTGGTGAGACCGTCATCGCCGAGGCGTGCCTGGCCAAGCAGACCGCGGTCGACACCGCGGTCGACGTCACCAACGAGGCGGTGCAGCTCTTCGGCGGCACCGGCTACCTGCACGGCACCGAGGTGGAGCGGCACTACCGCGACGCCCGGCTGCTGCCGATCGGAGGAGGAGCGACCGAAGTGCTCACCGACCTGGCCGCCCGGCTGCTGGGGTACGCGTCGTGACGGGTCTCGACATGCGCTCGCTCGTTCCTCGCTCGCGCTACTCGACCAACGGAGGACGGAATGTCTGACACCGCGACCACAGCCGGTGATCGAGTAGCCGCCGAGGAACGAGGCGGCGTATCCAGATCCCGCCGGCAGGCGATGCTCGAGAAGATCGACGAGCTGCGCACCGAGCAGCAGAAGGCCGTCGAGGCCGGCGGCAAGTACATCGCCCGCCACCAGGAGCGCGGCAAGCTCACCGCACGGGAGCGGATCGAGCTGCTGGTCGACGAGGGCTCGGCGTTCCTCGAGCTGATGCCGCTCGCCGGCTGGGGGAGCGACTTCGCGGTCGGCGCCAGCCTGGTCACCGGCATCGGTGTCGTCGAGGGCGTCGAGTGCCTGATCGTCGCCAACGACCCGACCGTCAAGGGCGGCGCCCTCAACCCGTGGTCGCTGAAGAAGTCCTTCCGGGCCGCGGAGATCGCGGAGAAGAACGGGCTGCCCACGATCAACCTCACCGAGTCCGGCGGCGCCGATCTCCCGACGCAGAAGGAGATCTTCATCCCCGGCGGCCGCGGCTTCCGCGACCTGACCCGGGCCAGCGCTCGCAAGCAGCCGACGATCTCGGTGGTCTTCGGCAACTCCACGGCCGGCGGCGCCTACGTGCCGGGCATGAGCGACTACGTGATCATGGTCAAGGAGCAGGCCAAGGTCTTCCTGGCCGGCCCGCCGCTGGTCAAGATGGCCACCGGCGAGGAGAGCGACGACGAGAGCCTCGGCGGTGCCGAGATGCACTCGCGGATCTCCGGCTCCTCGGACTTCCTCGCCGTCGACGAGCACGATGCGCTGCGGCAGGCCCGGCGGGTGGTGGCCCGGCTCAACTGGCGCAAGGCGGGTCTCGATACGCCGGCGCTCGTTCCTCGCGCCGGCTACTCGACCGGCGGTGGCTCCGGCTGCTCGACCAGCGGTGGCTCCGGCTGCTCGACCGGCGCTGGTCGCTCGTCGAGTAGTTCGCGAGGGACGAGCGAACGTATCGAGACGTACGCCGAGCCCGACCTCGACCCCGAGGGCCTGCTCGACCTGATCCCGACCGACCTCAAGGAGCCCTTCGACCCGCGCGAGGCGATCCTGCGCATCGTCGACGGGGTTTCGACAGGCTCAACCAGCGTCGGGAACAACGCGGTGGCCTTCGACGAGTTCAAGCCGCTCTACGGCTCGGCGCTCTGCACCGGCTGGGCCACGCTGCACGGCCACCAGATCGGCATCCTCGCCAACGCGCGCGGCGTGCTGATGAGCGAGGAGGCACAGAAGGCGGCGCAGTTCATCCAGCTCGCCAACCAGAAGGACACGCCGCTGCTCTTCCTGCACAACACCACCGGCTACATGG
>CAZJDU010000205.1:0-4314 GCA_964544855.1 uncultured Nocardioides sp.
CGGTGAAGACCCGCTCGAGCTGCTGCTGGTAGTCCTTGACGACCTGCTCGGCCTCGTCGATCGTGATGTCGCCACGGCCGATCAGCGACTCGGTGTAGAGCTTGCGCACCGACCGCTTCTGCTCGATGAGGTCATACATCAGCGGCTGGGTGAACGACGGGTCGTCGCCCTCGTTGTGCCCGCGGCGGCGGTAGCAGACCAGGTCGATGACGACGTCCTTGTGGAAGGCCTCGCGGTACTCGAAGGCCAGTCGCGCCACCCGGATGCACGCCTCGGGGTCGTCCCCGTTGACGTGGAAGATCGGCGCCTGCACCATCCGGGCCACGTCGGTGCAGTAGAGCGAGGACCGGGATGCGCTCGGGCTCGTCGTGAAGCCGACCTGGTTGTTGACGACCACGTGGATCGTGCCGCCGGTGCGATAGCCCCGGAGCTGGGAGAGATTGAGCGTCTCCGCGACGACACCCTGGCCGGCGAAGGCAGCGTCGCCGTGGACGAGCAGCGGCAGCACCGGGAACTTCTCGCCCTGGTCGAGCACGTCCTGCTTCGCCCGTGCGATGCCCTCGAGCACCGGGTCCACGGCCTCGAGGTGCGAGGGGTTCGCGGCGACGGAGACCTTGACCTTGTCGCCGTCACCGGAGACGAACTCGCCTTCGGCGCCGAGGTGGTACTTGACGTCGCCCGACCCCTGCACGGTGCGCGGGTCGATGTTGCCCTCGAACTCCCGGAAGATCTGGGAGTACTTCTTGCCGACGATGTTGGCCAGCACGTTGAGCCGGCCCCGATGCGCCATGCCGACGGTGACCTCGTCCAGGCCGGACTGGGCCGCCGCCTCGCAGATCTCGTCGATCACCGGGATGGTGGTCTCGCCGCCCTCGAGGCTGAACCGCTTCTGGCCGACGAACTTGGTCTGCAGGAAGGTCTCGAACGCCTCGGCCTGGTTGAGCTTCAGCAGGATCCGCAGCTGCTCCTCGCGGGGCGGCTTGGTGTGCGGCTGCTCGACCCGCTCCTGGATCCAGCGGCGCTGCTCGGGATCCATGATGTGCATGTACTCGATGCCGGTGGTGCGACAGTAGGAGTCGCGCAGGATGCCGAGGATGTGCCGCAGCTTCATGAACGGCCGGCCCTCGCCACCGAACGACCCCGTGGCGAACTCGCGGTCGAGGTCCCACAGCGTCAGGCCGTGCGACTCGACACGGAGGTCGGGGTGGATCCGCTGCTTGTACTCCAGCGGGTCGGTGTCAGCCATCATGTGGCCCCGCACGCGGTAGGCGTGGATCAGCTCGAGGATCCGCGCCTGCTTGCTGATCTCGTCGTCGTGGGAGGTCGCGATGTCGTTGGACCAGCGGATCGGCTCGTAGGGGATCCGCAGCGCGCGGAAGATCTCGTCGTAGAAGCCGTCCTCACCCAGGAGCAGCTGGTGCACCCGCTTGAGGAACTCGCCCGACTGGGCGCCCTGGATGACCCGGTGGTCGTAGGTCGACGTCAACGTCATCACCTTGCTGATGCCGTTGCGGGCGATCGCGTCCTCCGAGGCCCCCTGCCACGCGGCGGGGTACTCCATCGCTCCGACGCCGATGATCGCGGCCTGGCCGGACATCAGCCGCGGCACCGAGTGCACCGTGCCGAGTCCGCCGACGTTGGTCAGGCTCACCGTGGTCCCGGAGTAGTCCTCCATGGTGAGCTTGTTGTCCTTCGCCTTGCGGATCATGTCCTCATAGGCGGTCCAGAAGCCCGCGAAGTCCATCGTCTCGCAGCCCTTGATCGAGGGGGCCACCAGCTGCCGCGTGCCGTCGGGCTTCTGCTGGTCGATCGCGAGGCCGAGGTTGATGTGGGCCGGGCTGACCATCGTCGGCTTGCCGTCCCGCTCCTCGTAGGAGTTGTTCATCTCCGGCATCGCCTTCAGCGCCTTGACCAGCGCGTACCCGATGAGGTGGGTGAAGGAGACCTTGCCACCGCGCGCGCGGGCGAGGTGGCTGTTGATGACGATCCGGTTGTCCCAGAGCAGCTTCACCGGGACGTCGCGGACCGAGGTGGCCGTCGGCACCGTGAGCGAGACGTCCATGTTCTTCGCGGTGGCCGCCGGGATGCCGCGCAGCACGCTGTACGTCGGCTCGTCGCTGGCGTCGGCCGGGACGGGGGCCGGCGACTCCTTCGGCGTGGGCTTGGCCTTCTGCTTCGGAGCCCGGGCCGGCTCCTTCGCCCGGGCGGGCGCCGGGGACGCATCGGGGGCCGGCGCCGCTGCCGACGACTGGGGGGCGGACGCCTCCTTCGCGGGGGACGCGGTCCGGTCGGCCGGGGGCGTCGACCCGGTGGACTGCGGCGCCCGGGGGGCGGACTGCTGGGACGGCGCAGGCTGCTGTGCGTCGGTCGACCGGCCGTTGCTCACGGTCTGCTGCGTGGTCGGATCGGTCTCGCCCCGGAAGTAGGCCGCCCATGCCGGATCGACGCTGTCCGGATCAGCGTCGAACCGTTCCTTCATCTCTTCGACGAGCCACTCGTTGGCCCCGAAATCTGTGGTTGTGCTGGACTGCTGGCCTGACGACTGCGCCACGACTCGCTTCGCCTCTTCCGATGACTGATCGCTGTGCCCGCGCCCCTCGGCGGGCGTCGGGACCCAGGCTAGACCCCTCGGGTGAGAAATGCCGGGTCCGGACCACCGTTTGGGGCTCGCTGTGACGAGCGTGGCACGCTCGGGGGGATCGTGCGGCGGGTGCGAGGCCGCGGACCGAAGACGAGGCGGGGTGTGAACGTGACGAAGATCATGGCCGGGTGCGCGGCGGCGGCGGTCGCGCTCGCCCTGCTGTCCGGCTGCTCGGGTGACGACAGTCCCGCTGAGCCCGCGCCCCGGGCCAGCGCCAGCAGCACCGCCACGACCGCCCCGGCCGTCGAGACCACGGTGCGGATGGGCACGGTGACCGGCCGGCTCGACCGTGCCGGGCGCCGCAAGGCACGCGACCAGGTCGCCGCCGCCGTCGACCGGTGGTGGGACGCGGCGTACGTCGCAGGCGAGTACCCGCGCTCCGACTTCGCCGACGCGTTCCCGGGGTTCACGAAGGGTGCAGCGCGGCTCGCTCGCCGGCAGTCGGCGACGATGAGCAATGCCAAGGTCGGTGACCGGGTCGACACGGTCGAGGCGGTCAAGCGCACGGTGACCGTCGACGTGCTGGCACCGGGCCGCAAGCCGGCGGGGGCGACCGCCCGCGTCACCCTCGTCCTGGAGCTGTCGGGCGACGTGGAGCGCACCGACCGGGTCCGGGGGCGGGTGCTGCTGACGCCCGCCCGGACGAGGAGCGGCTGGCGGGTGTTCGGCTTCGACGTCCGTCGCGACAAGGTGAGGAGCGGGACATGAGACCCACCACGATGGGGCGCTCGGTCGTCCGCGGTGTCGCGTTGGCCGTCGTCCTCGCCGTCGCCGCGGTGCTGGTGCCCGACAGCAGCCCGGCGCCGGCCCGGATGGCGCTGGTGTCCTACGAGAAGGTCGACGGCGTCGACGTCCACCCGGACACGGTGTGGATCCTCGCCGTCGGCTCCGACGCCCGCCGTGGTCAGGACATGCTCCGCACCCGCGGCGACGCGCTGCAGCTGGTCGGCATGAACACCCGGACCGGGGCGGCGACCACCATCGGGATCCCGCGCGACAGCTGGGTGTCGATCCCGGGCGTGGGCTCCAACCGCGTCAACGCCGCGCTCTTCTACGGCGGTCCGCAGCTGCTCGGCCGCGCGGTGGGCGGACTGGTCGGGATCCAGCCCGACTACGTCTTCGTGACCCGGTTCCAGGGCCTGCGGGAGATGGTGAACACGATCGGGGGGATCCGGATCCGGAACCCACGGTTCTTCTCCGACTCGAGTCTCTGGCCGCAGGGGTTCGACAAGGGGACGTTCCGGGTGAACGGGCACGGCGCGACGGCGTTCGGGCGGATCCGCAAGTCACTGCCCGGCGGCGACTTCGACCGTTCGGCCAACCAGCAGCGGGTGCTCCGGGGCATCCAGCAGAAGGTGGCGCAGCGCGCCGGCCAGCCGGGGTTCATCGAGGGTGGCGTGCTGTCGGTGCTGCGGCACCTGCACACCGACCTGCCGCCGCAGGAGCTCTTCAAGCTCGCTCACGCGGTCGCCCAGGTGGACCCGCGGAAGATCACCGGCTGCGTGGTCCCCGGGGGGATCGGCAACGTCGGCGGCGCCTCGGTGGTGATCCCGAACCGCACCGCGGCGCGACGGTACGGCGACGCCGCGCGGCGCACCGCCGTGATCCATCGCTGCTGAGCCTGGAATCACCGATCTGCGGCGTCGTGAGCGTCACCAGATGGGTGCGATGGC
>CAZJDU010000206.1:0-4267 GCA_964544855.1 uncultured Nocardioides sp.
CAGGCCACCAAGGAGGCCGGCGAGATCGCGGGCCTCAACGTCTCCCGCATCGTCAACGAGCCGACCGCGGCCGCGCTGGCCTACGGGCTCGACAAGGGTGAGGACCAGACCATCCTCGTCTTCGACCTGGGCGGCGGCACCTTCGACGTCTCGCTGCTGGAGATCGGTGAGGGCGTCGTCGAGGTGAAGGCCACCTCCGGTGACAACCACCTCGGTGGTGACGACTGGGACAACAAGGTCGTCGAGTGGATGGTCAAGAAGTTCAAGGACAACAACGGCGTCGACCTCGCCGCCGACAAGATCGCCGCCCAGCGCCTCCAGGAGGCCGCGGAGAAGGCGAAGATCGAGCTGTCCTCCTCCAGCGAGACCACGATCCACCTGCCCTACATCACCCACGGCGAGGCCGGCCCGCTGCACTTCGAGGAGAAGCTGTCGCGCAGCGAGTTCCAGAAGCTCACCGCGGATCTGCTCGAGCGCACCCGGTCGCCGTTCCAGTCCGTGCTGAAGGACGCCGGCGTCAAGGTCGGCGACATCAACCACGTCGTGCTCGTCGGCGGCTCGACCCGGATGCCGGCCGTCACCGAGCTGGTCAAGGAGCTGCTCGGCGGCAAGGAGCCCAACAAGGGTGTCAACCCCGACGAGGTCGTCGCGGTGGGTGCGGCCCTGCAGGCCGGTGTGCTCAAGGGCGAGGTCAAGGACGTGCTGCTGCTCGACGTCACCCCGCTGAGCCTCGGCATCGAGACCAAGGGCGGCGTGATGACCACCCTGATCGAGCGCAACACCACGATCCCGACCAAGCGCAGCGAGATCTTCTCCACCGCCGACGACAACCAGCCGTCGGTGGAGATCAAGGTCGCGCAGGGTGAGCGCCCGATGTGGGCGCAGAACCAGCCGCTCGGCAACTTCGAGCTGACCGGTCTGCCGCCGGCGCCGCGGGGCGTGCCGCAGATCGAGGTCCCCTTCGACATCGACGCCAACGGCATCGTCCACGTCACGGCGAAGGACCAGGCCTCCGGCAAGGAGCAGTCGATGACGATCTCGGGCGGCTCGGCGCTCGGCAAGGACGAGATCGACCGCATGGTCAAGGAGGCGGAGCAGTACGCCGCCGAGGACGCCGCGCGGCGCGAGTCCGTCGAGGCCCGCAACCAGGCCGACCAGCTGGTCTACACCACCGAGAAGTTCATCACCGACAACGGTGAGAAGCTCCCGGACGACGTGAAGACCGAGGTCACCGCCGACGTCGAGGCGCTCAAGAAGGTGCTGGAGAACGAGGAGGCGACGGCTGAGGAGATCAACGCCGGCGTCACCAAGCTCGGCGAGTCCAGCCAGAAGATGGGCGCCGCGATGTACGCCGCCGCCGAGGCCGACGAGTCCGCTGCGGGCGGTTCGACCGGCGCCACCGGCGAGAGCGACGACGACGTGGTCGAGGCCGAGATCGTCGACGAGGAGCCGGGCGAGGGCGAGTCCAAGTGACGGCGTCCGACCACGACCCGGAGACGAGCGGCGTCGACGACATGGTCGAGGAGGGGGCTCCGCTGGAGCCCCAGGACGTCGACGAGGTCGAGGGTCCCGACGAGACCGCTGAGCCCGCCGCTGAGGCGGCGGGCGAGGCGGACCCGCTCGCCGAGACCCAGCAGGCGCTCGCCGAGCGCACCCTCGACCTGCAGCGGCTGCAGGCGGAGTACGTCAACTACAAGAGGCGGGTCGAGCGCGACCGTGAGCTGATCCGCGAGAACGCGACGTACGCCGCGCTCACCCCGATCGTCGAGGTGCTCGACACCATCGACCGGGCCCGCGACCACGGCGAGCTGGAGGGCGGCTTCAAGGAGGTCGCCGACCAGCTCGAGCGCGTCGTCAGCGGCGTCGGGCTGGTGAAGTTCGGCGCCGAGGGCGACGAGTTCGACCCGACCGTGCACGAGGCGCTCTCGCACATCGGCACCGACCCGGAGGTCGAGGTGACCACCTGCAAGGTGATCGCCAAGGCCGGCTACCGGATCGGCGACCGGGTCGTGCGGGCGGCGCAGGTGCTCGTCGTCGACCCGGCCGAGGACGCCGTCGAGACCGAGTGATCACCACGAAGTAGAAGGGAGGCGCGCGTGAGCGAGCAGCAGGACATCCGCCCCGAGTGGGCGACCAAGGACTACTACGCAGAGCTGGGCGTGGCGAAGTCGGCGTCCGCGGCCGAGATCAAGAAGGCCTACCGCAAGCTCGCGCGTGAGAACCACCCTGACTCGCACCCCGACGACACCGCCAAGCACGACCGGTTCAAGGCGGTGGCGGAGGCCTACGACGTCGTCGGCGACCCCGAGAAGCGCAAGAAGTACGACGAGGCGCGGGAGATGTTCGCCCAGGGCGGCTTCCCCGGTGGCTTCGGCGGCTTCTCCGGGGCAGCCGGCGGCGGAGGCGTCAACCTCGAGGACCTGATGCGCGAGCGCGGCGGGGGCGGCGGCTTCGGCGACCTGTTCGGCGACCTCTTCGGCGGCGGCGGTGGCCGCCGCCGGGCGCCACGGCCCACGCGGGGTGGCGACCTGGAGACCACGGCGACGGTTGGCTTCACCGACGCGCTCGAGGGCGTCACGGTCTCGTTGCGCCTCGCCACCGACAGTGCGTGCCCGACCTGCTCGGGCACCGGCGGCAAGCCGGGCACCAGTCCCCACGTCTGCCCGACCTGTGAGGGCAGCGGCTACGTCGTCGCGTCGCTGGGCGGGGCGTTCTCGATGAACGAGACCTGCCCCGCCTGCGGTGGCCGGCAGCTGGTCTACGACGAGCCGTGCCCCACGTGTCACGGCTCCGGTCAGGGCCGCAACACCCGCACCATCCAGGCCAAGATCCCGGCCGGTGTGAAGGACGGACAGCGGATCCGGCTACGCGGCAAGGGCGCTCCGGGGGAGAACGGTGGCCCGGCGGGCGACCTCTACGTCACCGTGAAGGTCTCCGGGCACCGGGTCTTCGGCCGCAAGGGCGACCACCTCACCGTCGACGTGCCCATCTCCTTCCCGGAGGCGGCCCTCGGCGCCGAGGTCAAGGTGCCCACGCTGGGTGGCGCACCGGTCACGGTGCGGATCCCTGCCGGCACGCCCACCGGCCGCACCTTCCGGGTGCGCGGCAAGGGTGCGCCCAAGTCGGGTGGCGGCCACGGCGACCTGCTCGCCACGGTCGAGGTGCAGGTGCCCGCCACGCTGACCGACGGCGCCCGCGAGGCGCTGGAGGCCTATGCTGCCGCCACGGCGTCGACCCCGCTGCGCAGCAAGCTGTTCGAGCCCGAGGAGGCGTGAGGGCGACCATGGCCACCCGTCGTACGCCGCGGCCGGACCCGGCGCCCGACGCTCCCGTCTTCGTGATCAGCGTGGCGGCGGAGCTGAGTGGTCTGCACCCGCAGACACTGCGCACCTACGAGCGGCTGGGGCTCATCACTCCCGGGCGCGCGCCCGGTGGCGGACGGCGCTACTCCGCCCGTGACATCGAGCTGCTCCAGCAGATCGCCGACCTGACCGGCGCCGGCATCGGGATCGAAGGGGTACGCCGGATCCTCGACCTCGAGCACACCGTGGTCGCGCTGCGTGCCCGCAACGAGGAGCTGGTGGCCGAGCTCGAGGCGACCCGCGAGGCACTGAGGCAGGCGCTGCACCCACAGTCGCAGCCGACCCAGGAGTCGGGAGGCAACCTCCCGGTGCTGCACACACCGCCGCCGAGCGGATCGATGGTGGTGTGGCGACGCGGCCGCTGAGCACTACGCTGCCTCAGTGAGTACCCAGGACCCGCTCGTCTACAGCGCCGACGTGCGGCGGCAGTTCGACCATTTCATCGACGACCACCGGCGGGCTCTCGCCGACTCCCTCGGTGGACTGACGGAGGATGAGGCACGGGTGGCGCTCGTCCCGTCGAAGACCACACTGCTGGGCCTCGTCAAGCACGCGACGTTCGTCGAGCAGGTCTGGTTCGACGAGGCCATCACCGGTCGGACGCGTGAGGAGATCGGCATCCCGGCCGGGCCGGACGAGTCGTTCGACCTCGCGCCGGACGACACCATCGGCTCCGTGGTGGCGACCTACGATCGGGTCTGCGCGGCCTCGCGCGCCCGCACGACGCCACTCGGCCTCGATGACCTCCTCCCCGGCAACCGCCGGGGCCCGCTGCCACTGCGGTGGGTCTTCCTCCATGTGCTGCGCGAGCTCGCCCAGCACTGCGGTCACGCCGACATCCTCCGCGAGCAGGTCCTCGCCGCCCGCGACCGCTGACGTCCGGACCCTCCACGCGGTGGTTGATG
>CAZJDU010000207.1:0-2180 GCA_964544855.1 uncultured Nocardioides sp.
CTTCCTCGACGCCGAGCAGGTCGAGCTGTCGCGGATCGTGCACGGCGACCAGAAGTTCTCCTACGTCCGCCCGCTGCAGGTCGGCGACGAGCTGCGGGCGGCGCTGACGGTGGGCAAGGTGCGCCAGCTCGGCGGCGCCGACATCGTCGCCACGACGAGTGAGATCACCGATGCCGCCGGCGAGGTCGTCTGTACGGCGAGCGCGACGCTGGTCCACCGGGGAGGAGAGGACGCGTGACCACCCTCGAGAGCGGGGCTGAGCTGCCCCCGCAGACCTACGTCGTCACACGCGAGGACCTGGTCGCCTACGCGCGCGCGAGCGGCGACCACAACCCGATCCACCAGGACGAGGGCGTCGCGACCGCGGTCGGGCTGCCCGGCGTGATCGCCCACGGCATGTACACCATGGCGCTGGTCGCCCGGGCGGTCGCGACGTGGACCGACGACGCCGAGGTGGTCGACCTGGGCTGCAAGTTCACCGCACCGGTCGTCGTGCCCGCCGACGGCGGGGCCGAGGTCCGGGTCGCGGGTTCGGTCAAGGGCGTCGCCGACGGGCTGGCGACGCTGGCGCTCGAGGTCACCTGCGGCGAGGAGAAGGTGCTCGGCGCGCCGAAGGCGGTCGTGCGTGCCCGCTGAGCACGTGCTGGCCGACCACACCACGCTGCGGCTCGGCGGTCCGGCGCGTGCTTGGGTGCGCGCCACCACCGAGGACGAGCTGGTCGCCGCGGTCGCCGCTGCGGACGAGGCGGGGGAGCCGGTGCTCGTGCTCGGTGGCGGGAGCAACCTCGTGGTCGCCGACGCGGGCTTCCCGGGCACCGTGGTGGAGGTCGCGACCCGCGGCGTCGTCGCCGACCACGACGGGGAGGACCCCACCTGCGGTGGCGTGATGGTCACCGCTGCCGCGGGCGAGGACTGGGACGCCCTGGTCGCCACCGCGGTCGAGCGCGGCTGGGTCGGCATCGAGGCGCTGTCCGGCATCCCGGGGTCGGTCGGCGCCACGCCGATCCAGAACGTCGGCGCCTACGGCCAGGAGGTCAGCCAGACCATCGCCTCGGTGCGGGTCTGGGACCGTCGGGAGCGACGGGTCCGCACGTTCGCCGTCGCCGACTGCGGCTTCGGCTATCGCACCTCACGGTTCAAGACCGACCGGTACGACGCCCAGGGCGGTGGTCACCTGGTGCTGTCGGTGACCTTCCAGTTCCGGGTCGGTGACCTGGGTGCGCCGGTCGCCTACGCCGAGCTCGCCCGCACGCTCGGCGTCGAGCCGGGTGGACGCGTGCCGCTGGCCGCGGTGCGCGAGACCGTGCTCGGGCTGCGTCGCGGCAAGGGCATGGTGCTCGACCCGGCGGACCACGACACGTGGAGCGCCGGGTCGTTCTTCACCAACCCGATCGTGCCGGCGGGCGCGGTCCCCGACGGCGCTCCGGCCTTCCCGACCGCGGACCCGGACCTGGTGAAGACCAGCGCGGCGTGGCTGATCGACCGGGCCGGCTTCGGCAAGGGGCACCGGCCGGCGGCGGGCGACGGCACGGTGTCGCTGTCGACCAAGCACACGCTCGCGCTGACCCATCGCGGTGGCGGGAGCACCGACGCCCTGCTCGGGCTCGCCCGCGAGGTGCGGGACGGCGTGCGGGCGACGTACGGGATCGAGCTGGTGAACGAGCCGGTGCTGGTCGGCTGCGTGCTCTGAGCGCGGCTCAGTAGGTCGACGACTCGGAGAGACCGACGAGCAGGAGCAGCGCCACGGACCCCACCAGGACCAGGGCTCCGAGCACCGTCCCGACGATGCCGCACACCAGTCCGGTGGCGGCGTGGCCGCGGTTGTCGTAGCGGTCGGGGTCGGCGTCGATCTCGCGCCGCGCCTTGAGCGACTGCCAGATCCCGAACGGACCGAGCAGCACGCCCACGCCGCCGAGGAAGCCGCAGGCGCAGGTGCCGATCACGGCGGCGACGATGCTGACGATGCCGAGCACCATGCCGGTGGTGGCGCCGCTGTGGGACTGCCGGAACGGCGAGCCCGCTCCCGGCGAGACCGGCGGGCTCTGGTACGGCTGGTACGGCGCGCCGCCGTAGGGCACCTGGCCGTACGGTGGCTGCTCCTGCTGGCCGTACGGGGACTGCTGGCCGTAGGGATTCTCTTGACCGTACGGCGGCTGCTGGCCGTACGGCGGCTGCTGGCC
>CAZJDU010000207.1:2280-4220 GCA_964544855.1 uncultured Nocardioides sp.
CGTAGGGATTCTCTTGACCGTACGGCGGCTGCTGGCCGTACGGCGGCTGCTGGCCTCCGGCCGGCTGCGTCGGCGGCTCCGGGGCCGCGGAGGGGTCGTCCGGGAGTGGTCGCTGCGGCTCGGGGGAGTCGTCGGGCCCGGGCGGCGGGTACGGCGGCTGGTTCGTCACCGCCCCAGTCTGTCCCACCCGGGTTCCGGCCCGGACAGCCAGGCGTCGATATCGGCGAGTGCCTGCTTGGTGACATCGTTCGGCGCCCTGCTGGCGCGGAACGACATCCGTGCCAGCTCGGCCAGCCGCGCGTCGTCCAGGTCGTGCGCCGCGCGCATCGTGGCGTACTGACCGGCCAGCCGGGAGCCGAAGAGCAGCGGGTCGTCGGCCCCGAGTGCCACGGTGGCCCCCGCGTCGAGCAGCGTCGGCAGCGGGACCGAGGTGAGGTCGGAGTAGACGCCGAGCGACACGTTCGACACCGGGCACACCTCCAGGGGGATCCCGGCGTCGACGATCCGGGCGAGCAGGTCGGGGTCCTCCGCGGCGCGCACCCCGTGGCCGAGCCGCCCGGCGTGCAGGGCGTCCAGGCAGGTCGCGATGTGCTCCGGGCCGCACAGCTCGCCGCCGTGGGGCGCCAGCAGCAGCCCGGCCCGCTCGGCGATCTCGAAGGCACGGGCGAAGTCGCGGGTCGAGCCGCGGCGCTCGTCGTTGGAGAGGCCGAACCCGATCACGCCGCGGTCGGCGTACTTGCTCGCCAGCCGGGCCAGGGTGCGGGCGTCGAGCGGGTGGCGGGTGCGGTTGGCCGCGATCACCACCGCGATGCCGAGCCCGGTGCGTGCCGACGCCTCGCGGGTCGCGTCCAGCACCAGGTCGGTGAAGGCGGTGATGCCGCCGAAGCGGGCGGCGTACCCGCTCGGGTCGACCTGGATCTCCAGCCACCGGCCCCCGTCGGCGACGTCGTCCTCCGCGGCCTCGAGCACCAGGCGTCGTACGTCGCCCTCGGTGCGCAGCACGGACCGGGCCACGTCGTAGAGCCGCTGGAACCGGAACCAGCCCTTCTCGTCCTGCGCCGAGAGCTGCGGCGGCCAGTCGTGGACGAGCGGGTCCGGGAGGTGGATCCCGTCGCGCTGGGCGAGCTCGAGCAGCGTCTCGTGCCGCATCGACCCGGTGAAGTGCAGGTGCAGGTGCGCCTTGGGCAACGCGTGCAGATCCCGCATCGCCACATCGTAGGGGTGCAGGGGTCCCGCACGGCGGCCCCGGCCCGGAGAGGCCCGCCGGGTCCGGTCCGGATTGGTGGCCGTTGGGCTGAGTGCGTAGACTCCACCACTGGTGGCTTTCCCACAAGGTGAGTCGCGCCCTCATGGGTAGCGGAGACCGGGCAGCCGTCGGAGGGCACTAGCTCAATTGGCAGAGCATCGGTCTCCAAAACCGAAGGTTGGGGGTTCAAGTCCCTCGTGCCCTGCGAGAGATGTGACGGACGAGTAGCAAGCGAGAGGTGAGCAGCGTGTCGGACGCGAAGGCGGTCCGCGGGGGTCGCAAGTCCGACGACGCGGGCAAGCGCACCGGCCCGGTGACGTTCCTCCGGCAGGTCATCGCGGAGCTGCGCAAGGTGGTCTACCCGACCCAGGACCAGCTGGTGACCTACTTCTTCGTCGTCATGGTCTTCGTGATGGTGATGATCGCGATCGTCACCCTGCTGGACCTCGGGTTCGGCAAGCTGGTGTTCCAGATCTTCGGCGGCGCTGGCGACTCGTGAGCAGGATGGAGCAGGACGTGACGGAGCAGTACGACGGCGCAGACGACACCGAGGAGTCGGTGGTCGAGCCTGTCGAGACCTCGGACGAGACGGCCGAGGACGCGGAGATCACCGACATGGAGATCACCGACGCCGCGATCGCCGAGGCGGCTGCGCAGGTGGCTGCCGGCGACGAGGAGCCGGCTGACGAGGAGC
>CAZJDU010000208.1:0-4180 GCA_964544855.1 uncultured Nocardioides sp.
CAACCGAGTACCGCGACCAGACGACCGCGGCGACCACGACCTTCCGACTCCGCAGACCCCGCACCGAGACCTGCGGGCGGCGACGGGGGTTTCGAGGCTCGTCCAGGGCTCCTCACACGTCGACCACCGTGCGGCCGTTGTGTGCCAGAGTCGGGGCATGTCGGCATCGGACGAGCTCGCCCGTCATGAGCAGCGGGGGCACTACTTCACGGCCGAGGGCGTCCGCAGCTTCGCCCTCGACGACGGGGAGGGGCCACCCGTGCTCTGCCTGCACGGGGTGCCGGTGTCGTCGTACCTCTATCGCAGGGTGGTGCCCGAGCTCGCGGCCCGCGGGCTACGGGGGGTCGCAGTCGACCTGCCGGGCCTCGGGCTGGCCGAGCGGCCGACGGACTTCGACTACACCTGGAGCGGCCTGGGCCGGTGGCTGGTCGAGGCCGTCGATGCGCTGGGGCTCGACCGGTTCCACCTGGTCGTGCACGACATCGGCGGGCCGGTCGGCTTCGAGCTCGCGACGGCGATGCCGGACCGGGTGGCGTCGCTCACCGTGCTGAACACGCTCGTCGACGCCGACGCCTTCCGACGTCCGTGGTCGATGGCGCCGCTCGCGATGCGGGGGGTCGGTCCGGTCTGGGTCCGCTCGCTCAACCGGCCGGCCTTCCGCTGGCTGATGCGGCGACAGGGCATCGCCGATGTCCGGGCGGTCACCGACGACGAGCTCGACGCGCACCTCGCGCTGGTCCGGCGCGGCGACGGCGGCCGTGCGCTCCTGCGGATCATGCGCGGGTTCGAGCTCACCACCGCCAAGCGCGACCGCTATCGCGCCGCCGTCGGCTCCGAGGCCTACCCGGTGCAGGTGATCTGGGGTGCGCAGGACCCGGCGCTGCGGATCGACCGCCACGGCGAGACGGTACGACGCGCCGCCGGGCTCGACGCGATCATCCGCGTGCCCGCGAAGCACTTCCTCCAGGAGGACCAGGCGCCCGCGATCGCCGAGCACGTCGCGCGGTTCGCCGCCGGGCAGTCCTGAGCGCCAGGTCAGGCGAGCGAGAGGAAGATCTTCTCCATCTTCTTGGTGTCGACGCTGTCCGGTCCGCCGGTCTCCAGGCAGTGCTGCAGCCCGGTGGCGACCAGCGCGTAGCCGCTGCGGCCCAGCGCTTTGTTGACGGCCGCGAGCTGGGTGACGACGTCCTCGCACTCGGCGCCCTCCTCCAGCATCCGGATCACCGTGGCGAGGTGGCCGTGGGCGCGCTTCATGCGGGTGATCACCGGCTTCACGTCGTCCTGCTCGAGCTTCATGCTGTCTCCTCGCTCTCGTCGAGCGCCGCCAGCATCCCGGCCAGTCGCTCGCGTGCCTCGGTCGCCACCTCAGCGACCGTGGGGTCATCGGTGAACGTCGTCATCGCATCCGGGTCGAGCACCTCGACCTCGCTGGCGTCGTCGCCACGGGCGGCGACCACGACGTTGCACGGCAGCAGGGTCGCGACGCGCGGGTCGCCCTCGAGCGCACGGTGGGCCAGCTGCGGTCGGCAGGCGCCGAGGATGATCCGCGGCGGCACCTCCACCCCCAGCTTGGTCGCCAGGGTCGCGCGGATGTCGATCTCGGTCAGGACGCCGAACCCGGCGTCACCGAGCAGCCCCCGCACGCGCTCCACCGTCTCGTCGTACGGCGCCGAGACCACCCGGCGCATCGTGAAGTCCTCCATCACGGCTCCTCCCGTTCGTGACCACGATAACCCCCCAGGGGGTTCCTGACCGATTCCAACGCGCCCCCGCCCGGCGGTATTCCGAGCGCGCCCGGTCACAGGATGCGCTCGACAGCCGCGATCGCACCGGTCAGATAGCGATCGACCACGGCTCGCTCCTCCGGCGTGAGCCCGCGGTCGAGCGCGTCGAGCGCGAGGAACATCGGCAGCAGGTGTCCCAGGATGTCGGCGCGCCCGGTGTCGGTGACGACCACCTGGGTCCGGCGCCGGTCGGCCTCGTGCGGCTCGCGTCGAACGTGCCCCCGGGCGACGAGTCGGTCGACGATCCCGGACGCCGCGGCCGAGCTCACGCCGAGATGGCGGCCGAGCTCACCCGGACCGAGCGGCTGGCGGGTGAGCAGCTCCATCGCCGACAGCTCGTGGTGGCTGAGGTCGGCGCGCCGCGCCACGACCGGCGCCGACTGCTGCGAGACGTCGAGCAGCCGGCGCAGGAGGCGCAGCGTGGAGCTCGCCATCGCCTCCGCGATCTCGTCCGACGACGGCGCCCCATCGACGCCAGGAGCATCACCGGGTTGGATTTTCCTCACCAACTTACTAAGTTGCTTACTTACTTCCCGAGACATCACAGTTTAGCGAGGAGCCGAGCGTGTCGTCACCGTCCGCCGAAGCCACCGGCACCGCCGATGCCCCCACCCGCACCCGCCGGCTGCTGCGACCGCCGGTCGCCGTCGCGGTCTCGCTCATCGCCCTGGCGCTGTCCGGGCTGCTGATCGGCGTCATCGGCGAGGCGGACCGCACCCCGTCGGCGACCGACAACCTGCCCGACGGCTACGACTCCACCGTCGTCGCCGACCTGGGTGAGGACTTCGGCAGCAGCGACTCGTCGCTGGCCATCGTCCTCTTCACCGCCGACGACGGACAGCTCTCCCCCGACCTGGTCCGGGGCGAGCTCACCGCTCTCTACGGCCAGGCCGTCGCGAGCGCCACCGACGCCAGCGGGGCCGCCGGCGGTCCGCCGGACGGCCAGGACCAGCAGGGGCTGCGACCCAGCGACGACGGCACCGCCGCGCTGGGCGTCGTACCGATCGGCGTGGAGGGCGCCACGGAGACCGCCGACACCGTGGAGGCGATGCGCGTCCTCCTCGACGAGCAGGCACCCGACGGGGTGACCGCCCAGGTCACCGGGCCGGCCGCGATCGAGGCCGACCTGGCCGGCGTCTTCGAGGGCGCCGACATCACGCTGCTCGCCGCCACCGCGACGATCGTCGCGCTGCTGCTGATCATCACCTACCGCAGCCCGCTGCTGTGGATCGTCCCGCTGCTCGTGGTCGGCCTCGCCGACCAGGTCGCCGCGGCCTCCGCGACGCACGTGCTCGCCACCTTCGACGTCACCTGGGACGAGTCGACCATCGGCATCCTCAGCGTGCTCGTCTTCGGTGCCGGCACCGACTACGCCCTGTTGCTGATCAGCCGCTACCGCGACGAGCTGCGCGCCCAGCACAACCGGTACGTCGCCATGGCGACCGCCGTGCGCGGCACGTTCGAGGCCGTGCTGGCCAGCGCGACGACGGTCACCCTCGGGCTGCTGACGCTGCTGCTCTCGGTGGTGCCGACGACCCGCGGCCTCGGGCTGGCCTGCGCGGTCGGCGTCGTGATCGCGGCGTCGTACGCACTCCTGGTGCTGCCGTGCGCACTGGTGCTCTTCGGGCGCTGGGTGTTCTGGCCACTCGTGCCCCGGGTGGGCCAGCAGCCGCTGGTGGAGTCGCGCACGTCCGCGTGGCGGCGGCTCGGCACCACCGTCGCGCGCCGTCCGCGCGGCTTCGCGCTGGCCGCGGTGCTGCTGGTCGCGGTGCTCGGCACCTCGGTCACCCAGATCCAGCAGGGGTTGCCCGTCTCCGAGCAGTTCCTCGACACCCCGGAGTCGATCAGCGCCGCCGACCGGCTCGGCGAGTCGTTCCCCGCCGGCACCGTCGACCCCGCGGTCGTCGTCACCGGCAGCGCGCCGGGCGAAGTGACCGGCGCGATCGAGCAGGTCGACACGGTGGAGTCGGTCCGCCCGACCGGGCAGGACGGCGGCCTCACTCGCCTCGCGGTGGTGTTCGACACCCCGAGCAGCTCCGCTGCGGCCGAGGACGCGGTGGTCGATCTGCGCGGGGCGCTGGCTGACTTCCCCGACACCTGGGTCGGCGGCACCGAGGCACAGTCCGTCGACGAGCGCGCCGCCGCCGAGCGCGACCGCGGCCTGCTGATCCCGCTGATCCTCGGGCTCGTCATCGTCGGGCTGGTGCTGCTGCTGCGCTCGGTCGTGGCGCCGGTGCTCCTGGTCGCCACCGTGGTCGGCACGTTCTTCGCCGCCCTCGGCACGTCGTGGTGGATCTACAGCGGCGTCTTCGGGTTCTCGGCGATGGACGTCGGCGTGCCCCTGCTGGCGTTCCTCTTCCTCGTCGCGCTCGGCGTGGACTACAACATCTTCCTCA
>CAZJDU010000209.1:0-4158 GCA_964544855.1 uncultured Nocardioides sp.
GTCGGGGACCCAGCAGCGGCCGTAGGTCATGCCGGCACGCCACTGGGCCTGGGTGGGCCACTCATATCCCCACTCGTAGTCGAGCGGGTCGTCGGCGTAGTCCAGCCCGGCGTCCTCGCAACGGGACTGGCCCCGCTGACGGGCGTTGGCCTCGCCCGGATAGCCACGCGCCTCGAACTCGACCACCGCCACCGCGCGCCAGCGGTGGCGCTCCGAGCAGACCACCCGCTGGAACTCGTCGGCGTCCGGAGCCGCTGTGCCGCACATGGCGTACTGGTCGGAGCCCGCCTCCCGGGCCAGCACGCCGCGCAGGCTGCCGGTGCGCTCGGCGAGCGAGCGGTGAGCGGCGAGCACGACGGCGTCGCAGCGGAACCAGTCCGCACCGTCGTCCGCCTCCGCGAGGGTCGGGGTGAACCACACCGGCTGGATCATGCTCAGCCGCAGCGCCGCCTGGTCACCACCGACGAACCGCGGGAGCGCTCGCGGGCACGCGGTCGCCGGCTGTCGCTGCACCTGCTCGGAGTCGACCGCCAGGAGGTGACCGTCGCTGACCAGGTCCAGGGTGCCCACGCGATAGGTCTCGGAGGTGTGCGGTCGCCGACAGGGCCGCGCGGGCCGCTCGACGGTCGGTGAGAGCGCCTCGGCGAAGCGGAGGCGGTAGCACGCGCCCCGCTCGGGTGCGGGAGGCGGCTCGGCCGTGGCCGTCGGCTGGCTCGAGGTCGGAGCCGGATCGGGCGGATCCTCACCGCCGCTGCACCCGGTGGCCAGGACGATCACAGCCAGCAGTGCGAGGGCACGTCTCCGTGAACGAGACCCGGTCACGACCTACTCCGAGGTCTTCGCCCAGCAGATCGAGCGCCGGTTGCCGGCTTCCCACTCGGCCTCGTGGAACCAAGTGACGCCGAAGTCGTACTCCGCCGGGTAGTTCAGCCAGGCCTGCACCTGCTTGTCGCAGAACGACGTGGACCGGCTCTCGGCGACCTCGTCGCCGGGATAGCCGTCGTCCTGCTCGCCGAGGACGATCGTCGAGACCGCGCGCCAGTCGTGCGGCTCCGAGCACGGCTGCTTCTCGGCCCTGGGGAAGGCCGATCCCGACGCGCACGCCAGCCAGCGGTCCTTCGGACGGCCCAACAGCATCCCCTTCGCCGTCTTGGGGAGCCGCTGATAGGCCTCGACATCACCGCTCCCGCCGACGACGTCGCAGCGCAGCCAGCGGGCGCCCTGGCTCCAGGCCCGCTGGGACGGCCGGAACCAGGCCCAGCTCAGGGTGGTGCGCAGCGCCAGGCTCTCGTCGGCGCCGACGAACTGCGCGAACGCCGTCGAGCACTCCTCGTAGGCCTTCTCCCCGACCGATCCGTCGTCGTACGACGTGTCGTCGAACTTCTCCGGCAGCTCCACGACGTGGAACGTCTCCGCCGTGTGGGGCTCGGTGCAGTCGACGACCTCGGTCGCGTTGGCCGCCTGCGCGACGTCGTCCGGCGTCAGCATCCGACAGTCCCCGACCGTCGGCGGCTCCACCGCGTCGATCAGGTCGGGGTCGGTGTTGTGTCCCTGCGGCTCACTGCTGCACCCGACGGCGATCAACCCGACGGCGGCCGCGGCCGCCACGGTCCGGGCACCCCTCACGTGCGTGGTCCTCCCAGGTCGTCGAGCCCGCGTCACGGGTCAGTTGCTCAGCAGTGCGGAGATCGTAGCGCCGAGCTCGTAGGCGGCCGATTCCTCGGCCTCGCCCACGTCGCCGAGCACGGCCAGCACCTCGGCCGACTGCACCCACCCCAGCGCCTGGATGATCGACTGCACCGACCGCACCGCCCCGGTGGTGTCGTAGCGCCCGTGCACCAGCAGCCCGTACGGCTTGCGGCCGGACGGCACCTGCGCGGCCGCCCCGTCGTCGGCCAGCGCCCCGCCGGCCGCCAGGAAGATCGAGTCGAAGAAGTGCTTCAGGGCTCCGGACATGTAGCCGAAGTTCGCCGGCGTCGCCAGCAGGTAGCCGTCGGCGGCCAGGACCTCCTGGGCGCCCTGCTCCGAGGCGGCGTCGAGCGCGCTGCGGACGACGACGTCGACACCGTCGATGGCGTCGTCCTGGGCGCCGCCGATCAGCGCGTCGGACAGCCGGGTCACGGTCGGCGTGGGGGAGTGGTGGACGATCAGCAGCCGAGCCATGTCCCCACCCTAATGAGGGGGCGAGGAGGGTTCGTGGCTCCCCGTGACGGGTGCACCTGAGCTGCTCACCCGGCCGCGTGGCCGTCCCGCCAGTAGCCGGAGAACACGATCCGCTCCTTCGGCAGACCGTTGCGCAGCAGGTGTCGCCGTACGCCGGTCGCGAGGGCCCGCTCGCCCGCGACCCAGGCGTAGGTCGCCCGCGAGGGCAGCGGGGCGTCGACCGTCGTGCGCAGCGCGAGAGCACCCGGCGTGGCGCCGTACTCGCGGACCAGCCAGGTCACCTCGAGGCCCTGCGGCGAGGTCAGCTCGCGCTGTTCGGCGGGGGAGGGGACCTCGACCAGCGCGGTGCCGGTGGCGCCGGACGGTAGCGAGCCCACCACGGCCTCGAGCGCCGGCAGGCCGGACTCCTCGGTGACGAAGAGGAACGAGTCGATGCCGTACGGCGGGTCGAAGCCGGTGCCCTGGTCGATGATCCCCACCTCGTCACCGGGGGAGCAGGTGAGTGCGAACCGGGTGGCCGGACCGGCGCGCTCGCTCTCGGACCGGGTGACGAAGTCGATGTCGATCTCCGGCCCCTCGGGACCGTGCGGCCGGAAGGCTCGCACGGCGAAGCTGCGGATGACCGGGCGCTCGGGCCGTGGCACGGTGCGGTACCTGATCCGGCCGATCAGCCCGAGCCTTCGCGGGGCATGGTCCAGCGAGCTCTGCGATGCCGGGAGGAGCAGCCGGACCCACTGGTCGTAGCCGCGGGGGGTGAACCGGCCGATGTCGCCGCGCCCGAAGGTCACCCGGGAGAAGTGCGGACTCAGCTGGGTGCGGCGGAGCACTCGCAGCCGGAGGACGTCGGGTCGGTCGGGCCTCGGCCCGCTTGGGGGAAGGTACGCGCGCGCCACGGCGAGCAACCCTAGGGGGCTCGCAGGACGCCCCGCTAGAGCCAGTTCGGACGTCGGTGGCTCCGAGGTGAGCGGCCGTGTATCCTGAGGCCCGTCATGATGCGCGCACTGCTCCTTAGCGGCCGCAGCGAGGTCTGATCAGCCGGACCCCTCGCTGCGGAGGTTCGACTGCGCACCGGCGCCTCATCGAGACCCAGCCGAGGGAGTCATGACCACCATTCCCAGCCAGCAGCCGAGCGGCATGCCGTTCCATCGCTACACCGCGTTCCAGCCGGTGACGGTGCCGGACCGCACCTGGCCCGCCAGCACCATCACCCGCGCGCCGCGGTGGCTCTCCACCGATCTGCGCGACGGCAACCAGGCGCTCATCGACCCGATGACGCCCGACCGCAAGCTGACCATGTTCGAGCTCCTGGTCCGGATGGGCTACAAGGAGATCGAGGTCGGCTTCCCCGCGGCGAGCCAGACCGACTTCGACTTCGTCCGCCAGCTGATCGAGCAGGACCGGATCCCCGAGGACGTCCGGATCTCCGTGCTCACCCAGGCCCGCGAGGACCTGATCGAGCGCACCGTGCAGTCGCTCGTCGGCGTCGACAAGGGCACCGTGCACCTCTACAACGCCACCGCGCCGCTCTTCCAGCGGGTGGTCTTCGGTGTCTCCGAAGCCGAGTGCATCGGCATCGCCACGCAGGGCACCGAGTGGGTGATGAAGTACGCCGACCAGCTGCTGCCGGGCACCGACTTCGGCTACCAGTACAGCCCGGAGATCTTCACCCAGACGCCGACCGACTTCGCGCTCGAGGTCTGCGAGAAGGTCTCCGACGTGTGGCAGCCCGAGGAGGGCCGGGAGATCATCCTGAACCTCCCGGCGACCGTGGAGATGTCCACGCCCAACACCTACGCCGACCAGATCGAGTACTTCTCGCGGCACCTGACCCGTCGGGAGCACTCCACGATCAGCCTGCACCCGCACAACGACCGGGGCACGGCGGTGGCGGCGACCGAGCTCGCCCTGATGGCGGGTGCCGACCGGGTCGAGGGGGGTCTGTTCGGGCACGGCGAGCGCACCTCCCGGGCAAAAGTCGTTCTGCACATCAACGAC
>CAZJDU010000210.1:0-4155 GCA_964544855.1 uncultured Nocardioides sp.
GGTCGGGCTCGAGCAGGCCGGGGATGCCGAGGAAGTCCATCTCCTCCTCCGAGCCGACCTTGACCTCGCCCTCGTGGCCGAACTGCGCGCCGTCGTAGAGCGCGTGGTCGAAGCGTGCCTCGGAGCCGAGCGCCTCGAAGGGCAGCGCGTCCTCCTCCGCGGAGGCGGCCTCGCTCTCCTGGGCACGGGCCAGCAGGTCGTCCTCGAGGGCGCCCGCGTCGCCGTCGGCGTCCTTGGGCTTCCCGAGCACGTGGTCTCGCTCGGCCTCGAGCTCGCCGGCGAAGCCGAGCAGGTTCCCCACCGACGGCAGGAAGATCGAGGCGACCTCGCCGCGGCCCCGTGCGCGGACGAAGCGGCCGATGGCCTGGGCGAAGAACAGTGGGGTCGCGGTGGTGGTGGCGTAGACGCCGACGGCGAGGCGAGGGACGTCGACGCCCTCGGAGACCATCCGTACGGCGACCATCCAGCGGCTGTCGTTCTGAGCGAACTCGCTGATCTTCTTCGACGCGGCCTTCTCGTCCGAGAGCACGACGGTGGCGGACTCGCCGGTGATCGTCCGGATCAGCTTGGCGTAGGCGCGCGCGGAGTCCTGGTCGGTGGCGATGACCAGTCCCCCGGCGTCGGGCACGTGGCGCCGGACCTCGGAGAGCCGCTTGTCGGCCGCCTGCAGCACCGACGGGATCCACGAGCCGGCGGGGTCGAGCGCGGTGCGCAGCGCCTGGGCGGTCAGGTCCTTGGTGAGCGGCTCGCCGAGGCTGGCGGCCACCTCGTCGCCGGCACGGGTGCGCCACTGCATCTCGCCGGAGTAGGCGAGGAAGAGCACCGGCCGCACCACGTGGTCGGCGAGCGCCTGGGCGTAGCCGTAGGTGTAGTCGGCGGCCGACCGCGGGACGCCGTCCGGGCCGGGCGCGTAGGTGACGAACGGGATCGGGTTGATGTCGGAGCGGAACGGCGTACCCGTCAGCGCGAGCCGGCGCGCGGCGGGCTCGAACGCCTCGCGCACACCCTCACCCCAGGAGAGCGCGTCGCCGGCGTGGTGGATCTCGTCGAGGATCACGAGCGTCTTGAAGCGCTCGGTGCGGATCCGCATCGCGAGCGGGTTGACCGCGACGCCGGCGTACGTGACGGCGACGCCGACGTAGTCGCTGGAGACCTTGCCGGCACCGGCGGAGTACGTCGGGTCGATCGGCATCCCGGCCTGCGCCGCGGCCTCGGCCCACTGGCGCTTGAGGTGCTCGGTGGGCGCGACCACGATGATCCGGTCGACGATGCGCCGGCCGAGCAGCTCGGAGGCGACCGAGAGCGCGAACGTGGTCTTGCCCGCGCCGGGCGTCGCGACGGTCAGGAAGTCACGCGGGCCGCGGTCGAGGTAGTCGGTCAGTGCCGCCTGCTGCCAGGCGCGCAGCGACGGCGCCGTCCCCCAGGCAGCGCGCTTCGGCCAGGCCGGGCCGAGTGCGGTGAGGGGGGCAGCGGAGTCCTTCCCCGTCACTCCTCGTCGTCCGAGTCGTCGGAGAGGTTCTCCCAGATCTCCTTGCAGGTGGGGCAGACCGGGAACTTCTCCGGCGACCGGCTGGGCACCCACATCTTCCCGCAGAGAGCCCGCACCGGGGTGCCCATCACCATCGCCTCGGTGAGCTTGTCCTTCTCCACGTAGTGCGAGAAGCGCTCGTGGTCACCGTCGTCGGTCGGCAGCGTCCGCTGGTCCTCGCGGACGTCCGTGTCTGTCGAGAATCCGATGGTGGTCACGTGCCCGAGTGTACGGGTGGCGGGATCTGTGTGCGACGCCCCTCGACCCCCGTCATGTTCGGCCGTCACCCACGGACGGTCGAGTCCGTCGCCGTACGCCCTCGTCAGCGCCAACACCGGTCGGCCAGTACGCTGGCGTGCGCCGACCGCTCGCGGGCGGCCGGTCAGCGACACCACCAGCTCGTCTCCGCCGCCTCGCGGGGGCCGCAGCAGACCAGCCCTGCGTCAGGGAGAAGCAGATGCCGGACAACCCGCCCCGCCGCCCCACCCACGCCGCGAGCGCCGAGGAGATCGCCGCCCGGCGCCAGGCGCAGCAGTACGACGCGTTCGGCGGCACGCCGGCCCAACAGCCGACGCAGCAGCCCGGACAGCCCGCCTACACCGGTACGGCGCAGCAGCTGCCGGCCGTGATGTCGCAGACGACCGGCGGCCTGTGGCCGCAGTACGTCAACAAGCACCGTCTCGTCGGCGCACTGGTGGCCGGCATCGCTGCCGTCCACATCGCCGACATGTTCGGCTACTGGATGTCGATGTTCGGGCTGCCGAAGCTGGACTTCGCCTTCTTCAACGGCCTCGTGCTGCTCACCGACCACGGCCAGACCCCGCAGTGGCTCGTCGGCTACCTCTTCCACACGATGAACGGGATGGTCTTCGCGCTGGGCTATGCGCTGATCATCTTCCCGCTGCTCGGCAAGACCCTCACCACCGCGCGCAACCTGGCGCGGAGCCTCGGCATGGGGCTGGTGCTCGCCACACTCAGCCTGGGCTGGTGGATGCCGGGCAACCTGCCCGACGTCGGCATCGAGCCCGGCACGTTCTCGATGAACTTCGGCTGGGAGACCATCACTGCCGTCTACGTCTGGCACGTGATCTGGTCAATCGCCCTCGGCCTCTTCTTCAACCCGCAGGACTGACGCGTCCTCGCCGGCCCGTGGCCACGCCGGCACGGTCGCGGCGGCGTGGCGCTCGAGGTGGTCGTGCAGCCGCCGATAGCCGTCCTCGTCGGCCGCGACCCGCACCACCAGGCGCCGCTGCTCGGCCGGATCGACGGCGATCCGGCGGCCACCGAGCACCCGCCAGTCGTCGAGCGACTCGGCCAGCAGCCGCAGATGGGTCCCCGCTCCTCCGACGCCGACCAGCGTGACCTCGGAGAGCAGCGCCACCCAGACCACCGACCCGTCGACGACGAGCAGCCGTCGCTCGGTGGCGAGCACCCGCACCCACTCGGAGCCGAAGTTGTGCACCATGTCCACCTGCACGAGCACCGTCTCGTCCGGGCGGAGCAGGGTCGTCAGGGTCTGCAGCACCACGTCGTCCGAGGGCCCGCCGGCCGGGGCCGCCGCGGGGGCCGGTGACGGTGCTGGCTGTGGAGCGGGCCTCGGCTCCCGGGCGGCCGCGGCCCGGGACGGTGGCGCACCCCACGAGGCGTCCACCTCCGGCTGTGCCCCGAGCGCGCGGGTCGCGTCGAGGAGCGTCGGGAAGAAGTCGTGGAAGGCCTCGGTGTCCCGGATCCGCATCGTCGTCGCGAACCGGCCCGCGCCCGGACCGTCGGGCACGACCGCATCGATGAGGAAGTCGCCCGGCCCTGACGACGGCCGTCCGACGAACACCAGATAGACCAACCCGACCGACACCACCCGCTCGTGGAACTCGAACATGACGCGCTGGTCGGTGACGAAGGTGTGCCCGGCGGCGTTGCGCTCGTCCGGGAACCGTACGGCGACGCGGGCCCGCAGCCGCTCGGCCGGCTGCAGCACGGACCGGACCAGCTGCCAGTCGCGCGACTCGGCGGCCAACGCGCGCTTGTCGGCGCGCTGGGCCAACCGCGTGGGGAAGTCCTCGATCGGCCGGTCACCGACGGTGATCGGCGCGGAGGATCTCCGGAACGAACGCACGGTGGGAACCTATTCGGTCACTGGGTGGGCCCGACACCACCGGGGTCTCAGTTGAGCCCCGGGTCGGCCGGCCGGGTGGCATGGAGCGCGAGGTCGCCGGGCTGGCGGCGCAGCACCTCACGCCAGAGGTCGCGGGTGTCGTGGCGGAAGACGTCGTCCGCCTCGCCAGGGACGACGTACCAGCTGCCCTCCTCGATCTCGGCCTGCAGCTGGCCCACGCCCCAGCCGGCGTAGCCGGCGAAGATCCGCAGCCGGTCGACGGACCCGTTGACCAGCTCCGACGGGGTGTCGAGGTCGAGGACACCGAGCCGGTCGACGGCGCCGTCGACCGGCTGGAAGCCCGCGGCGTGCTCGCCGCCCGGCATCGCGAGCGCCACGGCGAGTGCACCCTCGGGCGAGACCGGTCCGCCCTGGAAGAGGACCTCGGGCTCCTCCACCACATCGCCCCATGCCCCGAGCACCTCCGAGACCGGCAGCGCACTGGGGCGGTTGAGCACCACGCCCAGCGCCCCCT
>CAZJDU010000211.1:0-4132 GCA_964544855.1 uncultured Nocardioides sp.
CTGCCGGCGCCGCCGGATCCGGTCGCCGCGGCGTCGTACGACGGCTGCAGGAAGCGTCGGCACCTCGCCGGTCTCCCTGAGCTCGGCCAGCCGGTCGATGGGGTCAGACATGGCTCATCCCTCCCTCCAGCCCGCCGGGCGCGTCGTCGGCGAGCAGCGCTGCCAGTGCGGCGCGACCGCGGCTCAGCCGGGCCTTGATGGTGCCTTCGGGGACGCCGACCTCGGCAGCGACCTGGTGGACCGGGAGGTCGGCGATGTGGTGGAGCACCAGCGCCTGGCGCTGCGCCTCGGGGAGCTGCCGCAGCGCGGCGACGAGGGCGACGTGCGACTCGTCGATCTCGGGGCTGCTGGTCGGGGCGCTCACCGCGCGGTCGGGCGGCCGCTCGGCGCGGCGCCGTCGTCGCCAGCGGCTGATCGCGAGGCGGTGCGCGGTGGTCCGGACCCAGGCCTCGGGATGGTCCACCTTCGCGAGCCGGCGCCGGGCGGCCCAGGCGCGTGCGAACGCCTCCTGGGTGCACTCGGTCGCCTCGTCCAGATCGCCGATCATCGCGTAGATCTGAGCCGTCACCCTGCGGACCGACGCCCCGTAGAACTCGTCGAACTCATCCGACTCCACCGGCGTCCCCTCTCGGTCTGTTGAAGGGATGACGCCCGGAGGCGCGGTGCGGTTGCATCCGGGCCGGCGGTTCTTCTCCCCGGCCTCGCGTGCCGCGGCGGTCGGGGCCGGCTACGACCAGTAGGGCGGCATCTCGCGGAGCCGCTCGAGCGCGCGGCGGCTCAGCCGGACGAAGTCGTCGTCGGCCATCTTCACCCGCGGCGCCGAGACGAACAGGATCATGGCCACCCCGGTGCCGCGCCGTACGATCGCCATGCTGTAGTCCACGGTCCGGTTGTTCGGCAGCTCGGTCTCGAGCCGCCACGCCGACATGCTCTGGTTGCCCTGGTCGAAGCGGCCCAGCACCCGCACATCGGTGCCGGCGCCAGCGTCGGCGTCCGGACAGCCGGTGATCTGGCGACGGACGCGGTCGACCAGCCCCGCTGCTCGCTTGGCGGGCAGCGCAGCGGCGGCCTCGGTGAGACCGAACTCCACGGGCAGCTCGGCGTACGGAAGCACGTAGTCGCGGGCGACGCCATGACGGTACGTGGCGCCGCCGAACTTCCCGCGCAGCCCGACCGTGCTGCACCGCACCAGGCCGACGTCGCCGTTGGCGCCCTTGATCTGACGCGCCGTCGCACCGACCCAGGGTCCGGTCCGTCGTCCGACGGACGGCAGATCCCAGGCGGACACGAGCGCCGGCATGGTGCCTGCGCGGAGCGCGGGGATGCCCTCCTCGCCGATACGCTCGGAGCACGGACCCCCGTCGGGGAGCTCACAGAGGCCGTCGACGGCGTCGCCGAGGAGCCGCGTGACACCGCGCCGGTTCGCGATGTGGGGCCCGGTCGGGGTGCGCATCGCGACCGCGGTGATGATCCGGCCGGTGCGGGCGATCCCGACCAGGTTCGTGTCGCCCTGCGACTCGGCCCGCAACAGGAAGAGGGCGGCGGCGTTGCCGACACCGGTGACGGCGTAGGTGCCGACCAGCTGCTGCTGGGCTGCCGATCGCGAGCTCGCGGTCTCGTTCGGTCCGCTGCAGGCGGCGAGCCACTGGCGGAGCCGGGCGTAGGACTGCTTCGCGCTGCGGTTGGTGCGGGACGCCTCCGCGGACTGCACCAACCGACGCTCGGCCTTGCCGACGGGCCCGTCCCGGAAGATCCGGACCAGGGCGGCCTGGCCGCGGGGGTCGGCATAGCGCTGCCGTTGGCACGGCAGCACGAGGCCCGCCCCCTCGGAGTTGTCGTCGGTGCGCCCGTCGCGCCACGATGCGCCGCCGAGGCGGGTGCCGACGGTGTCCTCGGTCAGCAGCGCGGTCTCCGGCAGCGCCACCTCGGGCTGTTCCACGGTGGCCGAGGGCGTGTTGTCGACCGCCTCGCGATGCAGCGTGGGCCGGATGCCGGTGGGGTCGGTGACCGCGATCCCGGTGACCACCAGGACGGCCGCGACGGCGACCGCGCCCGCCACGGTGTGTGCGCGGCGCCGCGCCGCGCCCGCTCGTCGGATGATGGTCACCCGGGGCCAGCGGACCGTCGGTGTCACGGTGTCGAGGATCGCCAGCGCCGCAGGGATCTCGGTGACGTCCAGCTGGAGGGCGGCGACGAACGACGCGGCGCCGGTGGCCAGCTCGCGCTCCGCCGTCTCGAGCGGCAGCCCGGCCTCGCGCGCCGAGTCGGCCAGCGTGACGCCCGCCAGCTGCGTGAGCAGCAGCAGCTTGCGCTGGGAGAGTGTCAGCTCCGACAGGGCATCGAGGATCGAGCAGATCTCGGCGTCGAACGACTTGTCGCGACGCCACCGCCGCGCCGACGCACGCCGCAGGGCGAACCGCCAGACCTGCGGCCGGATCGCCGCCTCGGGGTCGTCCAACCGGTAGGTCTTGCGCCAGTGGTGCCAGGCGACCACGAACGCGTCCCGGACGCCGGCACGCGCGGCGACGAGGTCGCCGGTGAGCGCGAAGGCCTGCAGCAGCAGCCGGTCGCGGGTGTCCTTGTAGTAGGCGTCGAACTCGGCGGTGAGATCAGGATGCGCCTGGGGGTGGGCGTCGGTCATGACCGCACCACGGTACGCCGCCCCCGGTCGTGGGCGATAACTGTGGCGTGCTGCCACGGGTGTGGTCCGCAGCACTCGGCGTGGCACCGCGGTCACCCCACCGGCCCGGGCGATGATGCAGAGGTCATGACGTCGACCCCTTCACCCGTTCGCGATGGCGGCCGCACCGATGGCGACGTACGGCGCCGGCTGAGCACGCGCCGTCCGCTGGTCGCGACCGCGACCGTCGGCGGTGCCGTCGCAGCCGCGGGGCCGATCCTGGTCTGCCTCGCCGTGGCGGTCGTCGGCTGGTTCATCACCGACGCCGGGTCGACCGGGAGTCCCAGTGGGGCGCTGCGCGTCGGCGCGATGGGCTGGCTCACTGCGCACGGGTCAGGCGTGACGGTCGAGGGCGTCCGGATCACCGCGATGCCGCTCGGGCTCACGGTGATCGCGGCGTGGGCGATCTGGCGGGTCGGGCAACGGGTCGGTGAGGCGGTCGCGGGCCACGGCCCGGACGCCGACGGGATCGCCGACGGCGAGCGCGACTGGACCGTGCCCCTCGCGGCCGGTCTGTTCACCAGTGGATACGTCGTCGTCGCGGTGGTGACCGCGACACTCGCCTCCACAGCCGCGACCGCTCCCAGCATCGCCCGGGTCGTCGGTTGGTCGCTGGTCCTGACCGTGGTCGCCGGGCTCCCGGCCATCGCACGCGGGAGCGGCCGCGCCGCCACGTGGGTGCCGCTGCTCCCACCGACGCTCCGCGCCGCCTGCGCGGTCTGCCGGAGCATCGTGGTGGCCTGGCTCGCGGTGGCCACGGTCGCCTGGCTCGTGGGCATCGCGATGGACCTCTCGACGGCGGCCAACGTCGTGTCCCAGCTCGACGCCGACGCCGGTGATGCCGCGCTGATCACGGTGCTCTCGCTCGGCGCCGCCCCCAATGCCACGCTGTGGTCGAGCGCCTACCTGCTCGGACCGGGCTTCTCGGTCGGCACCGGCACGCTGGTCTCGCCCGGCGCGGTGATCCTCGGGCCGTTGCCGATGTTCCCCCTGCTCGCCGCCCTCCCGGATGCGGGCACCTCCGGGTGGCCCGTCCTGCTGATCGCGAGCCCGGGCGTCGTCGCGCTGGTCGCGGCGGCGTGGGAGCAGCGCCGGTTCCCGGTGGTCTCCTGGGACCGGGCGGCGGTGCGCGGTTGCGGTGGGGGCCTGCTCGCCGGCCTCGTGGTCGGCGTGCTCACCGGGCTCTCCGGCGGCGCGGTCGGTCCCGGCCGGCTCCAGGACGTCGGTCCGTTCGGCTTCGAGGTGCTGCTCCACGCGGTGACCGCCTTCGGCATCGGCGGCCTGCTCGGCTCGGTCGCCATGTGGTGGTGGCAGGAGCGCGGTGCCGCTCTCCTCGGGCGAGCCGCCGATCGTGTCCGTCCTCGCCGCTGATTCACCTCCAGCGCGTGGGTGACCTCAGCGGTACGGCGGTCGTCAAGGTGTGGGGAGCCCTGGCGACCGACGGTGGTTGAG
>CAZJDU010000212.1:0-4010 GCA_964544855.1 uncultured Nocardioides sp.
CGCCGAGGGAGCCGCCGAAGATCGTGAAGTCCTGGGAGAACACGCACACCTGGCGGCCGTCGATCGTGCCGTAGCCGGTGATGACGCCGTCGCCGTACGGCCGGTTCCGCTCCAGGCCGAACGCGGTCGAGCGGTGGCGCGCCAGCTCGTCGAGCTCGACGAACGAGCCCTCGTCGAAGAGCATCTCGATCCGCTCCCGAGCGGTCTGGCGCCCCTTCGCGTGCTGCTTCTCGACGGCCTTCTCCGACGAGGCGTGCACGGCCTCGTCGAGGCGGCGGTCCAGGTCGGCGAGCTTGCCGGCGGTGGTGTGCACGTCGATGTCAGCCGGGACGTCGGTGCCCTCGCCGGGATTGGTGGGTTGTGCAGTCACTGGTGTGGCCTCCTTGGATCTGAGGACGTGGCGATGACGCCCGGCCCGCTGCGCCCGCTGGTGACGGCCTGGGCTTCCTCGTCACGTTCTGCTCCGACAGAGTAGTGCCGTGTCCTCCGCAGCCGTCCCGCGCCCTCCTCTCGACGCCGAGCGGCTCGCCGCCGCTCTGGCGGCGCAGCCCGACCTCAGCCTCGAGCTCCTCTCCGCCGTGCCGTCGTCCAACGAGGTGGCCGCCGAGCGTGCCCGCGCCGGCGCGCCCGACGGCCTCGTCGTCGTCGCCGACCACCAGACCGTCGGCCGGGGCCGGCTGGACCGCACCTGGGAGACGCCGGCCGGTGTCGCGGTCACCTTCTCGCTGCTGCTGCGGCCCGACCTGCCGCCGCGGGACTGGCCGTGGCTCCCGCTGCTCGTCGGGCACACGGTCGCGCGCGCCCTCGTCGGGATGGGGTACGACGCCCGCGTGAAGTGGCCGAACGACGTGCTGATCGACGGCCGCAAGATCTGCGGCATCCTGGTCGAGCGGGTGGAGACGCCCGAGGGGCCGGCCGCCGTGCTGGGCTGCGGGATCAACGTGCTGACCACCGCCGACGAGCTGCCGACCCCCGCGGCCACCTCGCTGCTGCTCGAGCGCCCCGACGTCGTGCCCGACCGTCACGAGGTGCTGCTGCGCGTCGTCACCGCCGTCCGGGAGCGGTACGACGCGTGGCGTGCCGGCGGGGAGGCGGGCACCGCGCGGCTGGCGACGTCCTACGCGGCCGCCTGTGCGACCGTCGGACAGCAGGTCCGTGTGGAGCTCCCCGGCGGCGGCGCCCTGACCGGTGAGGCCGTCGACGTCGACCGCGACGGGCTGCTGGTGGTGGCGACGGCGGACGGCGAGCGGCGGATCGGCGCCGGTGACGTGGTCCACGTGCGCCCCGAGTGATGGGATGATGGGGCCGTGGCCATCTCGAAGAACCTGCTCAACCCCGGCGAGAACGTCGTGATCAGCACCCGCGAGCACGTGAAGGTGCTGATCCGCCCGGTGCTGGTGATGATCGTGCTGCTCGCGCTCGCCGTGACGGCGCAGGTCGTCGCCGACCAGAGGTACGTCACCTGGGTGGTGTGGATCCTCGCCGCGCTCGGCATCGCCTGGTGGACGGTCCGGCCGTTCCTCGACTGGGTCAGCACGGTCCACGCCTTCACCGACCGGCGGCTGATCACCCGGCGGGGCATCCTCACCCGGATCGGCGAGGACATCCCGCTGGCGCGGATCAACGACGTCACCATCGAGATCAACCTGACCGACCGGCTCTTCGGCTGCGGCACGCTGCTCATCACCAGTGCCTCCGAGCGGGCTCCGGTGCGGCTCAACGACATTCCGCAGGTCGAGCAGCAGCAGCTGCGGCTCAACGAGCTGCTCAACGACTTCCACACCCGACAGCGGTCCGAAGGTGTCTGAGCCGAGTCTGGAGCGAGCCTTCCTCGGCCAGGAGCCCGAGTTCACTGCGGAGGAGGTCGCCGAGCAGGCCGGCGTGTCGGTCGAGGACACCCGGCGCCTCTGGCGCAGCCTCGGGTTCGCCGAGCAGGCGGACGAGGTGGCCTACACCCGCGCCGACGTGGAGGCGCTGTCGGAGGTCGGAGAGGTGGTCGGCGAGGGCCTGATCGACCTCGACGTGGCGCTCAACGTCACCCGCGGTCTGGGGCTGAGCATGGCCCGGCTCGCCGACTGGGAGGTCGGCGCGCTGATGCAGCGGGTGGAGCAGCAGTTCGAGATCGAGGGCGGCCCGGACGAGCGCCGGGAGACCGCGGCGTGGCTGGTGCGCCACTACGGCGACCGGTTCGAGAAGCTGCTCACCTACGCCTGGCGCCGGCACGTCATCGCCGCGGTCGCCCGGATGGAGTCGGCACGGGCGGTCGACGACGACCCGCACAGCACGCACGTGACGGTCGGCTTCGCGGACCTGGTCAACTTCACCGGCCTGTCCAACGATCTCGCCCGCGACAAGATCGGCGACCTCGTCGAGCTGTTCGAGGCACGCTGTGGCGACGTCATCGCCAGCAAGCACGGCCGCCTGGTCAAGTCGATGGGTGACGCGGTCCTCTTCGTCAACAGCGACCCGACGTCGGCGTTCGAGACCGCCGAGGGGATCATCAACGTGATCGGCCGGGACAAGCGGATGCCCGACGTGCGCGTCGGCCTGGCCAGTGGCCCGGTCGTGATGCGGCTCGGCGACGTCTACGGCCCGCCGGTCAACCTCGCCTCGCGGCTGACCGGCGTGGCGCGCCGCAACCGGATCATCGTCGACCAGGCGACCGCCGACGTGCTGCCCGCCGACCAGATCGACACCCGACCGCTGCCGCCACGACCGCTGCGCGGCTTCGGGGTGCTCGAGCCGGTCACCGCACGCCGCCAGTGACCCGCCCGCTCGATAGGCTCCCGCTCGTGTCCGACCCCGCACCCCGCCTCGCCGTGATCGGCGGTGGCCAGCTCGCCCGGATGATGGCGCCGCCCGCGATCGCGCTCGGTGTGCCGCTGCGCCTGCTTGCCGAGGCCGAGGGGGTGTCCGCCGCGCAGGTCGTCCCCGACCAGCAGGTCGGCGACTACCGCGACCTCCCCACGCTGCAGAAGGTCACCGACGGCTGCTCGGTCGTCACCTTCGACCACGAGCACGTGCCCACCGAGCACCTCCACGCGCTCGAGGACGCCGGGATCGCCGTACGACCCGGGCCGGAGGCGCTCGTCCACGCCCAGGACAAGGTCGTGATGCGGGAGCGGATGACGCGACTCGGAGCGCCGCAGCCGCGCTGGGCGGTCGTGGCGTCGGTCGACGAGGTGGCCGGCTTCGGCCTGCCCTGTGTGCTCAAGGTGGCCCGCGGCGGCTACGACGGCAAGGGCGTGTGGGTGGTGCGCGAGCCCGGCGAGGCGGCCGAGGCGTTCGCCGTGGCCGGCGAGCGAGGGGTGCGGCTGCTGGCCGAGGAGCTGGTCGCCTTCCGGCGCGAGCTGTCCGCGCTGGTGGCGCGCTCCCCGAGCGGCCAGGCCGCGGCGTACCCGGTCGTGGCGACCACGCAGCTCGACGGCATCTGTCACGAGGTGATCGCGCCGGCGCCGGACCTCGACGCGGACCTCGCGGCCCAGGCACAGCAGCTGGCGCTCTCGATCGCCGGCGAGCTGGGCGTCACGGGCATCCTCGCGGTCGAGCTCTTCGAGACCGCCGACGGCCGGATCCTCATCAACGAGCTCGCGATGCGGCCGCACAACACCGGCCACTGGAGCCAGGACGGCGCGGTCACCTCGCAGTTCGAGAACCACCTGCGTGCCGTGCTCGACCTGCCGCTCGGCTCGCCCGAGACCCGCGGCGACTGGACGGTGATGGTCAACATCCTCGGCTCCGCCGACCCGGACGTCGGGCACCTGTACGACGGCTACCCGCACGCGCTCGCCCGGGACCCGCGGCTCCGGGTGCACCTCTACGGCAAGGAGCTGCGACCGGGACGCAAGGTCGGCCACGTGAACGCCTACGGCGACGACCTCGACGAGGTGCTGGAGCGGGCCCGCCACGCCGCGGCGTGGTTCCGCGGCGACCTCGGCGAGGAGAGCGAGTGACGCAGCCGGACGGTGGTGTCGAGGCTCGCTGGCGCTCGCACCTCAACCGCCGTTGAC
>CAZJDU010000213.1:0-1456 GCA_964544855.1 uncultured Nocardioides sp.
CTCAACCGGTGGCAGCGGCTGCTGTGCTGGGTGAGCGGCCACGGCGAGGGCTGGGCGCTCTACGCCGAGCGGCTGATGGACGAGCTCGGCTTCTTCGCCGACCCCGGCGACCGGCTCGGCTTCCTCGACATGCAGGGCTTCCGCGCGGCTCGGGTCGTGGTCGACATCGGGGTGCACCTCGGCCTGGAGATCCCCCGGGACAACCCCTTCGGATGGCGCCCCGGGGAGCGGTGGGACGCCGACCGCGCGCTGGAGTTCATGCTCGCCCACTCCCGGATGGACCCGGAGTCGGTGCGGTTCGAGGTCAACCGCTACCTCGGCTGGCCGGGCCAGGCGCCGTCGTACAAGGTCGGCGAGCGGATCTGGCTGCAGGCGCGGGACGACGCGCGCGCCCGGCACGGCGACGGGTTCGACCTCAAGGCGTTCCACACCGCCGCGCTCGACCTCGGCTCGCTCGGGCTCGACCCGCTGCAGCAGGCGCTCGCCCGGATCTGAGCGATGCTGACACTCGGGCGCGACGAGGCTCGCCGGGTCGTGGTCCGGGCACAGCTGCTCGACGCCTACCGCCCCGAGTCGCTCGTGGCGATGGTCGACCATCTGACGCTGCTGCAGCTCGACCCGACGAAGGCGATCGCGCCGAGCGCCGACCTCGTGTCGTGGACGCGGCTCGGTGATGCCTACGCATCGTCGGACCTGCGGTTCGCACTCGAGGAGGAGCGGTCGCTGGTCGAGTTCGACGGCATGGTCCGGCCGATGGCCGACATCGGGCTGATGCTGGCCGGCGCCGCGGACTGGCCGCCGTGGGAACGGGCCCGGGCGTGGCTGGAGACCAACGAGCCGTTCCGCCGCGACGTGCTGACCCGACTCGCGGGCGACGGTCCGCTGATCGCGCCCGAGATCGACGACACCTCGGTCGCGCCGTGGCAGTCCAGCGGCTGGACCAACGACAAGAACGTGCAGCGGATGCTCGACATGCTGCAGATCAAGGGCGACGTGGCCGTGACGGGGCGCCGTGGCCGGCATCGGGTCTGGGACCTGGCCGAGCGGGTCTATCCCCCCGATCTGGTGGTGCCGTCCGTGGCCGAGGCCGAGCGGGTCCGCAACGAGCGGCGCCTCACCGCCTCGGGAGTCGCGCGGGAGCGGACCCGCGAGCTGCCCGGTGAGCGCGTGGACGTGGGACCGACCGGCATCGAGGCGGAGATCGAGGGCGTGGCCGGCACCTGGCGGGTCGACCCGGACGCCCTCGACACCGACGGGTTCGAGGGGCGGTGCGCCCTGCTGTCGCCGTACGACCGGCTGGTCCACGACCGCGACCGGGCTCAGCAGATCTTCGACTTCGAGTACGTCCTGGAGATGTACAAGCCGGCCGCGCAGCGGCGGTGGGGCTACTACGCGCTGCCGATCCTGTACGACGACCGGCTCGTCGGGAAGCTCGACGCCAAGGCCGACCACCGGA
>CAZJDU010000213.1:1556-4001 GCA_964544855.1 uncultured Nocardioides sp.
GGCGCCACGAGCTCGGCGCTGACCTCTCCCACCGCCTGCTCGAGCGGCACGGTCCGGCTCGCCGCGAAGAACGCCCGGCGGGGCGGCACGGCCACCACCGGCTCGACGCGATAGGTCGCCGGCCTCGCGACCGGTCGGGGGGTGCCGCGATGCCTCTCGACCGAGTCGGCCACAGCCGTCGCGAGCGCGCCGAGGGTGGCCGCGGTGTCGGCGAGGGAGACGATCGCGACGAGGACGTCGCGGTCGGCGGACTCGACCGGCAGTCCGGCGGCCAGCAGGTCCCGCTCGACGGCGTTGCCGTCCGCGCCGGTGCCCGCGAGCACCAGCGTCAGCTTGAGCGGGTCGACCGTGGGACCGTCGAGGACGACGATCCCGTCGACCGCGCGGAGCCGCTCACGGGCAGCGCGGGTCGCGGCGATCGCCTCCCCGAGGAGGTCCTCGCCGTCCTGCTCGAGCAGGGCGCGGGCGGCGTCGGTGCTCGCCAGGATCGCGCCGGCCGGGCTGGTCGTCGCGGTCGCCTCCACCCCGGCGTCGAGCCGGCCGGCGTCCACCCGCCCGGTGCGGGCGAGCACGAGCGCTGCCTGGCTCCAGGCCGGGAGCGTCTTGTGGGCGCTGATCACCATCGCGTCGGCGCCGAGCTCGAGCGGCTGCGGCGGCAGCTGCGGGTGGAAGCCGAAGTGGGCCGCCCAGGCAGCATCGACGACGAGCGGCACGCCGTGCTCGTGCGCGGCCTCCGCGAGCCCCGCGACGTCACCGACCGACCCGACGTACGACGGGTCACCCACGAAGACCGCGCGCACGTCGGGGTGCTCGGCCAGCGCTCGGCGTACGGTTCCGGGCGCGACCCCCGACGGAAGCCCGGTCGCCGGGTCGACCTCGGGACGCACCCACACCGGGGTCAGGCCGGCCAGCACCAGGCCGAGGAGCATCGAGCGGTGCAGCGTGCGGCTGACGACGACCCGCTCGCCGTCGCCGGCGACGGCGAGCGCCACGGCCTGGTTGGCGTGCGTGGCGCCTCCGGTCGAGAACCGGCAGAAGTCCGCGCCCCACAGCCGCGCCGCCCGCGCCTCGGCGTCGACGAGCACACCACCGGTGAGCTTCATCGTGTCGAGGCCGGCGTAGAGCGGCACGTCGCCGGCGACCACGTCACCGACGAGGTCGCTGCGCTGCTTGTGACCCGGGATCGAGAACGGCGTCGGCGGGCGCTCGCGGAAGCGCAGCCAGGCATCGAGCAGCGGCGCATCGGCGCGGAGCGCGCGGGGATCAGTCGGCATCGGGTGTCCAGCCTCGCAGCACCCGCGCCAGGGCGCTCGCGAACGCGCGCACCTGTCGCAGGTCGACCCACTCGTCGACCGCGTGCAGGCCACCGCCGGTCGGTCCGCACACCAGGGTCGGGCAGGCCCGCTGCCACAGCGGCGCCTCCATCCAGTACGGCGCGTCGAACCCGGGCTCGGTGCCGAGCTCGCCACCGAGGCGGCGGGCCAGCGCTGCCGCCGGCCCGGAGGCGTCCAGCCGCCAGCCGTCCCGGCAGGTGACCAGCTCCGCCTCGGCGTGCCACGCCGGGTCGAGCAGGGCACCCACCTCCCGGAGCGCGTCGGCGCTCACCTGCTCGGGCGTCGTCCGCAGCTCGACGACGCACTCGGCACCGTCAGGCACGACGAACGGCGACTCACCGCCGCGCACCACCGTCACCATGAGGTCCCCGCCGGTCGCCCGGACCTCGTTCGCGCGACCGTCGACCGCGTGCAACAGCCGGCCGAGGTGGGTGACCGCGTTGACGCCCAGCTCGGCCTGCGAGCTGTGGGCCGCCCGGCCCGGGAACCGCAGCCGCACGATCGCGAAGCCGCGCAGTGACCGGGTCGGCGCCAGGTCGGTCGGCTCCCCGATCAAGCAGACGTCCGGCCGGACCCCCAGGCCCGGTAGCGCCGCGATCACGGCCTCGCTGCCGACGCTGGCGTCCTCCTCGTCGGCGACCAGCGCGAGCACCGGCCGCACCGGAGCGCGGGCCGCCACCAGCTGCTCGGCCGCAGCGACCATCGCGGCGACGCCGCCCTTCATGTCCGCGGCACCGCGGCCCAGCAGCCGGTCACCGTCGACGCGCGGCGCGAACGGCTCGGCCATCCCCGCCACGCCGACGGTGTCCAGATGACCGTTCAGCACGACCGCGGGCCACTCCGGCCGCCCCGGCGGCAGCGCCACCAGGCTGGGCCGGTCCGCGTGCCCGGGCGCCGGCACCACGGCGGTGTCGAACCCGCTGCGCTCGAGCCGTGCTCGCAGGTGCTCGACGATGCGTGCCTCACCGGCCGCTCCTGGGACGAGTCCCGGATTGACGCTGTCGATGCCGACCAGCTCGGACAGCAGTGCCGATGCCGAGTCCTCGACCTCTCGCATGATGCGAGCGTAGACACCGGGGTCCGGCCGAGCTCGGGCGCGCGCCGCGTCAGG
>CAZJDU010000214.1:0-3952 GCA_964544855.1 uncultured Nocardioides sp.
GCCGCATTGTTCAGCGGACTCCTACAGGTAGTTCTCGGGGTTCACCGGGTCGCCGTTGCGCAGCACCGTGAAGTGCAGGTGACAACCGGTGGACCAGCCCGTGGTGCCCATCGAGCCGACCACGTCGCCGCGCGCCACACCGGCGCCCACGCCGACGCGGTAGCCGGAGGCGTGGTTGTAGACGAGCGTCATCCGGGCGCCGTTGACCACGCCGATGTCGACGTAGAGCCGGTGGCCGTAGACCTCGTCGAAGTACCGGTTGATCACCCGGCCCCCACGCGCCGCGAGCAGTGGTGCTGCGCAGCCGCTGGGAGAGCCGAAGTCGGTGCCGTCGTGGAGGCTGTAGTAGCCGTAGATCGGGTGCGTGCGCATGCCGTACGGCGACGTCACGTAGCCCGGGTCGACGGGCTTGCGCAGCAGGCTCGCGGTGCCGCCGGAGTACGACGGCCCTCCCCGCGTCGCCCGGATCTGCCGGCGGATCCTGGCCTCACGGGCCTTCAGCCGCTTCAGCGCCCGGCGGTCCTCGGCCCGCGCCGTCCTGGCCGCGCGGCGAGCGGTCGAGGTGCGCGAGACCAGGTCGTCGACCCGGGTCTTGGTGGCCTCCGCGCGCGTGACCAGCACGGTGGTGCGTCGTACCTGCTCCTCGGCGGCCTGCTTCTTCTCGCGCACCTGGTTGCGCGCCTGCTTGACCTCCGCCTTGTGGTCGGCGAGCTCATCCTCGGCCGCCTGGAGGTTCTCGAGCGACCGGAACTGCGTGTCGACCACCAGGTCGCCCGCCGTGCGGGAGATCATCAGCTCCTCCAGCGACCCCGTGTCGAGCAGCGCGGTGAGGGCCTGGATCCGCCGGTCGCCCTCGGTGGCGAGCTCGGTCACGGTGGCCCGCACCTCGACCCGCTGCTCGGCCACGTCGACGCGTGCCTCGCGCAGCTGGGTGGAGGCGACCTCGAGCCGGCGCTCGGCGGCCTGGAGCTGCTGGCGGGCAGTGGCCTCCTTGGCCTGCGCCGTCCGCAACCGGCCCCGCACCGACGTCAGCTTCTCCCGCGCGGTGCCCAGCTCGTCGAGCGCGGACTCGAGCCGACGGGTGAGCCGGGTGACCTTCTTGCTGGAGTGGTGCAGGTCGTCGGCGGCCTCGCTGATCTGGCCGCGCACCTTCTTCCGCTTGTCGCGCAGGTCGTCGTCGTCGGCGAAGGCCGTCGGTGCCGCCAGGAAGGCGGCGACGAGCGCGGCGAGCAGGGCTGCCACCAGCCATCGGTTGCGGGCAGGGCCGACTGCAGCAGCGGCAGACCCTGCGGCGCTGGGGAAGAAGCGCACGGTCCAACTCTCAGCGTTCGGGACAGAGGTCCGGGGAAGGGAACGCATCGACGGTACGGGCCGGGGCTCAGACTCTGGTGTATTTCCTGGTCAGCAGGAGTGTCGGGATGAGCGTCAACGCCGGTGCCAGCCACACGATGCCCGGCGGGAAGGTGCCGAAGAGCGCCTGGGCGTAGTCGGACCAGCCGATCCACGGCAGGAACTCGATCGCCTTCGCCATGCCGTCGACGATGGCGAACTGCACGAACCCGGCCAGCGCGAGCGCGGCGAGCGCTGCCCCCAGGATCGCCGAGACCAGCGCCTCGAGGAGGAAGGGCAGCGCGATATAGAGCGTCGAGGCGCCGACCAGGCGCATGATCGCGATCTCCCGCCGTCGCGCCATCGCGGCGAGCCGGATCGTGTTGGCGACCAGCAGCAGAGCCGCCAGCAGCAGCACGGCCGAGCCGAGCCACGAGCCCCAGCGGAGCGCGTCGATGATGTCGAAGATGCGGCGCAGGTCGTCGCGCGGGTCCTGGACGCCGCTGACGCCGTCGAGGCCGCTCACGGCGCTGGTGACGCCGTCGGCCTCGGAGGGGTCCTCGAGGGTCACCCAGTAGGCCGCCGGCCAGTCGTCGAGCGTGATGACCGGGTCGGGCCCCTCGAAGACCTCGGAGGGGTAGATCTCCTGCGCGGCCTCGAAGCCCTCCTCCTTGGTCTGGTACTCGTAGGAGGCCACCTCCGGGCTGTCCTCCAGCGCCTGCTCGACCTGGCGCTGCTGCTCGTCGGTGACCTCGCCGCCGGCGCAGTTGGGGTTCTCCGACGGGTCGTCGACGGTGCACAGGTTGACCAGGATCTTCAGCTGGTCGCCGAGGGTGTCCGCGGTCTTGTCCGCCTGCCGCTGCAGCAGGGAGCCGCACCCGGCCAGGGTCAGCGAGACGAAGAGCGTCAGCACGACTGCGACGTGCATCGTCAGGTTGCGACGCAGCCCCGTCCGGAGCTCGCTGAAGACATAGCGCAACTGCATCGGTGGATCTCTCTCCTGAACCCTGGTCGTCAGCGCACGGCGCCGTAGCCGCCGGCGGCCTCATCACGCGTGAGCTTGCCCTGGACCAGCTCGATGACGCGCTTGCGCCGCTGGTCGACGATGCCGTGGTCGTGGGTGGCCATCACGACGGTGGTGCCGGTCTGGTTGATCCGCTCCAGCAGTCCCATGATCTCGAGCGAGGTGGTGGGGTCGAGGTTGCCCGTAGGCTCGTCGGCGATCAGGATCATCGGACGGTTGACGAACGCCCGCGCGACGGCGACCCGCTGCTGCTCGCCACCGGAGAGCTCGTCGGGCATCCGGTCGCCCTTGTCGGACAGCCCGACCAGGTCGAGCGTCTGCGGGACGACCCGCCGGATCTCGCGCCGGCCCTTGCCGATCACCTGGAGGGCGAAGGCGACGTTCTCGGTGACGGTCTTGTTGTTGAGCAGCCGGAAGTCCTGGAAGACGGTGCCGATGTCGCGGCGCAGCCGCGGCACCTTCCAGCCCGCCATCCGGTTGATCTCCTTGCCAGCGACGTAGACCCGGCCCTCGGTGGGCCGCACGTCGCGCAGCACCAGGCCGAGGGCGGTCGACTTGCCGGAGCCGGACTGGCCGACGAGATAGACGAACTCGCCCTTGTCGATGTCGATGGTCACCCGGTCCAGCGCCGGCCGGTCACCGCCGGGGTAGCGCTTGGTGACCTTCTCGAAGCGGATCACCGGGCAGACGGTACGCCAGCGGCCCCAACTCCCCTAGTCGAGGGCATCGCGGGCATCGGGACCTGGGTCACAGTTTCCTCGGAGCGGCGCGGTGACCCTTCCGGGGCCTTCCTACAGTTGGCTCGTGTCCCGGCCTGTCAGCGCACTCCTCGCGGTGGTGCTGACGACGATCCCGATCGGGCTCGGCGTGGTGCTCGCCGACGGGCCCGAGGACGGTCCGGTGGCCTACGAGGGGGTGCCGCTGTCGTCGTACGACACCATGGCGCTGGCGGTGGCGCGCCGCGACTTCTGCGCCCGCATCTCCGACGAGGCGGTGCTCGACGCGCTCGGCGCGGCCGCCGCCGACGAGGGCAGGTACGGCGACGGCGACGACCTGCCGGCCGGCGACGGTGTCGCCCACGAGCACGGCTGCTGGTACGACGCCGCCTCCGGCGCACGGGCGGCCGCCTGGGTCTTCACTCCCCCGGTCACCGCCGAGCGCGCCGGCGCGCTGGTGCGTCAGGCGGGACGCGAGGACGCCTGCGAGGCGCAGGCAGGAGCGCCGGCGTACGGCGACCCCACGGTGGCGGTGGTCTGCGGGGACGCCGGTCTGGTGACGGCGTCGTACCGGGGGCTCTTCGGCGACGCCTGGCTGGCCTGCACGCTGTCGCTGCCCGGACGGACCGGTCAGCAGGAGCTGCTCGACCGCGCCGGCCGGTGGTGCGTGGCGGTGGCCGAGGCCGCCTCCGACGCTGGTTGAGCCACCCGTGGAGTGCGGTCAGCTCTGCTCGGCCTCGGCGCCCCGGCGCCACCGGATGCCGGCCTCGAGGAAGGGGTCGATGTCGCCGTCGAAGACCGCCTGCGGGTTGCCGGCCTCGAAGCCGGTGCGGAGATCCTTGACGATCTGGTAGGGGTTGAGCACGTAGTTGCGCATCTGGTC
>CAZJDU010000215.1:0-3946 GCA_964544855.1 uncultured Nocardioides sp.
CGGTGTCGTACGCCGCCCAGAACCGCCCGGCATCCTTCTTGCGCACGCTGACGCCGACTGCGTCGATACTGCCCAGACGGTGCTGCACACGCCCCCCACCCGCCTTGGCGTCCGGGGCGGCCGAACCCGACTCGTTGTGAAGCAGAACGGGCAGGTTGCTCGAACTCGCGTCGTCGTACCCGTCGGCCACGAGCTGGGCGACGTCGAACAGCTCCAGGTCGAGCGCACCGCTGACCACGGCCGCGATGGCGGCCGACGGCACGACGTACGTCCCCGTTTCGTCGCGCTGCACTGAGGCGACGCCCTGCGATGGTCCGTCTGACTCCAGGCTGATCGCCGGCTCGTCCTGCCCTTCGAGGACGGTATAGCGCGCGACGTCACCGGTCACCAACGTCACGTTGTGTGTCGAGACGGCAGGTTGGGAGCTCGCAGCGGTGGGCGAACTGCCGCGCGGGGACCCCGTGGCCTGACCACTGGCCGGCGCCGCGACCAGCACCCCGGCGCACATAGCTGCGACGACAGCTGCGGTGCGCCGTCGGCCCCGGTCGCGCTCTTGTCGTCGGTATGGATGTCTCATGAGTGTCCTCCACCCTTCGTTGGCCCTGCTCGACTGCCGCGCCGTGTGCGAGCATGGTTTCTCAGGTGTCCGGTCGAGGACTAGCGGTGCGGGCTTCACCTACGGGACGCTGTCCGCTATAGGAAGGGAGTCGAATCGGATGTCGCGCGAGCTGTCGATCCTCGTCGGGCTCGGCATGCCCGAGGGTGGGGAGGCGATCTACCTTGCCCTCCTCGACCGCCATGCAGCCACGACAGCAGCCCTCGCCTCGGAAGCCCGTCAGACGGTCGGGGAGGCTGCATCCACACTGGACTGGCTGCGGGCGCATGGCTTGGTCCTACGAGCGAACGTCCTGGCCAATACGGGCGACTCGGACGCCGGTTGGACCGCCGCCGATCCCGACCGTGCGCTGCGGAATCTGTTGCTGGAGCACGAGGAGGGACTTCTCCGCGTCCGCGGCTCGCTGCCGGACCTCCAGGAGCGCTTCCGTCGTTCTAGGCGCCCAGATGACGCTGGTGCAACGATCGAGAAGGTGGATACGTGGGAAAGCGTCGGGAACCGGTACCACCAACTCCTTCGCGATGCTCGCGTGGAGGTTCTGATGTGGGACACCGCGCCATATGTCCGCGGGGAGGTGGGCCCGGCAGAGCGGGACGCACTCGAGCGAGGTGTCGCCTTTCGACAGCTCTGCGATCCGCATGATCTACCCGCCGATGTGTCCGAGGAACGCACCACGGTGCCTGGTCTCCAGGCGAGGATCCACCCGGATATCCCGTTCCGGGGTGCCATCGCGGACCGCACAGCCGCCGTGATCACAATGGACCAGGAGCCGCAGAACGCGCACGCGGTGCTTGTTCGATCCTCTCCACTCCTCGATGGTCTGGTGATGCTCTTCGAGACCTGCTGGAGCCGCTCGGTACCCCTGCGCGGGGATGCCGCCGGTTTGAGTGATGAGGAGTGGCAAGTGATGACGCTGCTCGCTGCAGGGTTGAAGGACGAGGCGATCGCGAGACAGGTCAACATCACCACGCGCACGGTGCGGCGGCGCGTTCAGGCGCTGCTGGCGGCCCTCCAAGCCAAGAGTCGCTTCCATGCTGGCACCGAGGCCGCCCGGCGTGGCTGGGTTTGACCAAACTCAACCGGTGCCGCCCCGAGCTGCCCGGAGAGTCGGGAGCGTCCCGGGTTCCGCGGTGTCGAGATCGCTTGGAGCTCGAGCGCCGGTGATCATCGCGGTCGCGGGCCGGGGCCGACACGCTCGACTGTGATCCCTGGGACTGATGTGACGACTGAGTAGGGTCGGGAGCATGGCGACCCGTACGTCTTCCCCGCCGCGGTCGCGCAGCAAGGCAGGCTCGTCCAAGGGTTCCGGCAGGTCCGGGAGCAAGGGACGCAGCACGTCGGCTTCGCGGTCGCGGAGTACGAACAAGTCCCGTGCCACCTCGGCGCGGCGACCGGCGCCGCGCGCCGTCCGCAACGGGCCGGGGCCGGTGGCCCTGGTCTTCACCGGGCTGTTCCGCGGGGTGGCCGCGATCTGGCTGGGCATCGCCCATGCCGTCGGTGCGATCGCGCGCGGCATCGGCCGCAGCGCGCAGGACATCGAGCCCGAGCAGCGGCGCGACGGGGCCGGGCTGCTGCTCTGGGGCGTCGCGCTGGTGATCGCTGCGGCCGTCTGGTTCGTCGTCCCCGGCGGCGCGATGGAGCTGACCCGGACCGTGGTGTCCGGCAGCGTCGGCAAGATCGGCTGGCTGGTGCCGCTGCTGGTGCTCCTGGCCGGCTGGCGGGTGATGCGCGACCCGGTGCACAACGGGCCGGTCGGCCGGCAGGTGATCGGCTGGACCGCGTTCGGCTTCGGTGTCCTCGGCATCGTGCACATCGCCAACGGCAGCCCCCAGCCCGTGCAGGGCGACACCACACCGCTCCGCGAGGGAGGCGGAGCGATCGGGTACGTCGTCTCCGCGCTGCTGCTCGACCTGCTGCGTACGCCGTACGTCGTCGTGCCGCTGTTGGCGCTGCTCGCGTGCTTCGGGCTGCTGGTGATCACGGCGACCCCGCTCTACCGGGTGCCGGACCGGCTCCGCGACCTCCGCGACCTGGCGCTCGGTCGTCCGCACGACGATGACGCCGACGCCGAGCCGACGCAGCGGGTGCGCACCGGCCGGGTCAATGACGACACCATCGACCCCGAGATGGGCGATCCGGCCTACGACAGCCCTGTGGTCAAGGAGTCCAAGCGCAAGCGCCGCCGCAAGAAGGACCAGGACGACGTCCCCACCGACGAGACCGCGGCGGTCGGCGAGCCGGAGGACGACCAGCCCATCGACATCCCGCTCACCGACCCTGCGACCGAGCCGCCGACCCCTGAGGCGGAGACGGGGGACATCGAGCCACCGCCGCACTCACCGCTGCCGCAGCGGGTCGAGCAGCTGGCGATCTCGGGCGACATCGCCTACTCGCTGCCCGCGGGCGACGTGCTCAAGCCGGGCTCACCCCATCGCGCCCGCTCGAAGGCCAGTGACGCCATCGTCGACCGGCTCACCCAGGTGCTCGACGAGTTCGGCATCGACGCCCAGGTGACCGGCTACACCCGCGGTCCGACGGTGACCCGCTACGAGGTGGAGCTCGGCGCTGGTGTGAAGGTCGAGAAGATCACCGGGATCCAGAAGAACATCGCTTACGCGGTGGCCTCCTCCGACGTGCTGATCCTCAGCCCGATCCCCGGCAAGTCGGCGATCGGTGTCGAGATCCCCAACACCGACAAGGAGATCGTCTCGCTCGGCGACGTGCTGCGCTCCACCAACGCCCGCAACGACCACCACCCGATGGTCACGGGCCTCGGCAAGGACGTCGAGGGCGGGTTCGTGGTCACCAACCTGGCGAAGATGCCGCACCTGCTGGTGGCCGGTGCCACCGGATCCGGAAAGTCCAGCTTCATCAACTCGATGATCACCTCGGTCCTGATGCGGGCGACTCCGGACGAGGTCCGGATGATCATGGTCGACCCGAAGCGGGTCGAGCTCAACGCCTACGAGGGCGTGCCCCACCTGATCACCCCGATCATCACCAACCCGAAGAAGGCGGCCGAGGCGCTGCAGTGGGTCGTGCGCGAGATGGACATGCGCTACGACGACCTCGCGAACTTCGGGTTCCGCCACGTCGACGACTTCAACAAGGCGGTGCGGGCCGGCAAGATCGAGCTGCCGGCGGGCAGCGAGCGTGAGCTCTCGCCGTACCCCTATCTCCTGGTCATCGTCGACGAGCTGGCCGACCTGATGATGGTCGCGGCCCGCGACGTCGAGGACGCGGTCGTCCGCATCACCCAGCTGGCCCGTGCCGCCGGCATCCACCTGGTGCTGGCGACCCAGCGCCCGAGCGTCGACGTCGTCACGGGCC
>CAZJDU010000216.1:0-3933 GCA_964544855.1 uncultured Nocardioides sp.
GCTCGACGAGAACGGCAAGCTCGTCACCGTGACGATGGGCTCCTACGGCATCGGTCCGTCCCGGGCGGTCGCCGCGATCGCGGAGAACACGCTCGACGAGATCGGGCTGTGCTGGCCGCGCAACGTGGCGCCGTACGACCTCCACCTGGTGGCCACCGGCAAGGATCCGGCGATCTTCGAGGCGGCCGAGCAGCTGGCGGCCGACCTCGCAGCGCACGGGCTCGAGGTGCTCTACGACGACCGCCCGAAGGTCAGCCCTGGCGTGAAGTTCAAGGACGCCGAGCTGGTCGGCGTCCCCACGATCGTCACGGTCGGGCGCGGCCTGGCCGACGGAAACGTCGAGGTCAAGGACCGCGCGTCCGGTGAGCGCACCGAGGTCCCGGTCGACGAGGCGGTGGCTCACCTCGTCGGCGAGGTCCGTGGCTGACGGTGGTCGAGGTGCGGGCGCAGCGAGGTGGCGACGGTGGTTGAGGTGCGAGCGCAGCGGGTTGGCGACGGTGGTTGAGGTGCGAGCGCAGCGAGCCTCGAAACCCGTCGAGGCCGTCATCTTCGACTGGGGCGGCACGTTGACCCGCTGGCACGACATCGACTTCCACGCGGAGTCGCTGGCACTGGCGCAGGCGGTCGTGACCACCCCGACGCCGGAGGACGACCACCATGCCCGTGCGGCGCGGCTGCACGACGCGGGCAGCACGATCTGGGCGAGGAGCCGCGACCACCAGCAGAGCGCCACGATCGGCGACCTCTTCGACGAGGCCGGGCTCGATCACGACCCCGACCTGCTGAGCGCCTACTACGACTTCTGGGAGCCGCACACGCAGACCGACCCCGAGGTGCGTCCGATGTGGGAGGCCCTGCGCGCCGGCGGTATCCGGATCGGGGTGCTGTCGAACACGATCTGGCCGCGCACCTGGCACCGAGGGTTCTTCGAGCGCGACGGTGTGCTCGACCTCATCGACGGCGACGTCTACTCCAGCGAGATCGCCTGGACGAAGCCGGCTCCCGACGCCTTCCGGGCCGCCATGGAGGCGGTGGGCGCCACCGACCCCGGCCGCTGTGTCTACGTCGGCGATCGGCTGTACGACGACATCTGGGGCGCCCAGCAGATCGGGATGCGCGGTGTCCACGTGCCGCACAGCTCGATCCCACCCGAGCAGCGCGGCCACAGCGAGGGCGAGCCGGACGCGGTGATCGACCGACTCTCAGAGCTCGTCACCGTCGTGCGCGGCTGGGCCTGAGCGGCCCTCGACGGCATGCCACGGGGCCGTTTTGCAGGTTCGTGCAGTGCAGGTTTATGAGGATGGGCGCTCCCCGGCATGGGGAGGCGCCCGGGCTGCATGATTGTGCATGCGTCGATGAGGAGCCCCACCTCTCCGTTGGCGCAACGTGACCGTTGTCCCCGGTCAGATCCGGCGGTCCGCGGCCCCGTGCTTCGGGGGACGTCTCGGGAGTTCCCCGGAGTTCGAGGCCGCGGGCCGCCGTGTTTTTTCCACATGGCGGCCCACGGGCTCGGCGCTCCGTCCGTCAGAGGCCCGGCAGCCGCCGGGGCTCGCCGCCGAAGGCCAGCTCCCGCCGGGCGGCGTCCATCAACGCGGTGATCGCGAGCTTGCGCTGGACGCCCGCGGCGTTCGCGACCAGATAGGCGTACGACGCGGCGCAGGAGCGTTCGATCCGCAGCGCCCGCCGGGAGACCGCGCGTGGCGTCGTGAGGTCCTCCGGGAGCCGATAGCCGGGCTCGGCGGCCACCGGCTCCTCGTCGGCTGACCGCAGGATCTCGGTGAGCGCGTCCCGTCGCTCCAGGTGGGCCCGGTAGGCGTCGGTGAGGGCGGCGTAGAGCTGCGACGACCGGGAGGCGGAGGTCTGGGCGCCGAGTGCGCCGTAGACGAAGATCGCCGCGTGCTCGGCCGCGAGGGTCGTCTGCAGCGCCTCGATCGCGCTCACGCGGTGCGCTCCCGGAGCTGGGCGACGGCGGCGGCCATCGCGGCGAAGGTCTGGGCGAGCCCCCCGCTGCCGGCGTCCATGGACGCGTCGACGAGGTCCTGCTGCAGTCGGGCCTCCACTGCGAGCAGGTCGCGGCGGGCGCGTTGTCGCCGGGTCGGCACGGTGGGCCGGGCGGCGGGCGGCAGACCGCCGAGGACGCGGCCGTGGGCCTCGTGCAGCCGGTGATACTCCGTCGCCATCGCAGCCAGGGCCGGGTGCTCGTCGCCGGTGGCCGCAGCGGCGGCCGCAGCCTCCGCGAGCACCGTGGTGACGGTGTCGGTGAGCTGCTCATCGGCATCGACGGCGGGTTCGGTGGTGGGCACGGCGTCCGCGCTCCCGGGGCCGTCGTCGACCTCGCCGACGAGCCGGTCGCACCCGGCCGCGAGCGTGGCTGCTCCGGCGCTGCCGGCGAGCAGGACGCGCCGGGAGAGTCGTCGGTCACCGGTGGGCACGCAGGGACCTTACGCCACCGGTCGTGGCAGGCCCCGGAGTGCGCCCGACACCGCGGCGGGGCGGCTCGGTTCGGCGCGCGGCGCGTGGCGGCCCTCGGGGGATGCTCTAAGGTGGCAGCACCGGCAGGAGGGGAGCCGGTGAGAGCCGCGCCACCACAACAGGACAGGGGTCAGACGCATGAGTTCGAGCCAGCGGCCGGGGCAACCAGCGGCGGCGCGTGTCGAGGCCATCTCGGAAGCGCTGACCGAACCGCTGCGCGCCCTGTCCCTCGACCTCGAGGAGGTCGAGCTCACGCCGGCCGGCAAGCGCCGTGTGCTCCGCGTGGCCGTCGACAAGGACGACGGCGTCACGATGGACGACGTCGCGGTCGCGACGCGTGCGGTGGACCAGGCGCTCGAGGCCACCGACGTGATGGGGGAGCAGCCCTACACCCTCGAGGTGACCTCCCGGGGGGTCGACCGGCCACTCACGTTGCCGCGCCACTGGCGCCGCAACGTCGGTCGGCTGGTGAAGGTGACGGCGACCGACGGCTCGGTGGTGACCGGCCGGATCTCGGCGGCCGAGGAGGAGCAGGCGACGCTCGAGGTCGACGGCGGCACGCGTGAGGTGGCCTACGCCGAGGTGACGAAGGCCCTGGTGCAGATCGAGTTCAATCGGAAGGCAGCGGACTGATGGACATCGACATGAACATCCTGCGGATGCTCGAGCGGGAGAAGGAGATCAAGTTCGACGTCCTCGTCGAGGCGATCGAGCAGGCGCTGCTGACGGCGTACCAGAAGACCGCCGGGGCGAAGAGCGACGCTCGTGTCGTGCTGGACCGCAAGTCCGGTCACGTCACGGTCTACGCCGCAGAGCTGGACGAGGACGGGGAGAAGGTCGGGGAGTACGACGACACCCCGGAGGGGTTCGGCCGGATCGCCGCGACGACGGCGAAGCAGATCATGTTGCAGCGGCTCCGCGACGCCGAGGACGAGGTCCGGTACGGCGAGTTCTCCGGCAAGGAGGGCGACATCATCACCGGGGTGATCCAGCAGGGTCGCAACCCCGGCGACGTGCTCGTCGACCTCGGCCGGATCGAGGCCATGCTGCCGCTGAGCGAGCGGGTGCCGGGCGAGGACTACAGCCACGGCACCCGGATCAAGTGCCTCGTGGTGTCGGTCCGCAAGGGCATGCGTGGCCCGCAGGTCACGCTCTCCCGTTCCCACCCGAACCTCGTCAAGAAGCTCTTCGCGCTCGAGGTGCCCGAGATCGCCGACGGCACGGTGGAGATCGCGGCGATCGCGCGTGAGGCGGGCCCGCCGGGGAGAAGCAGTACCTGAAGAGCGACCTCCGCTTCCTGGGGGTGAGGCTCCCCGACATCAGGCGGGTCGCCAAGCGGACATCCATGGACCACCGGCTCGACAGGGAAAACACCCTCCGCCTCGTTGCGGAACTGTGGCGTGCGCCGGTCTTCGAACGTCGCATGGCCGCGGCCATCCTTCTCGAGATCAACGCGGGCCA
>CAZJDU010000217.1:0-3867 GCA_964544855.1 uncultured Nocardioides sp.
CGCCGTTCAAGTGTCCCGTTCGACGGCAGACACCGGTTTGTCCACGCTGGCTCGAAGCATCCGGGGCGTGCGCGTCCGAGGCACCGCCCACCAGGACAGGAGCAGGTCGCAATGGACATGACTCGCAAGCAGATGCTCGGCTTGATGGGAGCGGCGGCGGTGGGCGCCGCGACACCGGCGTGGACACCGGGGGCGGCCGAGGCACGGACCGCAGGGACGCGGCCGAGGATCCTTCGCCGCGACGTGTGTGTCGTCGGTGGTGGCTCGGCGGGCACGTACGCCGCGGTGCGACTCCGTGATGGCGGCCGCAGTGTCGCTCTCGTGGAGGTTAAGGATCGGCTGGGAGGACATACCCAGACCTTCCACGACCCTGCCACCAGTGGCAGGACGGAGTTGGGCGTCATCGCGTTCGAGGATCTGCCGCACGTGCGGGACTACTTCGACCGGTTCGGGGTCGCACTCGCGCCGATCGGCGGTGCGTTCGACATCCCGACGGAGTTCGTCGACTTCGCCACCGGCGCGCCCGTCGACTACACGCCGCCGGCACCGGTGGCGCTCCCGGCGTATCTCGAGCAGATCTCCACCTACGGCGCGATCGACACCGTGATCGACCTGCCCGACCCGGTGCCGTCCGAGCTGGTCGCGCCGTTCCGCGACTTCCTGGCGACGTACGACCTCGACTCGGTGGCGAAGCTGATCTTCAACTTCGGCCAAGGGCTGGGCGATGTCCTCGACCTACCGGCGTTCTACGCCGTGAACAACTTCGGTCCGGGTGTGGTGCAGAACATCCTGGCGGGCTCCTTCCTCACCACCGCGGGCCAGGACAACAGCCTGCTGTATGAGAGGGCGACCGCCGAGCTCGGCGTGGACGCGCTGCTGAGCTCCCGGGTGGTCTCGGTCGAGCGGTCCTCACGGGGGGTGCGGGTGCTGGTCGCCACGCAGGAGGGGCCGCTGCTGGTGCTGGCGAGGAAGCTGGTCGTCGCCGCCCCGCCGCTGCCCCGAACGTTCAGCGGGTTCGACCTCGATCGTGCCGAGTCCTCGACATTCGGCCAGTTCACCAGTGCCGCCTACTACACCGGCGTCGTCCGGCTGACCGGCCTGCCCACAGGGCTGGCCCTCGAGAACGTCCGTCCGAGCAATCCCTACCACCTGCCGCGTCTGCCGGGCATCTACAGCCTCACTCCGACGGCCATTCCCGATCACTACAACGTCAAGTACGGCAGCCCGGCTCCGCTGGAGGAGGACCGGGTCAGGCGCGACATCCGCGTGCAGATCGAGCGGATCGCCGCTGCGGGTGCCTACCCGATCGCGTACCACGGTCTCGAGGCGTTCGAGAGCCACACGCCGTTCGAGCTGCACGTCCCGCCGGCCGCGCTCGCCGGCGGCTTCTACCGCCGGCTCAACGCGCTACAGGGGCGCAACCGGACCTACTACGCCGGTGCGGCGTTCAGCTCGCACAACTCAGCCCGTGTCTGGGCGCATCTGGAGACGTTGCTCCCGGCCATCGTCAGGTGAGCGCAGACTCGGTCGACCTCGAGGCTCGTTCATGACCACTCGGTGCCTGACGGTCATCACTCCTCTGCACGCGGCAGCGGTGCCCTATATCGGCGACGCGTACGAGTCAATCCGCGACCAGGAGCTACCGGCCGGCTGGGAGTGGGAGTGGGCCATCCAGTGCGATGGGCCTCAGGAGGTGCCGACGGCGCTTCGACGAGACCCCAGGTGCTCGATCGACACGAACCGACCTTCCGGCGCGGGCGCGACCCGAACGATGGCGCTGGCTCGTACGGCTGGCGACATCGTGCGCAACCTCGACGCCGACGATCAGCTCACGCCGGGTGCGCTCGCCCGAGACGTTGCGGCCCACGAGGAGCATCCGGAGATCGGGTGGACGACCGCACCGGCCTACGACCTCTCCACCGACGGGGATCTCGCCAGATGGCACGACGACCCCCGAGCGGGCGTCGTCGATGCTGGCTGGGTCGTGCGCGCCTGGGAGGAGAACGACTGGGCTCACCTGCCCAGCCACGCGGCATCACTCTGCATTCGGCGGGGCCTGCTGGCTCTTCTCGGGGGCTGGATGGCGCTGCCGACGAGCGAGGACACCGGCCTGCTCCTCTCGGCGAGCGCCGTCGCCCCGGGCTACCTCCACCGCGAGCCGGGAATGATCTACCGCAAGCATCCCGGGCAGGTCACGGCCACGGCAGAGCACCTGAACCCCACCCACGCTGAACAGCGTCTGCGGCTGATGGTGGAAAGGGCGCACAGATTGGCGGGATCCGGTCTGACCTGGTCCAGTCTCGCCACTGCCGGCTCGATAGTGGACAACGCGCCGACGTGACCGGCTCCGATCGTCCGGCTGACCGGCCTCCTCGCGGGTCTGGCCCTCGAGAACGTCCGTCCGAGCACACGTCCCGCCGGCCGCGCTCGCCGGCGGCTTCTACCGGCGGCTCAACGAACGACAGGGCCGCAATCGGACCTACTACGCCGGCGCCGCGTTCAGCTCGCAACACTCGGCTCGCGTCTGGGCACACCTGGAGACGTTGCTCTCGGCCATCGTCGCCTGATCATCAATGCGGGCGGCCAGATCCTCGAGCCGGTCGGCTACTCGATCAGCTCGGTGGCCGACCCGCGGCCTTCGCCGGAATCGGCGGATCGTGGCTGCTCGCTCGTTCGAGGATCGGTCTGATTGGCCTCGGTGGCGGGTGGCCATCCGGGGACTGGCGTCCGGGTTGCCGTGACGGCCGGCTCGATCCCACCCTCTTCGCGTGGGTTGATCTCCAGGATCCACCCGCACTCGTGCGCGACCCTCCTGGCGCGCTTCGCCGCGTCCTCCGGGCCGACGATCCTGGAGATCCTGTTGTACAGCGAGAGGAAGTACGCCGACGCCCGCTCATCGGTGAAGGTACGGATCTCGGGTTTCCTCTGCAGGTGCTCGAAGTCGAGGCGAGCGCTCTCACCGGGCACGTAGCCGGTGGGCGGCTGGTAGTCGTGATCCACGATGGCATCCTCGGCCCGCCCGGTTCGAGGATGCCATCCTCCGCAATTGAACGACCAACGACCCTTCGAGGCGGGCGGCTGGATGTCGGCAAGCGTTCGTCGAGGCGTCGACGGCCAGGCCGCGGCGAGCTGCTCGGCGAGTCCGCGCAGTTCGTGGGAGGGGCGACCCCGGGCCGTGCCGCGGGCGCCCACGGTCCCTTCATGAGTGTTCGATCAAGGCCGCCGACTGCACCGTCTCGACTTGTTCGGCTCGCAGCCCTTGCGAGACGGTGCGTGCGTCGGCCCAGTTGAACATGTTCATGCGCGGGGTTCGGCGGCCCGCCTACTCTCCCGGCCATGGCGTTCCTGCGGATAGTCGCCACCGGCACGCCGATGCGCGCAATGCTGGCGGGGACGGCGCTGGTTGTCGCCTCGCTCACCACGGGCGGCAACGTCGCCGACCGCGCGGCCGCGGCACCTGGTGACTACATCGAATGGGCGGACTACGACAACGACCGGCAGAGTGCCACGTCAGCTAGGCAACTTCTTGTACCTGGCGTCGGCACACTCATCCAGTCGTGGCGGCGAGCCGCGAGCGACCTACGAGTGCGGGTCGAGGCACTGCCCGGCCGGCAGGCCAAAGGCTCACTCAATGACCAACTGACTCCGCCTGCTTGGCGGGGACTTCACGAGGGCACTCCGGGGCCAATCCTGACGCGCGGCCCCGTGGTGGGCAGAGAGGCGTCGTCGGGACGGCCATGCATCCCGATCTGAGCGAGGTGTCAACCTTCGCGCGCGTCCAGCAGTTCGAGGCCGCACTTGTTGCTCAGGGACAGTCTGCTTCCGTTGTCTCGCCATCGTTGGTCCACGAGCTCGCACAACGCATCG
>CAZJDU010000218.1:0-3844 GCA_964544855.1 uncultured Nocardioides sp.
GCGTGATCGCCACCGAGAAGGGGTGGAACCTCTACGTCGGCGGCAACGGCGGCGCCATCCCGGCGCACGCCCAGCTGCTGGCGGGCGACCTCGACAAGGACACGCTGATCCGCTACCTCGACCGGTTCCTCATGTACTACATCCGCACGGCGGACCGGCTGCAGCGCACGGCACCCTGGATCGACTCGCTGGACGGCGGTCTCGAGCGGGTGCGCGAGGTGGTGGTCGACGACGCGCTCGGCCTCGGGTCGGAGCTGGAGTCGGCCATGGACCGGCACGTCGCGTCGTACTTCGACGAGTGGAAGGCGACCATCGAGGACCCGGAGAAGCTCGCCCGCTTCGTGTCGTTCGTCAACGCGCCCGGCGTGCCGGACCCCAACATCAGCTTCCGTGACGAGCGGGGGCAGATCGCGCCGGCGGACAGCGACGGCCCGGTCTCGCTCGGCACCACGATCCCGGTCGGTGGTCCCCGATGAACACCGAGACGACGACGGCCCGGACCGACGCCGAAGCCGGGTACGAGGCGGTCTGCCGACTCGACCGGATCCCGCTCGAGGGCGGGGTCGCCGCCCTGGTCGGCGGCGAGGCGGTGGCCGTGATCCGGACGCATGACGACACGGTGTTCGCCTTGTCCAACTACGATCCTGTAGGTAAGGCGTCGGTGCTGGCACGTGGCATCGTCGGCACCAGGACGGTCGATGGCGAGGAGGTGCCGTTCGTGGCCAGCCCGCTGCACAAGCAGGCCTTCGACCTGCGGACGGGTGTCTGTCTCGATGACGAGTCGGTCGCGGTGGCGTCCTACGACGTCCGCGTGAGCGACGGTGTGGTGCAGGTGGGGCCGCGGAAGGGGAGTTGACGTGACGGATCGGCCATTGGCCGGGTTCCGGATCGGAGTGACGGCGTCGCGCCGGGCCGAGGAGCAGATCACGCTGCTCGAGCGCCGTGGCGCCGAGGTGCTCCATGCGTCGGCGCTCTCGGATGATCCCAACTGGATCGACGAGGCGGCGCTCAAGGATGCCACCGCGCAGGTGATCGCCGAGCCGATCGACATCTTCCTGGCGACGACCGGCATCGGGATGCGCTCCTGGTTCGACGCGGCCGAGCGGTGGGGGATGGTCGAGCCGCTCGTCGACGCCCTGGGACGCGCCGAGATCCTCGCCCGCGGCCCGAAGAGCGTGGGGGCGCTGCGGCGGCGCGGTCTGCGCGAGCTGTGGGCGCCGGAGTCGGAGGCGTTCGAGGACGTGCTGGGCCACCTGCGTGGCCGCGACCTGACCGGGCTGCGGATCGTGGTGCAGGAGCACGGCCAGTCGCTGTCGATGGCGGCCCATGCGCTGCGGCGGCTGGGCGCGGAGGTCTCCACGGTGGCGGTCTATCGGGTCGCAGCGGCAGAGGATCCCGAGCCGATGTTCCACCTGATCGAGGAGATCGCGAGCCGGAGCCTGGACGCGGTGACCTTCACGGCGGCGCCGGCGGTGTCGGCGCTGATGGAGGCCGCGGTCTCGACCGGGCATCGCGACGAGGTGGTGGCCGCCTTCCAGGCGGATGTCGTCGCGGCGTCGGTCGGCCCCGTGACGGCTGCGGCGTTCGAGATGTGGGGCGTGCCGTCGATCTATCCGGAGCGCTCGCGGCTCGCGGCGATGGTCAAGCTGCTCGAGAGCGAGCTGCCCTCGCGCGCCACCGGTACCTCGATCGAGGTCGCCGGCCACACGCTGCTGCTCCACGGTGACGACGTCCGGCTCGACGGGGTCGAGGTCAAGCTCTCGCCGGCGCCGTACGCCGTCCTCCAGGCGCTGCTGGTCAACCCCGGCAACGTGGTCTCGCGGCGGGACCTGCTGGCCGCGCTCCCGTCGGGCACCGCCGGCTCGGAGCACGCCGTCGAGATGGCGGTCGCCCGGCTGCGGGCCGCGCTCGGCACCCGCTGCATCCAGACCGTGGTCAAGCGCGGCTACCGGCTGGCGGTGGCGGCCTGATGCTCGTCACCGTCGCCCACGGCACCCGCAACGAGGTCGGCAACCGCGTGGCCGTCGAGCTGACCGCGGCCGCCGGCGAGCGGCTGGGGGTCGCCACGGCAGCGTCGTACGTCGAGCTCTGCGAACCGCTCTTCGAGGACGTGATGGCCGGGCTCGACGCGCCTGGTGTGGTCGTCCCGCTGCTGCTGTCGACCGGCTTCCATGTGCGGCACGACCTCCCGGAGGCGGTCAGCCGGGCGTCGGTGCCGGTGGAGCTCGGCGGCGCGCTCGGCCCCGACCCGCTGCTGGCGGCTGCGCAGACCGACCGCCTGCTGGAGGCAGGGGCGCCCTCGGGGGCGCCCGTCGTGATGGTCGCCGCTGGGTCGCGGGACCCGGCGGCGACCGACGACCTGGAGGGGGCGGCCGCGCTGCTCGCCGAGGCGTGGGGTGGTGAGGTCCGGCTCGCGACGCTGACGGGCATCGGTGAGCGGCCCGCCGACGTGGTGCGGCCCGGCGACGTGGTGTCGCCGTACCTGCTCTCGCCGGGGTACTTCGCCAACCGCGCGCGGCGGGAGTCGCTGGACGCCGGCGCCGCGGCGGTCGCGCACGTGATCTGCACCCACGCGAACGTGGTGGAGCTGATCTGTGAGCGGGCGCGCCTGCTGACGGCGGTGGGCTGACTCACTGCGGCCGGTAGCGTCGAGGCATGACGACCGTCAGCCGCACCTTCGACGTCCGTCCGGACCCGTCGACCGCCATCGACTACCTGAAGGACTTCGGGCACACCGAGGACTGGGACCCCGGCACCCGGTCGTGTCGCCGCATCGACGGGGGCCCGATCACCGTGGGGTCGTCGTGGCACAACGTCTCTCGCATCGCCGGCGTCGGCACCGAGCTCACCTACACGCTGGAGGAGCTCACCGACGACCGGATCGTCTTCGTCGGCCGCAACGAGTCGGCCACGTCGACCGACACGATCACGGTGGTCCCCGGAGACGGTGGGGACGGGAGCCGGGTGACCTACGAGGCCGTGATCGCGATGAAGGGGCTCGCCCGGGTGGCCGAGCCAGTGATCAAGCTGGTCTTCGAGCGGGTCGGCTCCCAGGTCGAGCGCGACCTGGCTGCGGCGCTCGACGGGTTGGTGCGCTGACCGATCCCGCTCGGGTCAGGGGCGCCGGCGTACGGCGCGCACGACCGCATCGGCGCCGGTGCCGGCATCGGCCCGCGGGCGCTGCTCGGCGATCTGGATCTCCCACGTGGCCGGGTCGAGTGCGTCGACGGCGTCGTCGACGCTGACCTGCACCTGTCCGGCGGCGCGGGTCGGCAGACCGGTCGCGGGGTCCACGGGGAGGTGCCCGAGGAGGACGAGGGTGCCGCCGGGGGACACGCCGTCGCCGAGCCGGTGCACCATCTCGGCCGCCGATCCGGCGACGTGGACGTAGAGGCAGCTGACCAGGTCGTACTGGCCCGGCGCGGGCGCCCAGGTGCCCAGGTCTGCCTCCACCCAGGTGATGCGCCTGGCGACGTCGGCGCCGAGGGCGGTCGCGCGAGACCGTGCGTGCTCCAACGCGGTCGCGGAGAAGTCCACGGCTCTCACCTGCCACCCGTGCGTCGCGAGCCAGATCGCCTCGGCGCCGTGGCCGCACCCCGCGTCGAGCGCGCGCCCCGGAGCCAGGCCCCGGACCAGGGCGAGCAGGTGGCTGTTCGGCGGACGCCCGGCCAGCCGGTCCCCGTGCTCGCGCAGCGCCCGGGTCCACTGCTGCTCCCATGCATCGCGGTCCTGTGCTCCGTCGGTCACGGTGCCTCCTCGGTCGACACCGACCCTAGGTCCGTCGGGACGAGCGGTACTCGGACATGCCGATGGCCCCGCCGGTGGGCGGGGTGTCGGGGCTCGG
>CAZJDU010000219.1:0-3842 GCA_964544855.1 uncultured Nocardioides sp.
GCGAGGTCGGTGACCGGGTCGCCGAGGGTCGCCATCTCCCAGTCGAGCACCGCGCGCAGCCGGTCGTCAGCGTCGACCAGCACGTTGTCGAGCCGGTAGTCGCCGTGGACGATGCCGGGCGTCGCCTTCGCGTCGACATCGGGCGCGGCGACCTCCAGCCGGGCGTGCAGCTCGTCGGCCGCCGGCAGATCGCGCGAGTGCGACGCCGCCATCTGCTTGCTCCAGCGCCGCACCTGGCGGGTCAGGAAGCCCTCGGGCCGACCGAAGTCGCCGAGCCCGACCTGATCCGGGTCCACCGCGTGCAGCGCCGCGAGGGTGTCGACCAGCTCGGTCGAGATCGCGCGCGTGCGCTCGGCGCCCAGCGGTGCCAGCTCGGCGGCCATACGGTACGGCGTCCCCGGGACGGCCTCCATCACGTAGAACGGCGCACCGAGCACGTCGGCGTCCTCGCACAGCCCGTAGGTGCGCGGCACCGGAACGTCGGTGTCGGCCAGCGCCGTCATCACGCGGTACTCGCGCGTCATGTCGTGAGCGGTCGCCAGCACGTGGCCCAGCGGGGGCCGGCGCAGGATCCAGGAACCGGTGCCGTCGCCGATCCGGTAGGTCAGGTTGGACTTGCCACCGGTGATGAGGGTCGCCGAGACGTGGGCGACATCCGCGTCCGGGAGGATCCCGGCGAGCCACGGGCGCAGCCGGTCGAGGTCGACCCCGGGCGTCTCGGTGCTCTCGTGGGCCTCGGTCACAGCGCCTCCACCCGCTGCCACAGCCGGTTCATCCCGCCGAGCCACCGGTCGGTGTCGGCGGCGCGGCCGGCGTAGTAGTCGCCGACCTCCGGGTGCGGCAGGATCAGGAACCGGTCGGCCGCCAGTGCGTCGTACGCCGTCTCGGCGACCTGCTCGGGCGTGAGGGCTGAGTCGTGGCTCAGCAGGCCCTGGAGCGGCCCGGCCCCGTCGAGCATCCGGGTCTGCACGCCCTGGGGGCAGATCGCCTGCACGACGACGCCCTGGTGGCGGTAGGTCGCCGAGAGCCACTCGGCGAACGCGACGGCACCGTGCTTGGTGACCGAGTACGTCGGGCTGCCGAGCATCGTCAGCAGGCCGGCGGCCGACGCGGTGACGACGTACCGCCCGCGACCCCGCTCCACCCAGTCGGGCACCAGCAGCCGCGCAGCACGCACGTGGGCCATCACGTTGACCTCGTGCGCCGCGGCCCAGTCCGCCTCGGAGGCGTCGAGGCCGTGGCCGCGGTCGATGCCCGCGTTGCCGAACCACACGTCGATGTCACCGAGCGCCTCGCGGGCCGTCGTGACCAACGCGGACGCGCCGGCCTCCGACGCCACGTCGCCCGGCGCGGCGATGCCGTCGATCTCGGTCGCGACCGCATGGGTCGCCTCGGCGTCGAGGTCGTTGACCACCACCCGGGCACCGGCGGCCGCCATCCGGACGGCGAGCGCGCGGCCGATCCCGTGCCCGGCACCGGTGACGACGACGCCCTGGTCGTTCACATCGGCCATCACACGCCTCCGTTGAGGGTCACGCCGCCGTCGATGACCAGGGTCTGGCCGGTCATCCAGGCGGCGTCCTCACTCAGCAGGAAGCCGACCACACTGCCGATGTCACTCGGGATGCCGAGACGCTTGAGCGGGTAGGCGGCGGCGGCCTCGTCCTCGCGGCCCTCGTAGAGCGCGGTGGCGAACCTGGTCTTCACCACCGCGGGTGCGATGGCGTTGACCCGGATGTCGGGACCGAGCTCGACGGCGAGCTCCTCGGTGAGGTGGATCAGCATCGCCTTGCTCGCGCCGTACATCGCGATGCCCGGTGCCGGGCGCAGGCCGCCGACGGAGGCGACGTTGACCACCGCGCCGCCGTGCTCGGCGAGCCATGCCTTGTGCAGCTTCTGGGTCCAGGAGATCGTGGCGAGACAGTTGACCTCGACGATCTTGCGCGCGGCATCGAGGTCGAGCTCCATGAGCGGGCCGTAGACCGGGTTGATGCCGGTGTTGTTGACCAGGAGGTCGGCGCTCCCGAAGGTGTCGATCGCGCGCGCGATCACCTCGTCCTGGTGATCGGCGTCGTCGGCGCGACCGGGCACGCCGAGCGCGACCTCGGGGCCGCCGAGGCCCGCCACCGCCTCGGCGAGCGGCTCCGGCTTGCGGCCGGTGATCACCACGCGGCCGCCGTCGGCCACCACTCGCTCGGCGATCGCCAGGCCGATGCCGCGGCTGGCTCCGGTCACGATCGCGGTGCGCCCCGCGAACCTCTCGGCCATCTGATGTACCCCTCGTCTGATTTCGAGACAGCTCGCGCACCCCGTCGCTTCGCTCCGGTGTGCGCCGAGCCCCTCAATCTCCTCGCTCTTCCTGGCGGACCGCCTCCGGCGGCCCTCCAGGCTCGGAATTGACTAAGCGCTCGCTTAGGACGATGCTCACCATGCCCGGTGTCACCCGCGCACGTCAACACCCGCGCCGAACTTCGGAGAGGATGGGACGCGATGACCGACGAGACGATGCTCTCCCGCGCCGAGGCGACCCGCGCCCGGCTGCTGGACGCTGCCGTGGCGGCCTTCGCGGAGAAGGGCTTCCACGGCACCACGACGCGCGACATCGCCGCCGCGGCCGGGATGAGCCCGGCCGCGCTCTACGTGCACCACCGCTCCAAGGAGGAGCTGCTCTTCCAGATCTGCCGCGACGGCCATGCGAAGGTGCTCGAGCTCGTGCGCGCCGCGGCGGCGAGCGCCGGGACACCCACGGACCAGCTGCGCGCGATGTCGCTGACCTTCGCCGAGGACCACGCCCGCGAGCACACCCGTGCCCGGATCGTGAACTACGAGCTCTCGGCGCTCTCGGAGGACCACTACGACCAGGTGCTGACCCTGCGGCTCGCCATCGAGCACGAGGTCCGCGCCGTGGTCGAGGCGGGCACCGCGTCGGGCGAGTTCTCCGTACCCGACCCGGGGATCGTGACGACCGCGATCCTCTCGCTCGGCATCGACATCTCGCGGTGGTACCGCGAGGCCGGACGCTGGGAGCCGCCCGAGATCGCCGAGCGGTACGCCGAGCTCACCCTCCGGCTGGTCGGTGCCGAGGACCGTCGTACCTGACGTTCTCGTTGGCTCGAGCGCGATTCAGCAACCGGAACGTCAGGTACGACGGCCTACTCCAGCACGATCTCGACCCGCTGGAACTCCTTGAGGTCGGTGTAGCCCGTGGTGGCCATCGACCGACGCAGGGCGCCGATGAGGTTCATGGTGCCGTCGGCGACCCGGGAGGGGCCGAAGAGGATCTGCTCCATCGTGCCGACCTGCTCGAAGCCGACCCGCTCACCACGCGGCAGGTCGGCGTGGTGCGCCTCGGTGCCCCAGTGGAAGCCGTGGCCGGGCGCGTCGCTGGCACGGGCGAACGGCGAGCCGACCATGACGGCGTCGGCACCGCAGGCGATCGCCTTGGACACGTCGCCGGAGCGGCCGATCGAGCCGTCGGCGATCACGTGCACGTAGCGGCCGCCTGACTCGTCGAGGTAGTCGCGGCGGGCGGCGGCCACGTCGGCCACCGCGGAGGCCATGGGGACGGCGACGCCGAGCACGGTGCGGGTGGTGTGGGCCGCTCCCCCGCCGAACCCGACGAGTACGCCGGCGGCGCCGGTGCGCATCAGGTGGAGCGCCGCCTGGTGCGTGGCGCAGCCGCCGACGATCACCGGGACGTCGAGCTCGTAGATGAACTCCTTGAGGTTGAGCGGCTCGGCCTGGGAGGACACGTGCTCGGCCGAGACGGTGGTGCCGCGGATGACGAACATGTCGACCCCGGCGTCGACCACGGTCTTGGCGAACTCCTTGGTGCGCTGCGG
>CAZJDU010000220.1:0-3839 GCA_964544855.1 uncultured Nocardioides sp.
CTCGGCGGCCGGTCTGGGCGGCTGGTTTGGGGCGGCTGGTCTGGGGCGGCTGGTTTGGGGCGGCTGGTCTGGGGCGGCCGGTCCTCGGGGGCCGGCGCTCAGCCTTCGCTGCTGAGGGTGCTCGGCACGAACAGATCGGCGAGCTCGAGGTCGGCGGGGAGGATGTGCTGTGCGACGCCGTAGCGGAGCATCACTTCCAGCATCGGCCGGTTGCTCGTGATCCCGAACGGCAGCGGATCCCGGCCGGTCACCTCTTGTACCTCGGCGTTGACCCGGTCGTTGGCTGACCAGCCGGTGCGCAGCACGGCGTGGTCGAGCCCGTCGAGGTAGGCCTGCTTGGAGGCGACGAACGCCTCGAACAGTGCGGTGGCTAGGTCGGGGTGCGCCGCGAGGGTCTCGTCCTTGATCACGACCAGGTGGTTGATCGGGAAGTAGCCGGTGGTTGCCAGGGCCGAGATCGCGGCCTGGTGTGGTGCTTCCACGAGGGTCGCGATGTCGGGGTGCTCGAAGAGCTCCAGACCGACAGCCGCGTCGACCTGACCGCTGGTGAGCAGCTCTTGGACGGTGCTTCCGGGTGGAGCGGGTTGGACGTTCGGTGGCGGTGTGTAGGACGCCACGTGGTCCTCGCCGGTCGGTACCCAGGTCACCGAGTCCAGGTCCACGCCGTGCTCGTCCGCGAGGATGCCGCGCGTCCACACGCTCGTGGTCACGGTGTAGCCGCGGTTCACGGCCACCCGCCGGCCAGCGAGGTCGGTGGGGCCCTGGATGCCGGAGCAGGTGTTGTAGAGAATCGCGCCGTGGTGGAATCCGCGCGAAATGAACACCGGTAGCGCGGTGAACGGGACTCCGGCGGCCTTGGCGCACAGATACGTCATCAACGACATCTCGCAGACGTCGAACTCGAGGTCGCGAACCATCCGCCGGAAGGCCTGGACCAAGACCGGCACCTCCTCGAACGCGATCCGGAAACCCGGCGCTCGCGCCGATCCGTCCTTCAGCGCCTGGGTGAGCCCCTGGGACCGGACCACGGCTGTCACGACGGGCTCCGCGCTCATCATCTCCCCTGTCTCGAGTACGGTATGTTGGACTAACCAATAAGCTATCACGTCGGTAACCCAGGCGTGACCTACCCAAGGTGGTTCACCGATGGCAGAAGCCGTTCTCGCGGCCGTTAGAACAGGTCCTGGGCGGACCGAGATGCGCGAGTTCCCAATGCCGGAGATCGATGACGAGTCGGCGCTGATGAAGGTCGAGGTGGCCGGGATCTGCGGCACCGACGTCAAGGTCTACGCGAAGCCGACGATCGCGAGCCCGGTGATCATGGGCCACGAGAACATCGGCGTCGTCGCCAAGGCAGGGCGCGTGTTCAAGCAGCGGCACGGGCTCGAGGAGGGTGACCGGATCTTCGTCGAGCACTATGTGGGCTGTTTCAACTGTGACTGGTGCCGGATCGGTGAGTACCGGCACTGCGAGTTGACCGACTGGCGGACCAATCCCGATGCGCGACGATATGGCTACACCAGCTCTGACAACCCGGGGCGGCTGTGGGGCGGGTTCAGCGAGTACATGTACCTGCCCTGGAACGCCGTCGTGCACAAGGTGCCCGACGGGGTCACCCCCGAGCTCGCCGGACTGGCCACGCCGATGTCGAACGGGATCGAGTGGGCGCTGATCGCGGCAGGCGTCGGCTACGCCTCGACGGTGCTCATCCAGGGGCCCGGGCAGCAGGGCCTGTCCCAGGTCGTCGCCTGCAAGCAGGCGGGCGCCTCGCTCATCGTGGTCACGGGCCTCGGGCGCGACCGCGCTCGGCTCGATCTCGCGTTGGAGCTCGGTGCGGACGTCGTCGTCGACGGCTCGGTCGACGATACCGCCGAGCGCCTGCGCGAGATCACCGGGGGAGAAGGGTTCGACTTCGTGCTCGACTGCACCTCTGGAGCCGGCACCGCCCCGATCCTGCTGGGTATCGAGGCGCTCAAGCGGCGCGAGGGCACTCTCCTCATTCAGGGTGAGCTCGCCGCGTTCCCGGGCTTTCCGGTGAAGACGCTCACCGAGAAGGCGATCACGATCAAGAGTGCGCGCGGGCACAGCTACCGGGCGTGCGAGCTGGCGCTGGAGCAACTCAGCTCGGGCCGGTTCCCGCTGGAGAAGCTCGGCACCCACACCTTCGGGCTGGACGAGGTGGATCGGGCGATCCGGGTGCTCGCGGGCGAGACCGAGGACGACGTGATCCATGTGTCGCTGCTCCCCTGGAACGGCAAGGTGGTCTGAGATGAGCGTCGTCGTCACTGACATCAAGCGGGCCGACCCCGCGATCCGCGACGCTCTCGGAGAGTACGGGGTCGCGACCGTCCACGAAGCTCAGGGCCGGACCGGGCTGCTGGCGTCGTACGTGTCGCCGATCTACCAGGGCACCCGGGTGTCCGGTACCGCGGTCACGGTCAGCGTCGCGCCCGGCGACAACTGGATGCTGCACGTTGCCGTCGAGCAGTGCGCGGCGGGCGACCTGCTCGTGGTCGCGCCGACGTCGCCCTCGGACGCCGGGTACTTTGGCGAGCTGCTGGCAACGGCGCTTGCGTCCCGCGGTGTCCGCGGTCTCGTCATCGACGCGGGCTGCCGGGACGTCTCCGAGCTGGAGTCGATGGGGTTCCCGGTGTGGTCCAAATGCGTCTCGGCCCAGGGGACGGTCAAGGAGACCTTGGGGTCGGTCAACGTGCCGGTCGTGTGCGCCGGCAGGATCGTCAGGCCCGGCGTAGTTGTGGTGGCCGATGACGACGGCGTGGTCGTCGTAGAGCGGGAGCGTTGCGCGGACGTGCTCCGGGCCGCACGGGAGCGCGAGGAGCGGGAGGCGGTCGCGCGGGAGCGCTACCGCGCCGGGGAGATCAGCCTGGACCTCGGCGCAATGCGTGAGCGGCTGCGTGCCAAGGGCCTCACCTACATCCGTCAGGAGGATGCCGAGCGATGATCATCGATGTCCACGGCCACTACACCACGGCGCCGCCTGCGCACGACGCCAACCTCGCCGCGGCACTGGCTGCACTCGATCGGCCCGACCGAGCCTCGCCGCCGTCGGCGGTCATCTCAGACTCCGCCCTCCGGGAAAGCGTCGAGACCGGTGCGCTCCGGGTGATGCGCGAGCGCGGCATCGACGTCGTCTTGTTCTCCCCGAAGGCCTCCGGCATGCAGCACCACGTCGGCGACGCCGGGTTCGCAGATCAGTGGGCGCGGAGCTCCAACGACCTCGTGTACCGGGTCAGCGAGATGTTCCCGTCGAGTTTCGCGCCGGTCGCTCAGCTGCCGCAGACACCGGACGGCAACCTGCCCGGCGTGGTCTCCGAGCTGCGCCGCTGCGTCGAGCAGCTGGGGTTCGTCGGGTGCAACCTCAACCCGGACCCGTCGGGGGGACGGTGGCTGTCGCCACGGCTGACCCACGCGCATTGGTTCCCGTTGTTCGAGGTCCTCGAGGAGCTCGACGTACCGGCCATGATCCACGTGTCGTCGTCGTGCGTGCCGGCCCTGGACACCTTGGGGGCGCACTACCTCAACGCCGACACCGGCGTCTTCATGCAGCTGTTGGACGGATCGCTGTTCGAGCGATTCCCCTCGCTCAGGCTGGTGATCCCGCACGGCGGCGGTTCGGTTCCCTATCACTGGGGCCGCTATCGAGGACTCGCCGCGCGGGCCGGCTACCCCGATCCCGCGGAGCTCTTGGACCACGTCTACTTCGACACCTGCGTCTACCACCAGCCCGGCATCGACCTGCTCCACCGAGTGGTGCCGATGCGTAATGTTCTGTTCGGCTCGGAGATGCTCGGTGCGGTTCGGGGTGGCGATCCGGTGAC
>CAZJDU010000221.1:0-3785 GCA_964544855.1 uncultured Nocardioides sp.
CATTCGCGCTCGACGCGTCGGTGGCCCGTCACGGCATGATGGTAGACCCGGGACGTTGCCGGCGCCGCAGGTGAACGTTCAGCCGCCGGGGAGGTCGGCGTCGCCGGACGCCCCGAAGGGCAGAGCTGCCGTCACCGTGCTGCCCGTCGACGTGCCGCGGTACGTGACGGTGCCGCCCAGCTCACTGGCCCGCTCGCTCATCGAGGTCAGACCGACGCCGGGCGTCCACTCACCCCCCGCGTCCCCGTCACCCGAGACGACCAGGGTGAGCTGCCGCCCGTCCAGCCGCAGGGTGACGGTGGCCCGCTTCGCGCTGCTGTGCCTCGCCACGTTGGTGAGCGACTCCATGACGATCCGATACGCCGCGACCTCGACCGCCGCGGGCAGCGCCGGCAGATCGCCCGCTTCGACGTCGATCGGCAGACCTTGGAACGACTCGGTCTTGGCCTTCAGGGCGCCCAGGAGGCCGAGCTCGTCCAGGGCCGGCGGCCGCAACCCGTCGACCAGCCCGCGGATCTCGTCGATCGCCGTCTCGGCCTCCTCGCGGATGCGGTCCAGCATCGGCGCCGTCGCGTCGTTCGCCGCCGCTAGCCGTGCTGCGTCGGCGGTGAAGGCGATGCCGGTCAGCCGCGGCCCGAGACCGTCGTGGAGGTCGCGACGCAATCGACGCCGTTCCTCCTCGCGCGCCGCTGCACTCGCCACCCGTGCGCGCTGGAGGCTCGACGCCTGGGAACGGGCGTTGATCGTCTGCACCAGCATCGGGAGGGACAGCCTGAGAACACGCTCGTCGTCACGGGACAACCCGAGGTCGCCGGGGCGGATCCCGACGACCAGGTCTCCGATGTGCTCGTCGTCCAGGTCGATGGGTACGACGCGTCGATGATCGGTGGGAGTGCCGACCTCGATCTCGTCCTCCCCGGCCAGCGCGAGTGCGACGTACGGCAGCACCAGGCCCTCCTGGATCGCACGGATGGCGGCCGCGGGATCGTCGCCGATGCTGACCGCCACCCGCTGTGCAGCGGTCAGTGCGTCGGGCCGGAACCCGAAGAGGACCCCGTCGGAGACCCGCTGGGTGATCCGGAGGAGAGGGGTCCACAGGATTCCGCACACGACGGCCGCCATCGCCATCGGGACGATCCCGGGCGCCGGATCCGAGCGCGACTCGATGAGGGTGAAGGCGAGTGTCGCGGCCGCGAACACACTCGCCATGGAGAAGAACCAGGCAGCGACGCGCGACGCCAACCAGCGACCGTCGAGGGTGCCGTGCCGATCGGCACCGAGCAGTGCCGCGACGCCGATCAGCCCCAGGCTCGCGTGGGCGACGATCGCCAGCCCGGTGGGTGTGCCGGCCAAGGTCACGATGCCGATCAGGAACAGCGTGACTCCGCTCGTGCTCACCACCCACAGCAGGGCACTCCGCGTCGCCGGCGTGGAGGTCTCCAGCCGCCACCACAGATAACTCAGGACGACGGCGGCGAGGGCGGAGACGATCCAGGCGGTGTCACCGACGCGGAGTCCGTCCGTCCCCGCAAGCTGCCGAGCCAGCACCGGGGTCCCGAGGAGCACCGCCGCGAGCGCCAGCACGCTGGCGATGTCCCTGGAGACGCGGGGGTACGTCGCGATCGCCGCGGCGAGGACGACCATCGCCCCGACCCCGGCGCGGGCCGGTGGAACGAGCGCAAAGCCGGTCACGACGAGCAGGCCACCGGCGGTGACGAAGAGGAACCCTGACACGTAGGCCCTGACCCGGAGGAAGAGCCCGAGGCCGGATGCGACGAGGAGCGCGCCTGCGACCGCCCAGCCGACCGTGACCGCGTCCGACGTCATCGCAACGGGAGCCCCTGTTCGCGGGCGAGCAGGATCGCCTCGGTGCGGTCGGCGACCCCGAGCTTGCCGTAGATCGAGGTGAGCTGGTTGCTCACCGTCTTGGGCGAGACGAACAGCGCCGCCGCGATCTCGCTCGTTCGCTTGCCGCCCACCAGGAGGTCCAGGACCTCGCGTTCGCGTTCGGACAGCGTGGGGAAGGGATAGTCCCGGGTGGGGCTGGCGGTGCCTATCCGCGGCAGGAGGACGTCGGCCACCCCCTGCCCGAAGATGGCCTGCCCCGCGACCACCGCGTGCAGCGCGGCCGCCACGTCGGCGTGACCTGCACCCTTGAGGAGATATCCCCGCGCTCCGGCGCGCATGGCACCGACGGCGGCGGCCTCGTCGCTGTACATCGACAGGATGAGGACCGCGACGCCCGGCACGAGGTCGGTGATCCGGCGCGTCGCCTCGACGCCATCGATGCCCGGCATCCGGACGTCCATCAGGACGACGTCGGGCTTGAGGATCAGGGCCTGCTTGACCGCTTCGTCCCCGGTGGCCGCCTCCCCGACCACATCGAAGCCATCCAGCTGACTCAGCACCAGGGCGAGCCCGTCCCGCACAACTGTGTGGTCGTCGGCGACCAGCACACGGATGGACATGCTTCCCATCTTCTCCCAAGCGGATGCCCATCGCCGTAGGCAGTTTTCCGGATGATCGGGAGAGTTCCCGATCGCGGCGGGATGCGCCGCGCGGGCACGGTGGTGGCACCACTTCCAGCGAGAAAGGACACCGATCATGCCCGTCACCACACCGCCCGACACGCGGGCCAGGTTCTCCGTCGCCAACCACATCGGACACGGACTGGGGGTGCTCATCTGTGCCGGCAACCTGCTCGTGGGCATCTCGCCGGAGGCCCGCGAGGGCGACGGCTACAACGGCAACATCTGGATCGCCTTCGTCGTCTGCGGAGGCATCGGCCTGGTGGCGCTGCTCGCGTCGTGGATCACCAGGGCGAGCGCTCCGCGCCGCATCGGCGGCGTCGCCCTGGTGCTCGTGGGCGTCGCCAGTCTCGGCGTGCTCTTCGTCCCGGAGATCGGAGCCGCGGGTCGTATCGGCAACTCCGTCGGCGCCCTGGTCCAGTTCGGAGCGGCTGCCCTGGTCCTGCTGCCACCGCGCAAGCGCAGCTGAGCCGCACCACGCCTGTCCCGACGGGACCGAGTGACTCATCCACCACGTTTCTCCGCTCGCACCCTGGAGGTGCCTCATGATCACGTCCCATCAGTTCCGCCGCCCCGCCCTCGGCATCCTCGCCGCCGTGACTGCCCTGGTGACGCTCGGCGCGCCACCGGCTGCTGCAGAGGTCGTCGACCAACGGGCGTTCCACGACGAGCTCTCGTTCACCGATGACGACTTCTGCGACGTGGGCCTGACCGTCGACGTAGCCGTCACCATCGACGGTCGCTACCGGGTCACCGCTCGCAGGACGGGCGGCTTCGGTTACTACCTCGAGACCACCACGGTCGTGCAGGTCTTCACCGACCGCGCCTCCGGACACACCGCTACCGACCTCCAGCCCCGCACGCTGACCAAGGACCTCGCCCTGACCGACAATGGCGACGGCACGCTCACCGCGATCGTGCTGCTGACCGGCGGGGCACGGACCTATGGGCACGCCGGCACGCTGATCGCCAAGAACTCGGGGCAGGTGAGGCTCCGCATCGTGTACGACCACGTCAACGACGTCGAGCTCACCAGCGCCGTGATCTTCGGCTCGACCGGGACCAACGACGACTTCTGTGCAGCCGTACTCGCCGACTGGCGCTACCGCTGACGCTCCTTCCGCGACGTACTGCCGGTCGACGAAGTCGGCGACCCGGTGGGCCAACGACGTCATGCAGCCATGCGAGCGCCGGCGACGTCGCAGGCGGCCTGGCCGCCGCGGACGCCCCAGTTCTCGGCTGGAATGTCCCGGACGG
>CAZJDU010000222.1:0-3770 GCA_964544855.1 uncultured Nocardioides sp.
GCATCCACACCGTGCGGTCGGTGGGCTCCTCGATCGCCTTGAGCAGCGCGTTGCACGCCTGCTCGGTGAGCCGGTCGGCGTCCTCGACGATCAGGATCTGCCAGCGGTCGCCCATCGGCGTCAGGGCGGCGCGGCGCACCAGCTCGCGCACCTCGTCGACACCGATCGAGAGCTTCTGGGTGCGCACCACCGCGACGTCGGCGTGGCTGCCGCCGAGCACGGTGCGGCAGGCGTGGCACTCACCGCAGCCACCCGACTCGCACTGCAGCGCTGCGGCGAACGCGACGGCGGCGTTGGAGCGGCCCGAGCCCGGCGGGCCGGTGAAGAGCCACGCGTGGTTCATGCCGTGGCCGGCCGCCGCCTGCTGCAGCGGCCCGACCGTCTCGTGCTGGCCGACCAGACCGGCCCACACGCTCATGCGGAGCCCGTCAGGGTCAGCAGCGGAGCGAGCCGCTCGTCGATGCGCGCGGAGATCCGCTCGACCGGCTCGCGGGCGTCGACCACCAGGTAGTGCTCCGGGTCACCGGCCGCCATGGCGAGGAACGCCTCGCGCACCCGGTGGTGGAAGTCCAGCGACTCCCCCTCGATCCGGTCGCGGCCGTCGAACCGCTCGAGTCCCTGAGCGGGCTCGAGGTCGAGCAGCACGGTCAGGTGCGGGCGCAGGTCGGCGGTCGCCCAGCGCGCCACGTGCTCCACCTCGGTGAGGTCGAGCGCGCGGCCGGCCCCCTGGTAGGCGAGCGTGGAGTCGACGTACCGGTCGGTGAGGACGACCTCGCCCCGCGCCAGCGCAGGCCGGACCACGGTCGCCACGTGCTCGGCCTTGTCGGCGGCGTAGAGCAGCACCTCGGTGCGGTCGTCGAGCGCCCCGGTGGCAGGGCTCAGCACGATGCGACGCACCTCCTCGCCCACCGGGGTGTCGCCGGGCTCGCGGGTGAGCAGCACGTCGTGCCCCGCCGCAGCCAGCCGGTCACGCAGCAGCCGCGACTGGGTGGACTTGCCCGATCCCTCGCCGCCCTCGAAGCACACGAACACCCCGCGGTCGGCGTACACACCCGGAAAGCTCACGCAGGCAACCTACGCGGACCCACCGACCCTCGCGAGCACCGCCCGGCCCCCGGGAGGGGGTCGCGTGCCCAGCCACCGCCTATCCTCCTCCGAGGTACGGACAACCGACGGCGACGGAGCGCTCATGCCCTTCTTCATCGCCCGCCTGCTGCGCCGCACCAGCAGGCAGGCGGCGTGGCTGCTGCCGACCCTGATCGTGCTGTTCGTCTTCGTGACGAGCTGGGCGCTGATGGCGCTCGCGCAGCCGGGCAGCGACATCGTGCGGCCCGGCAACTACTGGTGGTGGTTCCTCATCACCACGACGACCGTCGGGTACGGCGACTACTTCCCCGAGGACCTCGCGGGCAAGCTCGTGGGCGGCTACGTCATCGCCGGCGGGATCGCCACCGTGGCGGTCCTCTTCACCCAGATCTCCGGCCTCATCGAGAACGCCAAGGGACGACGCATGCAGGGACAGGGCAACTACCGCGGCACCGACCACCTCGCCATCCTCGGCTACACGCCGGGCCGCACCGAGCGGCTGGTCGCCACGCTGCTCGAGGACGACCCGGGTCGCGAGATCGTGCTCTGCGCCTGGGACGACCAGGCGACCGACCACCCCCTCGTCGGCGACGAGCGGGTGCACTTCGTCCGCGGTGACCTGGCCGAGGTGCCCGTGCTGCAGCGGGCCGGGCTCGAACGCGCCCGCTCGGTGCTCGTCGACCCGCACGACGACAACGAGGCCGTCACCGTCACCGTCGCCGTCGGCGAGGCGGCGCCCGGCGTCCACACCGTCGTCGCGCTCCGCGACCTCGCCCGGAGCCGCACCGTCAGCCGGGTCTCCCCTGACGCGCAGTGCGTGCAGTGGCACGCCACCCGGATGGTGACCGAGGAGCTGCAGGACCCCGGGATCGCCCGGGTGTACGCCGAGCTCGCCGCGCCCGGAGGCGCCGGCACGTTCTCGGGCGTGGTCCCGGAGGCCGCCCCGGAGGCGACGTACGCCGACTGGCACGCCGGGCTCGGCAGCGCCCACGCCGCGACGCTGCTGGCCGTGCAGGACCACAAGGGCATGCACGTCGGCACCGACTGGAGCACCGTCATCGCGACCGGCTCCCGGCTCTACTACGTCGCCGAGCGCCGGCTGGAGCCGCAGGAGCTGGCCGCCGCGGTCGCGTGAGGCGCCCGGCGCTGGGGGTTTCGAGGCTCGTCGCCAGAGCTCCTCACACCTCGACCACCGTGCTGTGGTCGACGGTGGTCGAGGTGCGAGCCTGCGAGCCTCGACACCACTCTCAGCTCTTCTTGGTGGTGCTCTTCTTCGTCGACTTCTTCGCGGTGCTCTTCTTCGCCGCGGACTTCTTCGTGGTCGACTTCTTCGCCGTCTTCCTGGCGGCGGACTTCTTCGCGGTCTTCTTGGCGCCCTTCTTCGCCGGGCCCTTGGCACGGCGTTCGGCGAGCAGCTCGGCGGCCCGCTGGAGGGTGATCTCCTCGACCGAGTCGTCCTTGCGGAGCGTGGCGTTGTACTCGCCGTCGGTGACGTACTCGCCGAACCGGCCGGCCTTGACGACCACGGGCTTGCCCGACTCGGGGTCGTCGCCGAGCTCCTTCAGCGGCGGCGCGGCGGCGGCCCGGCCGCGCCGCTTGGGCTCGGCGTAGATCTTCAGAGCCTCGTCGAGCGTGACGGTGAAGAGCTGCTCCTCGCTGGCGAGTGAGCGCGAGTCGGTGCCCTTCTTGAGGTAGGGCCCGTAGCGGCCGTTCTGGGCGGTGATGTCGTCGCCGGACTCGGGGTCCTGCCCGACCACCCGCGGCAGCGACAGCAGCCGCACCGCGTCGTCGAGCGTGACGGTGTCGAGTGACATCGACTTGAAGAGCGAGGCTGTGCGCGGCTTGGCCTTCTTGGGCGCGTCCTCGGGCAGCTGCTCGGTGACATAAGGCCCGAACCGGCCGTTCTTGGCGACGATCCGCAGCCCGGTCTCGGGGTGGGTGCCGAGCTCGGTCTCCTCGCCGGCCGGGTTGGCCAGCAGCTCCTTGGCCTTCTCCACGGTGAGCTCGTCGGGCGGCAGGTCGTCGGGCACGTTGGCCCGCTTGGCGTACGCCGTGCCGTCGTCGCCGGGTCCCTCGAGGTAGGGGCCGTAGCGGCCCACCCGCAGGTTGATGCCGTCCTCGGGCTCCCCGACGGGGAAGGTCGCCAGCTCGCGTGCGTCGATGTCGCCCAGCCCGGTGACCAGGTCGTGCAGCCCCTGCACGTCCTCCGAGCCGTAGTAGAACTCCCGCAGCTCGCTGACCCGGTCCTTGTGGCCGGCCGCGATCTCGTCGAGCACGTCCTCCATGCTGGCGGTGAACTCGTAGGACACCTGCCGCGGGAAGTGCTCCTCCAGCAGCCGGACCACCGAGAACGCCAGCCAGGCCGGCACCAGCGCCGAGCCCTTCTTGTAGACGTAGCCGCGGTTGAGGATGGTGCCGATGATCGAGGCGTACGTCGACGGCCGGCCGATCTCGCGGTCCTCGAGCTCCTTGATCAGGGTGGCCTCGGTGTAGCGCGACGGCGGCTTGGTCTCGTGGCCGGACGCCTCCAGCGAGGCCGCGCTGACCGGGTCGCCCTCCTGCAGCGCCGGGAGACGGGTCTCCTGGTCGTCCTTGGCGCGGCCGTAGTCGGTGCCCTCGACGTAGGCCTTCAGGAATCCGTGGAAGGTGATCACCCGGCCGGAGGCGGAGAAGACGACGTCCTC
>CAZJDU010000223.1:0-3720 GCA_964544855.1 uncultured Nocardioides sp.
CTGGTGTAGGGCATGCACTGCAGCGCGTCGTCCGCGGTGAAGGCGGTGATCGCGGTGCGGGAGTAGTCGTCGCCGAGGCTGACACCGCGGGCGTCGAGCAGGTCCAGGACCGGCCGGGTGCGTGCCTCCTCGATCGTCTCGGCGAGGTCGCGCCGCGGCAGCAGGTAGAGGTCGGGCGTCGCCTCGCCGGCTCGGATGTCCTCCAGCATGGCGTCCGCGTCGGGCCAGGTCTCCAGCTCGGCCGAGACGACCTCGGACTCGTCGTTGAAGGTGTCGACGACCGTGCGGTAGGCGTCGAGCTCGGTCTCGGTGCCCCAGACGCCGAACTCGACCACCGACGCCTCGGTGGGCGTGGGCTGCGGCGGGGGCGTCGGGTCCGGGTCGTCACCGGCTCCGTCCGAGATCGCCAGCATCCCGATGATGACGACCGCGGCGACCGACACCACGAGGGCGATCGTCGGCTTACCGATGCGGTCCGGGTTGTCCATGGCCCGGTCAGCCTAGACGACCTGTTCCAAGGGCTCGCACGCTGCGCGCCGATGAGCACGAGATAGAGCACGCCGGACCGGGAGCGCCTCACGGCGCGTGGCCGCTCGTAGCGGCTGATGTTGGGACCCGGGGCTGCCGCGGCCCGGCGTGCTCGTGGGCGAGTCTAACGGTTGCGGCCCAACGGGTCGAAGCGCACAAGCGACGTTGCGCAGTGCGTCGGTGCCCGCCACCGAACGCTGTGAATAGCGTCACAGACGGTCCCGGAGATGCCGCGGACCACTTCACCCAAGGAGACACCGTGCGCAGAAACCTGACAATCCGGCTCGGCGCGATTGTCGCGTCGTTCGCCCTCCCTCTGCTCGGACTGGCCACGCAGCCGGCCCAGGCCGCGGGATACGAGCGCGGGCCCGACCCCACGGCCTCGCGCCTGCTCGACAACGGCACCTTCTCGGTCAGCACGTCGTCCGTCTCGTCCTGGTCGGCGAGCGGATTCGGAGGCGGGACGATCTACTACCCGACCTCGACCGCGGAGGGCACCTACGGCGGCGTGGTCCTCGCGCCCGGCTTCACCGCGAGCTCCACGTCGTACGCGAGCCTCGCCCGCCGGGTCGCCTCCCACGGCTTCGTGGTCTTCGCGATCGACACCACCACCCGCTACGACCAGCCCGACAGCCGCGGCCGGCAGATCCTCTCCGCGGTGGAGCACCTCACCGAGGACGCGTCGTACTCCGTCTCCTCCCGGCTCGACGAGTCCCGGATCGCCGTGTCGGGCCACTCGATGGGCGGCGGTGGCACGCTCTACGCCGCCGAGAACGGCCCGGACCTCATCAAGGCGGCCGTCGCCCTGCAGCCGTGGCACACCGACAAGACGTGGTACGGCATCGACATCCCGACGATGATCATCGGCGCGGAGAACGACACCATCGCCTCGGTCTCGTCCCACTCGACGGCGTTCTACGCGACGCTCACCGGTGCTCCGGAGCGGGCCTACGGCGAGATCAACAACGCCGGCCACATGATCGCTGCGACGGACGACGACTGGCAGGGCCGCCTGATGGTGTCCTGGCTCAAGCGCTACGTCGACGAGGACACGCGCTACGACGGCTACCTCTGCCCGGCGCCGAGCTCCTACTACCTGTCCGACTACCGCGACAGCTGCCCCAGCTGACCGGTCCGCTCGGTTCGGCGGCCGCCTCGGGTCACCCGAGGCGGCCGTCGAGCTCCAGGTGGCCGACCGCCTCGAGCTGCTCGGCCAGCACCAGCATCCGACGTACGTCGGCGTCCGGCGACTCCGGCAACGCCGCCCGTCCGGTGGCGACCACGCGGGCGAACGACGCCGCGCGGAAGAGCACGTCGGCGAAGTCGCTCTCCGCGATCCCCCGCAGCACCGCGTCGACCATCGCCCGCAGCTCGTCGGGCCCCGGCGGGTCGGCCACCCCCGCGACGACCCTGGCCACCGGTGCCTGCTCGCGGCCCGCCTCGAACTCCCGGGCCACGCCGGCCGCGTCGGCGTACACCCACGACCGCAGCAGATAGAGCCGCCACAGACAGCCGGCCAGCGACTCGGCGGGCGCGTGCGCCCACACCTCCGCGATCGCCTCGATGCCCTCGGACTCTGCGAGGTGCACGATCCGGTCGGCGACCGCCGCATCGTCGGTGTCGCGCGCACCGCGCACCAGCAGCTCGGCTGCCCGGTCCGCCGCCTCGCTCAGCACGGCCGGATCGTCGTCCGCGGCGAAGGAGTCGAAGAACTCGCCGCTCCGCTGGCTGGGACGGTGGTGCTCGCGGGACATCACTCCAGGCTAGACGGCTCGGGTCGCCTCGTCGGGTCGCGGTGGTCTCGAGGCTCGTCGCCAGGGCTCTCGCAACCACCGGATCGGGCTACGCCTCGTCGAGCGCCTTGCGCACCCGGACGTCGCTGACCTTCCCGTCGGTGCCGAGCTCGGAGGCCCACAGCGAGACGCGGTACTCCTCCAGCAGCCATCGGACCCGACGCAGGCCCGCGCCGGGCGGTCGCCCGTCGGGCAGCGCGTCGAGCCGGTGGAGGTAGGCCTCCTGGAGGGGCTGGAGCTGGTCCAGCAGCTGCTGGTCGCGCCGGGGCGCGCCTCCGCCCTCGTCGAGCCGCTCGCGACGGCGCCGGATCGCCGCGAGGTAGGTCGGGTAGCGCCGCAGCCGCACCGCACCGGCCTCGCCGACGAAGCCGTCGTGCACCAGCCGGGCCAGCTGGCCCTGCATGTCCGACAACGCGGGCAGCATCGCCATCTCGGCACGGCCGCTGAGCAGCTTGTCGGCCTCGCGCCACGCGTCGAGCACCCGGATCACGTCGGCGAGCACGGTGCGGACGCCGGTCGCCGCGTCGCGCCGCAGGGCGGACAGGAGGTCGTCGTACCGCTGCTCGGTGCGGACCGGCTCGCGGGCGTCGAGGGCGTCGAGCACGACGGCGCGGAGGCAGTCGGCGACCAGCGCCGCCGCCGAGGGGTACGGCGTGCCGGCGAGGCCGAGCCTCTCGGTGGTCGAGAGGCCCTCGACGACACCGGCCAGCGGCTCGTCCCCCAGCGCGAGCAGCAGCAGCCGCGCCACCCCCAGCCGGTGCCGGGCGTCGCGCTCGTCGGCGGAGCCGTGGACCTGCAGCCCGACCGTGGCTCCCTCGTCGACCAGGCCCGGATAGGCCGTCACCTCGTGGCCGGCGCGGGTCCAGGTGGCGGCGTCGTCGATGTCGCCGAACACCCAGGTGGACTCGCCGGAGCGCGCGACCCCGCTGTCGGTGGCCACGTCGGCCATCGCCTGCTCGAACTCGCCGCGCAGCGGCTCCTTCAGGGCCGTGAGGTCCTTGCCGCGGGCCTGCTCCCGACCGCGCTCGTCGACGACCCGGTACGTCGGCCGCAGGTGGTCGGGCAGCCGGTCGGGGCGCCACGCCTCGGTGGGCACGGCCACCCCCGTCGTGGCCCGCAGGTAGCGCCCGAGCGCGGTCAGCAGCGGCTCCTCACCGGGCGGCGTGGCGGCGAGGAACTCCCGGGCGGTGTTCGGCGCCGGGACGAAGCTCACCCGCAGCTGCTTGGGAAGCCCCCGCAGCAGCTCGGTGACCAGCTCCTCGCGCAGGCCGGGCACGTGCCAGGAGAAGTCCTCGTCGGTGACCCGGTTGAGGGTGGCCACGGGCACGTCGACGGTGACGCCGTCGTCGGCCGCGCCCGGCTCGAAGTGGTAGCGCAGGTCGAAGGTGAGGCCCTCGCT
>CAZJDU010000224.1:0-3697 GCA_964544855.1 uncultured Nocardioides sp.
GGGGAGCCGCACGTTGTACCTGAAGAGCCTGACCCTCAAGGGGTTCAAGTCCTTCGCCTCGGCGACCACGCTGCAGCTCGAGCCGGGGATCACCTGCATCGTCGGGCCCAACGGCTCCGGCAAGTCCAACGTCGTCGACGCCCTCGCCTGGGTGATGGGCGAGCAGGGCGTGAAGTCGCTGCGCGGCGGCAAGATGGAGGACGTCATCTTCGCCGGCACGTCCGGCCGCCCTCCACTGGGTCGCGCGGAGGTCTCACTGACGATCGACAACTCCGACGGAGCGCTCCCGATCGAGTACTCCGAGGTGACGATCACCCGCACCATGTTTCGCACCGGCGGGTCGGAGTACGCCATCAACGGCACCGGCTGCCGGCTCCTCGACGTGCAGGAGCTGCTCAGCGACTCGGGGATCGGTCGCGAGATGCACGTGATCGTCGGGCAGGGCCAGCTCGACCAGATCCTGCACGCGACCCCCGAGGACCGACGCGGCTTCATCGAGGAGGCCGCCGGTGTGCTCAAGCATCGCAAGCGCAAGGAGAAGGCGCTGCGCAAGCTCGACTCGACCGAGGGCAACCTGACCCGGCTCAACGACCTGCTCAGCGAGATCCGACGACAGCTCAAACCGCTCGGTCGCCAGGCGGAGGTCGCGCGCCGGGCCGCCGGCATCCAGGCCGACGTCCGCGACGCCAAGGCCCGGCTCCTCGCTGACGACCTGGTCACCGCACAGACCGAGCTCGACCAGGAGCTCGCCGACGAGCACCAGCTGGTCGCGCGCCGAGAAGAGGTCGAAGCCGCGATCGCGCAGGCACGGGAGCAGGAGTCCGCCCTCGAGGCGGCCCTGCGTGAGGACCTCCCGGCGCTGTCCGCGGCCCAGCAGACCCAGTCCGACCTCGGTGCGTTGCGAGAGCGGCTCCGCGGCACCCAGGGCCTCGCCGCGGAACGGATCCGCAACGCCGCCGCGGCCGCCGAGGACGCCAGCAGCGGCGGCTCCGGCCGCGACCCCGACGAGCTCGAGGCGGAGGCGGAGCGCCTGGCCGCCCAGGAGTCGGAGACCGCTGCCCGTGTCGCCGAGCAGCAGGGCACCCTGGAGGCAGCGGTGTCCGCGCGGCGCCAGGCCGAGGAGGCCGCAGCCGAGGAGGAGCGCCGTGTCGCCGGGCTGATCCGGGCGGCCGCCGACCGGCGCGAGGGCCTCGCGCGCCTGCAGGGCAAGGCCAATGCGCTGCGCTCGCGTGCGACGGCAGCCGAGGAGGAGGTCGGCCGCCTCGAGTCGGCGCGCACCGATGCACTGGCACGCGGGGAGCGGGCCCAGCGCGACTTCACCGCCCTCGAGACCAAGGTCGCGGGCCTCGACGCCGGCGAGCAGGGCCTGGACGCCGAGCACGAGGCCGCTGCGGCTGCCCTCGAGGACGTCGAGGAGCGGCTCGCCAAGACCCGCGAGGAGGCACAGCAGGCCGACCGTGACCGGTCGGCGCTGGGCGCCCGCAAGGAGGCGCTCGAGATCGGGCTCGCCCGCAAGGACGGCGCCGGCGCGCTGCTGGCAGCCACCGACCGGCTCGCCGGGCTGCTCGGCTCTGTCGCTGCGCTGGTGTCGGTCCGGCCCGGCTTCGAGGCAGCGGTGGCCGCCGCGCTCGGTTCCGCGGCCGACGCCGTGGCGGTCACCGACGCCGACGCGGCGGTCGCAGCGATCGGGCACCTCAAGGCCGAGGACCTCGGCCGCGCCGGGCTGCTCGTCGGTGGTGGCGGGTCCGACCGGGACGGTTGGCCCACGCTCCCGTCCGAGACGTCGTACGCCGTCGACGTCGTCGACTGCCCGGCACCGGTCCGACCGGCGCTCGCCCGACTGCTGCACAAGGTCGCGGTCGCCGACGACCTGCCGGCGGCCCGGAGCCTCATCGCGGACCTGCCCGACGTGGTGGCGGTGACGCGCGAAGGCGACGTGCTCGGCACCCACTTCGCCACCGGCGGCTCGAGTGAGCAGGAGAGCCTCATCGAGATCCAGGCGGCCGTCGACGATGCGGCGGCCAAGCTGACCGAGGCGACCGCGGCGAGTGAGCGTCTCGGCTTCGACCTGGCCCGGCTGGAGAGCGAGCGGGACGAGGCACAGCAGCGTGTCGACGTCGCGCTCGCCAAGCTGCACGAGTCGGACGCCACCCTGGCGGCGGTCGCGGAGGAGCTGGCCCAGCACGGCTCGCTCGCCCGCGCCGCCCGCGAGGAGGCGCAGCGGCTCGCGGACGCGATCACCCAGGCGCAGCAGGCCCGGCAGGAGGCGCTGGCCGGGCTCGAGGAGCTCGAGCAACGGCTGGCCAACGCCGAGGGCCCGGACGAGGAGGAGCCGGACACCTCCGAGCGTGAGCGCCTGGCCGAGGCCACCAAGGCGGCGCGCCAGGCGGAGATGGAGGCGCGTCTCGCGTTGCGCACCTCCGAGGAGCGGGCGCGCGCGCTCCACGGCCGGGTCGACCAGATGCGCACGGCCGCGGAGGAGGAGCGACGGGCCCGTGCCCGCGCCGCCGAGCGTCGAGCGCGGCTGGAGCACGAGGGGCGTGCGGGGGAGGCCGTCTCGGTGGCGGTCGCCTACGTGCTGACCCGACTGGAGGTCTCCATCGACCGCGCCCGCCGGGAGCGCGAGAGCATCGAGGAGTCGCGTCGAGGACGCGAGCAGCAGCTGCGCACGGTGCGCGAGACGCTCCGGCAGCTCGGCACCGAGCACAACGAGCTGGTCAACAGCGTGCATCGCGACGAGATGGCCCGGACCCAGCAGCGGATGCGGATCGAGCAGCTCGAGCAGCGGGTGCTCGACGAGCTCGGGCTCGCGCCCGAGGCACTGGTCGCCGACTACGGTCCTGACCAGCCGGTCCCGCTCCCGCCGCCCGAGGGGCAGGGGACCGAGGCCGACGGAGGAGCGCACCAGGGCGAGGACGCGCCGCATGACGAGGCGCCGTCCGGTGACGAGCCGCCCGAGGCCGACCAGCCCACCGCGCCGTACGTCCGCGAGGAGCAGGAGAAGCGGCTGAGGAAGGCCGAGCGCGAGCTGCGGACCCTCGGCAAGGTCAACCCGCTCGCGCTCGAGGAGTACTCCGCGATGGAGGAGCGCCACAAGTTCCTCACCGAGCAGCTCGAGGACCTCAAGGCGACCCGCAAGGACCTGCTCGACATCGTCAAAGAGGTCGACACCAAGGTCGAGGAGGTCTTCACCCAGGCCTACCAGGACGTCGCCGCCGCCTTCGACGAGACGTTCGCGCGGCTGTTCCCGGGCGGCGAGGGCCGGCTCGTGCTGACCGATCCCACGGACCTGCTCGCCTCCGGCGTCGAGGTCGAGGCGCGCCCGGCGGGCAAGAAGGTCAAGCGGCTCTCGCTGCTCTCCGGCGGTGAGCGCTCTCTGGTCGCGGTCGCGTTCCTGGTCTCGCTGTTCAAGGCGCGGCCGTCGCCGTTCTACATCCTCGACGAGGTCGAGGCAGCGCTGGACGACGTCAACCTCGGTCGGCTGCTGGAGATCTACGAGGAGCTCCGGGAGAACTCTCAGCTGCTCGTGATCACCCACCAGAAGCGCACGATGGAGGTCGCCGACGCGCTCTACGGCGTGACGATGCGCGGCGACGGCGTCACCACGGTGATCAGCCAGCGACTCCGCGAGGCCGAGTCCGCCTGAGCCCGACAGACCGAGTCCGCCTGACCGGGTTGGTGCGCCGGCGCCGTACCG
>CAZJDU010000225.1:0-3695 GCA_964544855.1 uncultured Nocardioides sp.
CAGTCTGCTTCCGTTGTCTCGCCATCGTTGGTCCACGAGCTCGCACAACGCATCGATGCTGAGGTCTCTACGCTCCTCCGGGACGGGGACTACAAAGAGGAGCGAATGGCGCTGGAGTCGGGGCCTGGATCTCTTCCAGCCGGTGGGAGCTCCGGCGTCTCCAGAGTCTCCGTCGGAGATGTGCGGGGATATTTCAAGCCGATCAATCCGGCGCTCGACTGGGACGATCCTGAAGGCCGCGCGGACCACGAGGTGTCTGTCCTCAACGAGGCCGCGGCGTGGCAGCTGGCGCTCCGCCTAGGGCCGCCTTGGGCCCTGCAGGTCCCGCCGACCGTGATTCGAGAGTTCGGCGGAAGGCTCGGCTCGTTCCAGCTTGAACGTCAAGGTCGCACCGGGATGCCGGGTCTTCACCGGCCAGACGGATGGGAGGAGGCTGCGGTGTTCGATCAGATGATCGGGAACACCGATCGTCACCCCGGAAACATCCTGATCGGGGCGACTGGCCGCGCCGGGAGCTCAGCGGGCTTCGTGGTCTCACTGATCGACCACGGCGAAACGTTCCCCGACCGGCCTGGCCGTCGTGCGCAGTCCGTTATCGTGAGCCAGCGACCTGCCCTGAGACCGTCCCTCAGCCGTGTCGAACGTGCCGCGGTGGGCCGCCTAGCGTCGTCGACCGACCTTTTGGGCATCGCGCCGATTCTCAGCCCAGACCAGGTCCACGCCACGCGTGCCCGATGTTTGGCGTTGATGATTCGCGACCTATCGGGCGCGGCGTTTCCACGGCGAAGATTGGCGAAGGCGGCGACCCTTGACACGGCGCGGACACTTTCACCGGAGTCCACGTTCGAGCCGCCGCGTGGCGTGGGCCTGGAGTGAACTGCACGCTCCTTGAGCGTCCTGGCCTGGACACGCCAGAGGCCGTAGCCGCGACGGGCCGTCTGCGGCCCTGCGTCCCTCCAAGACGTGCGAGGAGTACAGGTGTTGGCGGAGCGAGTGTCGGCCCGCTCGCTGCTGTCCGTGGCGTCGTACTCGGCGAGGATCGGGACCTTGTTCGCGGCGGCGAACGCGTGGTGCTTCGGGCGATCGTCCTTCGGGAGCACGACCGCACGATCGATCCGACAGCACACGCCAACTTCATGGTTCACCAGATGTCTAGCGTTGCGCCCCGTACGGAGGGGAAGGGTCTCAGAAGTCGTGCCTCACCTCAGACTGACGCAGATCGACGCGCGGCAGATGCCGATGAGCCTGAGACGACGATTCTCAATGCGATCGCGATGGGGGAGGGCCGACCTGCCATCGGTCGTTCAACTGCGCCCGTCGCCATCTCGTGGCGGCACCCCGTTGGCGGATGACCAGCCGGGGAAGGATGGTGCCGATGAGCTGCCGGGCGTCGATGCTGTGTCGGTGCTGCCGCCACGTCGCCGGACAGCCTCGGTCGGGTGAAGGACAGCGCCGATCAGTCCGCCGAGCCACGGAGGCGTCGGCGGGTGGACTCCTTCGAGGGATGGCCGTCCGCTGCGGAGGTTGTCAGCGAGCTTCTGCAGCTCCTCGCCGGGCATCCGAGTCGCGACGGCCATGCCCGCGACCCGGGCCGACGCCAGGAGGTCCGGGCCGAGGGCCGCGTCAAAGTCACTGAGCTTGCGCATCGCGACGCTGGGGCGGACACGGTCCAAGCCGCTGAGAGTCGCCAGCGCGGCTTCGCACCTTCTCGTGCGATGCGACGGCGTCGCACGCGGCCGGCCGCTCGGCACCGGTCTCCCCACCTTCTCCGCGTAGGAGACGTGGTCGATGAAGCGGGCCAACAGGTACGGATCGCGCACCGGACCGTCGGGAGCGCCGTCGAGGAACCCTGCGACCGTGCTCGCGACGGCGTCCCGACGGTCGCCCGGGGCATGGACACTCGCCGCTGCGTTGATGACCTGTCGGATGCGTCGGGCCTGCGCGTCAGGCTTGGTCGGCATCCTCCGATCCTCGGTGCAGGCAGCGTCATTGTCATCAGCGTTGGCTGGCGTTCGTCTGTCACCTCGAGGGGTACCGACCAGGCCATGGGCGGCACCGAAACGCCACCTGACCGAGCCACCCCTGAGCCACCGAGCAGATCGGCACCTTCGACCCCAGCACCCCCGGATGAGGCCGCGGGGTCGTGTGTCAATCGGCGGTACGCCGTCCGTGCCTGCCCGGGTCCAGGCGTGCCTGCGTCAGGGACTGACGCCACGGTCCGGTGTGTGTGCGCTCGCGGGAGTGTCACGTACTCGCCTCGACCCGATGGGCTTCCTCATCGCGAGGGCTCCCGCCAGCTCGCCACCGACTGCCGCACTGGTTGACCGGCCCTGATAGACCACCTGAGGCCGGCCGTCCGCCGCGCTGACGTCGCTGCTGGCCGCGATGGGGTCCGCCGCGGGCTGCGGGCCGCCGTCGATCGCCGGTGGCGCCGGATCGGCGAAGGTGTCGTGGACCGCTGCGGACACCGGCGTCGAGGCCGGTCGCGCCTGCGAGCCGGAGCGGGCGGAGCCCACGGCAGCGGCGGCTGTGTCCCTCGAGGCGCGGGCACGGGCCTGAAGGCGTCCGTTGAGCGCCCTGATGGCGGGCTTGCTGGCGTCTACGCGCCGCTGACGGAGCTCGGTGATCATCCCGTCGACGACCTGTCTCGGGTCGACCTGCTGGAGTGTGTCGGACTCTGCCAGGTACGCCTTGAGAGCTGCTGGCTTCAAAGCATCGAGATCGACCTGGGCCTGCGTCAGGCCAGCCACCAGAAACGCCAAGGTTCGCCGGTCGTCCAGCGTCTCGAGCGCAGCGGAGAGCCCGGTGGCGCGGTCCGCATCGCCGAAGCGCGAGAACTCCGAGCGGAGCGTCTCAGTCAACCCGCCGCCGCGCTGGGCTTCGTCACGTATGGCGGCGAGGTCCAGCCTCGTCTGCTCCGACACTGGCCCACCGGCCGGCCCGTCCTCGAAGGAGCGGAGCGCGTGCTCGGCGAGCTGGCGCAGCCCGTCGACTCGTCCGACCAGCTCGGTCAGCTCGCCGAGACGCTCGGCCTTCCCCCTGAGCGACTGCAACGTGCCGAGATCCGCGTCGTACTCGACGAGCGTCCGCCCGGCCTTGTCGACCGCCGTCCGAGCCTCGTGCTGATCCCGCGCGGCCAGCCTGACCTCGGCATCGGCCCGGATGTGATTCGTCACCGCGTCGCCGTGTGCTGCAGCTGCGACGAGATGGGCGCGACGAGCGACCTCGAGGGGTCGATCCAGCCGTTCGGCGATGGCTCTCGGCACCATCCGGCCCAGCAGACGACGCAGCGGCCGATCAGCCCGGTGCGTGAGTACGTCGACGCGGTGCTGGGTCGCCACAGTCCGGCCGGACGCCGCGCTCTCGACCTGGACGGCGACCTCGCGTGCCCGGTCTGCCTCGCTCCTTCGCTGCTCGGCCGTTCGTCGTCGGTGTCCCGCCGTTGCGAACTCCCGCTCGGCATCGTCGCGAGCGATCTCCGCCACCCGTATCGCGTCACTGGTCGCCACGTGCTCAGCATGACGCAACGGCCGGCCACCGGCCCACCGCCGCAGATGAACGGTGGAGCACCTGCCTCGGTCGCCCCCGCCTGCCCACGGACCATGCCTGATCACTGGTTCACGGGTACGAACACGCGGACGTGGGATCCGGCGGCTACGTCGCGCCTGCCTCCTCCGCCACGTCTCGGACGTAGA
>CAZJDU010000226.1:0-3663 GCA_964544855.1 uncultured Nocardioides sp.
GCGTGAAGCAGATCCTGCAGCGCAACAAGGAGCTGCAGGACATCATCGCGATCCTGGGTGTCGACGAGCTGTCCGAGGAGGACAAGGTCATCGTCTCCCGCGCTCGCCGGATCCAGCGGTTCCTGTCGCAGAACACCTACGTCGCCAAGCAGTTCACCGGCATCGAGGGCTCGACCGTCCCGGTCTCGGAGACCATCGAGGCGTTCAACAAGATCTGCGACGGCGACTACGACCACGTCGCGGAGCAGGCCTTCTTCATGTGCGGTGGCCTGGAGGACGTCGAGCGCAACTGGGCCGACATCCAGAAGAGCCTCTGACGGTGGCGGGCGACGTGGGCAAGGGACTGCACGCCGAGCTGGTCGCGGCCGACCGCACGGTCTGGTCCGGCGACGCCTCGATGGTGATCGCACGCACCGTCGAGGGCGACGTGGGCATCCTCAAGGGCCATGCTCCGGTCCTGTCGCTGCTCACCGAGGCTGCGATCGAGATCGCAACCCCGGAGGGCATCGTGCACGCGGCGGTCGACGGCGGCTTCATCTCGGTGGCCGGTGACCGGGTCTCGATCCTCACCGAGCATGCGCTCCTCTCCGAGGAGATCCACATCGGTGAGGAGAAGGCGGCGCTGGAGGCCGCAGAGAGCCTGAGCGGCGACGACCGGGAGCGCAGCATCCGTCGGGCGACCGCCCGGATCAGGGCGGCCGAGCGGGCTTCGTAGGGGCGACATGGCATGGTGGGAGTGGCTGCTCGACATCGCAGGTGTCGCGCTGCTCCTGGCCGTGGCCTACATCGTCGGCCTCTTCGTCCGACGACGGTTGATCGCCCGACACGGCGGGACGTTCGAGCTCAGCCACCGGCTGAGCTCGAGCGCGCCCGGACGTGGCTGGGCGCTCGGCGTCGGGCGCTACTCCGGGGAGCGGCTCGAGTGGTTCCGGATCTTCACGCTGGCACCCAGCCCCAAGCGCGTGTGGCTGCGCGAGGAGCTCACCTACGACGGCCGACGTGAGGCGATGGGCGCCGAGCAGGCCTCGCTCTACCCGGACCATCTGGTGATTCGCTGCCAGGGTCCGCTCGGCGACGTCGAGTTCGCGATGAGTGCCGAGTCGTTGACCGGGTTTCAGGCGTGGCTCGAGGCGCGCCCGCCCGGCACCGACTGGGACCGGCGGCAGTGATCGTCGGGTGAACCCGGTCGCCCCTGTCGGTGCGATGAGGCAGGATGACCGCGTGTCGTCCACCAGTCAGTTCGCCGCCTTCGCCGTGGCGTCGTTCCTCTTCATCCAGCTGCCGGGGCCGAGCCTGCTCTTCACGATCGGGCGAGCACTGACGGTCGGTCGTCGCGACGCGCTGCTCTCGGTGGCGGGCAACGCACTCGGGCTGGTCGCCCAGATCGTGCTCGTCGCCATCGGTCTGGCTGCATTGGTGGAGGCCTCGGCGACGGCCTACACGGTGCTCAAGCTCGTCGGTGCCGGTTACGTCGTCTACCTCGGCATCCAGGCGATCCGGCACCGCGCCGAGGCCCGGCAGGCGCTCGACGCCGGCACCGAGATGCGGCGTCGGCACCCGCTGCGCTCGGTGTGGACCGGCTTCGTGGTCGGTGCGACGAACCCGAAGACCATCGTCTTCTTCGCGGCGTTCCTGCCACAGTTCGTCAGCGACGGGGCACCGGCCGGGCCGCAGCTGGTGCTGCTCGGGCTGGTCTTCGGGCTGATGGCCGCCCTGTCCGACTCCTGCTGGGCGCTGGCAGCGGGCCGGGCGCGCACCTGGTTCGCCCGCAGGCCCGAGCGGCTCGACCACGTCGGTGCCGCCGGCGGCGTGATGATGGTCGGCCTGGGCGCCGGGCTCGCTGTCCAGGGCGGGGCGACGCCCCACTGACGCCCTCCGCGCGCCCGACGCGGCAGCCTGTCGCGCACACTGGCAGACTCGATGCCATGTCGGCACCGCGGGTCGTGATCACCTACTGCGTGAAGTGCAGGTGGCTGTTGCGCGCTCAGTGGTACGCCGCCGAGCTGCTCCAGACCTTCGAGGACGCGGTCGGGGAGGTGGCGCTGCGGCCGGCCGCGAAGGGCACGGAAGCCGGCGTGTTCCGGGTGGAGGTCGACGACACGACGGTCTGGAACCGCAAGCGCGACGGTGGGTTCCCGGAGATCACCGAGCTCAAGCGCCGGGTGCGTGACCAGGTCGCACCCGAGATGGGTCTGGGCCACGGCGACCGCGCGCCCCAGTGACGCTTGTCGCCCGGCCGGCCGGGGTCGTGCCGGCGCGCAACGCGGTCGGTGCGGTGTTCGTGCTGAACGGCGTCGCCCTGGCCTCGCTGGTGGCCCGGATCCCGGCGATCCGTGCCGAGCTGGAGCTGAGCAACACGGCGCTGGGGATCCTGCTCCTCGCGATCGCGGGAGGCTCGCTCGGGGCACTCGCGCTGAGCGGCATCGCGGTCTCGCGGTGGGGGTCGGCGGCGGTCGTGCGGGTCGCGGCCGCCACGAGTGCCCTCGGCCTCGTCGTTGCCGGTGTGGGGGCCGGGCTCGTCTCCGACGTCGCGCTCACGGCTGTGGGCCTGCTCACCTACGGCATCGGAGGCGGCGCGTGGGACGTCGCGATGAACGTCGAGGCGGCCGAGGTGGAGCGCCGCCTGCGCCGGACCGTGATGCCGCGGTTCCATGCGGGGTGGAGCCTCGGCGCCTTCATCGGCGCCGGGGCGGGCGCGGCCGCCACCGCACTGCACGTGCCGGTCGCGCCCCATGTGGGCGGCGTGGGCGTGCTCGCCGCGGCCGGAGCCGCGGTCGCCGTACGCCGCTTCCTCGCCGGCACGCGGGCACGGGAGGGCACGGCGCGGCCGGTCCGCGCCCGGGCTGCCTGGGCCGAGCCGCGCACGCTGGCGATCGGGGTCATGGTGCTGTGCTTCGCCGCTGCCGAGGGTGCGGCCAACGACTGGCTGGCGCTCGCCATCGTCGACGGCTACACCGCCCCCGAGTGGGTCGGCGTCGCCGGATTCGCCGTCTTCGTGGCAGCGATGATGCTCGGCCGTCTCGTCGGACCGGTGCTGCTCGACCGGTGGGGCCGGGTCCACGTCCTCGGTGCGGCGTCGGTGGTCGCTGCCGCCGGTGCCCTCGCGGTCGTGGCCGGTGCCGCGCTGCCCGGGGAGACGCCGGTCGCAGCCGCCGGCATCGTGCTGTGGGGGCTGGGCGTGGCGCTCGGCTTCCCGGTCGGGATGAGTGCCGCCGCGGACGACGCGCGCGGCGCCGGCGCTCGCGTGAGCGTGGTTGCGACGATCGGCTACGGCGCCCTGCTCGCCGGCCCGCCGCTCCTCGGCGCGCTCGGCGACGCCGTGGGCACGCTTCCGGCGATGGCCGCCGTGCCGGTGCTGATGCTGGTCGCGCTGGTGCTGGTGCCGGCCGCGCGGGAGCGGCGTCCCCCGGGATGAGGCCGTTCCACATCAGTCGAACAACGCGCGGATGTCCTCGGCGTCCAGGCCGGTGCTCATCGCGCCGTCGCCGTCGACGACCCGCGCGAAGAGCTCGGCCTTGCGTTCCTTGAGGGCCATCACCTTCTCCTCGATCGTGTCGGTGGCGACGAGGCGATAGACGTTGACGTATTTGCTCTGGCCGATCCGGTGCGCGCGGTCGACGGCCTGGGCCTCGGCGGCGGGGTTCCACCAGGGGTCCAGCACGA
>CAZJDU010000227.1:0-3647 GCA_964544855.1 uncultured Nocardioides sp.
CGGTCCTCCGCAGCTTCGTGAAGGGTCACCGCCTGGACAACAAGCCCATCGTCGTGCACGCGCGACCAGACGGTCGGCCGGTCTGCACCCGCGGTGTGCCCCGTGCCGCCCGGGTGTGGACTGCCGACGGCGCCGACCAGGGGCAGCTCGATGCGCTGGCCGATCCTGAATCCCACGCCCTTCAGGTGTCATCCCTCGAGGACGTGGGCGCAGCCGACCGCGACGAGGAGGTCGCCGTCAGCCACCGGTTCCTCGTCGACGCCGTGGCCAACTACTGGGATCGGGACTGGAGGCGCGAGCACCGCGGCAGCGGCCAGACCCCCGAGCAGCTTCTCTGGGAGGCACTCCGCGGCCACCTCGAGCTCACCGGCGACATCGAACCCATCTGAATCGGCCACAGCCCCTCCCCCACGAAGGGCCCTCTGAAGCGCGCTCCCCCACGTGCGCAGACCACGAATGCCAGTCGTGATCCGAGCACTCATCGCACGAACTCGAAGCCCTTCCCGCCTATCTCCACGACCCCACAGAGCCGCCTGCAACATCCATGACCCACATGATTCGAGTTCGACTAGATTCGACGTCTACAAGCCCTACAACGGCAACATAGGGCCTCGACACCCTCCTTTCCGGATTGCATCCTCACCCCTATGCAACCGGATCACAGACTGGCACTGGGGCAGTGCTCACGCCGCGGCCCACGGCCGCAGCATCACCCGCGCATAGCCCCCGCACGCGGGGTGCGGCCATGCTGAACATCGGTCGGATGGGCCGCGGCTCGTCCAACTACTACCTCGACGCCGTCGCCCGGACCCAGGTCGACTACTACCACGGCCACGGCGAAGCTCCCGGCCGCTGGATGGGCTCCGGCCTGGACGGCCTGGAGCTCGAGCTCGGGCTCGAGGTCACGCGCGAGGCGCTCGGCCGGGTCCTCGACGGCGACCACCCAATGTCTGGTGAGCGGGTGGCGGCGCATCCGGCCCGTCAGGTCCCCGGGTTCGACCTGACCTTCCGCGCCCCCAAGTCCGTCTCCCTGCTGTGGGCCCTCGGTGACGAGCACGTGGCCGGTCAGGTCCAGGCCGCGCACGACGACGCCGTGACGGCCACCCTCGGCTACCTCGAGCAGCACGTCGCCCGGTCCCGGCGTGGTGCGGGCGGGGTCGAGCAGGTCGCGGTCGACGGCCTGGTCGCGGCGTCGTTCACGCACCGGACCTCCCGTGACGGGGATCCGCTGCTGCACACCCACCTGCTGGTGGCCAACCTCGCGCGCACGTCCGACGACGGGGTGTGGCGCACCGTCGACTCCCGCCGCTTCTTCACCCACGCCAAGACCGCCGGCACCCTCTACCAGGCCCACCTGCGCGCCGAGCTCACCCGACGGCTCGGCGTCGAATGGCAGCCAGTGGTCAACGGGTGCGCCGACCTCAAAGGCGTCGACCGCATCTGGATCGAGGCGTTCTCCAAACGCCGGGCCGCCATCGTGGCCCACATGGAAGCCCGCGGCGAGACCTCCGCGGCGGCCGCCCAGATCGCCACGCTGGACACCCGCCAGGCCAAGGCCGAGCAGCAGGACGAGCCCGATCTGCACCAGCGCTGGACCATGGAGGCCCGCGGGCATGGGATCCCCGACGGCTGGTGGACCCAGGTCGTCGACCGGCAGGTCGAGCAACGCCACGAGCTCGCGCCGCTGGTGGTCGGGCAGGACACCCTGACCGAGCACACCGCCAGCTTCGTCCACCGCGACGTCGTGCGCACGATCGCCGAACACGCGGCAGACGGCGCCGCCGTCGGTGAGGTGCTCGAGGTCGCCCGCATCATGGGTCGGACCAGTCTTCAGACCGGCGAGTGGATCCCGCTGGATCCCGACGGCGGCCGGGGGCTGGTCGACGTCATCAGACGCTCGGACGGCACCACCGTGAACGCCGCCGGTGGGGACCGGCGGTTCACCACCCGCCAGCTGCTCGCGCTGGAGCAGCAGACCGTGAGCGCGGCGTCAGCGTCGCGTGAGCGGAGCGTTGCCGTCGTGCCCGAACCCGCGCTCGCGGCTGCCCTGGAGCGACGGCCGACCCTCGGGGACGACCAGACCGCCATGGTCCGCCGGCTCACGCGTGATGGGGACGGGGTGGCGGTGGTGGTCGGCAAGGCCGGCACCGGCAAGACCTACGCGCTGGACGCCGCACGCGACGCCTGGGAGGCATCGGGCGTGCGGGTGACCGGGGTGGCGTTGGCGGCCCGGGCCGCGCTCGAGCTTCGGGACAGTGCCGGCATCGAGTCGACCACGCTCGCACGGTTGTCGGGCCAGCTCGACGACCCGACGCGGCAGGACACCTCGCCGCTACGACCTGGGCAGGTTCTGGTGGTCGACGAGGCCGGGATGATCGGCACCCGCCAGCTCGCCCGCCTCCTCCACCACGCCCACACCCAGGAAGTGAAGGTGGTGCTGGTGGGTGACCCCAAGCAGCTGCCCGAGATCGACGCCGGCGGACTGTTCACCGCCCTCACCCGACAGCTGCCCGCGATCGAGCTCGAGGAGAACCGGCGGCAGACCCACGCCTGGGAACAGGCCACCCTGGACGAGCTCCGCCACGGCAACCCCCAGACCGCCGTGCACACCTACGCCGAGCGGGGACGGCTGGTCACCGCCGACACCGTCGACGACATCCGCACCAAGCTGGTCGCGGACTGGTGGGACACCTTCGACCCGGTCGAGTCCGACCGGGCCGTCATGGTCGCCCTGCGACGCGGCGACGTCGACGACCTCAACCACCGCGCACGGACCCACATGCACGCCGCCGGACGGCTCACCGGACCCACCCTCACGCTCGACGACGGCACCAACTTCCAGGCCGGCGACCGGATCGTCTGCCTACGCAACGACCGCCCCGCCGGCCTGGTCAACGGGCTGCGCGGCACCGTCACCGCCGTCCACGCTGACGCCACGCTCACGGTCATCGACGGCCACGACGCCACCCACACCATCCCGACCGAGTACCTGGAGGCCGGCCACGTCGCCCACGGGTATGCCATCACCGGCCACAAGGCCCAGGGCCTGACCGTCGACCACACGTTCGTGCTCGGCTCCGACGCCCTGTACCGCGAGTGGGGCTACGTCGCGATGTCCCGCGGGCGTGAGTCCAACCAGCTCTACGTACACACCACATCCGACATGGAGCCCGACGCGCACCTGCGACCGACCCCTGTAGACCCGGTCGCGGCCACCGTCACCCGCCTGTCGCGATCCCGCGCCGAGCAGCCCGTCTCGGACGAGACCCTCGGGATCGCCGCCCGGTGGCGTCAGCTGCACGCCCGGCTGGCCGCCCCCGACATCACCCGCCGCGACCAGCTCGCCGACCGCCGTGACCAGCTGAACCGCGACCACGAGACCACCCGCGAACACCTGAGGACCCTCGACCGGCGCCTCGACGAGATCGCCGCCGGGTTCGGAAGGTGGCGGCACCGGCACCACCTCGCGGACCTCCAGGGCGACCGTGACCGCACCCAGGCACGCCTGGCCGACCTGCAGACGACCCTGGGACAGGTCGACCGCGAGCTGGCCGGGTTGCCGTCGGCCCAGCAGGTCGACCAGTGGCGGCACCAGCTCCACCAGGCCCGCAGCCACCTGTACTGGACCGCCTCCATCCGCGTGGCCA
>CAZJDU010000228.1:0-3577 GCA_964544855.1 uncultured Nocardioides sp.
CCGGGCGGGCGGCATGCCTGAAGGTCAACCCCACCACCGCAGCGCTGCTCCTGCGCGAGTTCCTTCCTCTCGGTGCCGGTGACTGGAGCTTGCAGAACGCGGCGAGCTCGGCGGTCGGCCGGACCGTGCGCCGGCTCGCCCACCACCGGGGCGTGCGCGTACTCAACGCCGTACGCCGACCCGAGGTCCGGGAGGCGTTCGAGACCTCCGAGCAGGTGCTCCTCGATGACGACTCCCTCGCCGAGCATGTCCCGGGCTGACCGACGGAAGGGCGCCGCGGCTCCTGCTCGACGCCGTGGCCGGCGGCGCGACCGCCCGGCTGGCCGCCGCGGCAGCGTCCGCCGGGAGCCTCGTCATGTACGGCGCCGCCGGCAGCGCTCCGGCCGCCGTCTACCCGACCGCACCAGTGCGGTGCGCGACGGCGACCACTGCGTGCTCAACGGCGTGAAGCGCTGGAATCACCAACGCCGCGGTCTCCGAGTACTGGACGGTGATGGCGGTCACCGATCCGGGCTCGCGCACCCACGGCATCTCGGCCTTCGCCGTGGAGAAGTCCGACGAGGGCGTCTCCTTCGGCGCGCTGAAGAAGAAGCTCGGCATCAAGGGCTCTCCGACCAAGGAGGTCGACCTCGACAACGTCCGGATCCCGGCCAGCCGGATGATCGGCGCCGAAGGCACCGGCTTCGAGACCGCGATGCGCACTCGCGACCACACCCGGGTCACCAGCGCCGCCCAGGCCGTCGGCGTCGCCCACGGCGCGCTCGACTACGCCCTGGAGTACGCCGCCGAGCGCAAGCAGTTCGGCAAGTCGATCTGGGAGTTCCAGGGCATGCATCATCCGCTCGACTGGGTAGTCGCGGGTGTAGCCGCCGAGCACCTGAACGGCATTGGTGGTGGCCTCCATCGCGACGTCCGAGGCGAAGCACTTGGCGGCCGCGCCGAAGAAGGTCAGGTCGTGTGTGGGGCACGTGCCCGGAGAACCTCCGCAACCTGTGCTCCGAGTGTCTCGAGGTTGCGGGAATGCAGCCGGACTGACCCGCTGGCCGCGGCGTCCCGACCTCGATGGAGGGCTCACAGAATGGCGTACCACCTGGTACTCTTATCTTGACCGGCGCGTGAGGCCGTCGGCCGCCGGGCACATCGGGCCCGTTCGTTGATCGAAGGGGTCACCATGTCGCTGGGCCGCCGCAGCACCGTCCTTCCCTTTCTCCTCCGCTACGCATGGCGGAAGGTCACCCGCAAGGTGCCCGCGTCGTTCGACGACATCGGGATCTTCACGGGCGCCCCCCAGCACGAACACCTCGCTCGGATCGGCGAACTGGCCCCGACCCGAAGGATGGCCCGGTCCTCCGCACCGCAACCGTGGTCCGTCGGCGCGCCGATCGAGCTTCCCGAGACCTATGAGTTCGGCGGCCGGGCCCGTCGGGCCGACCAGTTCCTGGCCGAGACCGACACCGTGGCGCTGCTGGTGCTCGTCGACGGTGAGGTGCGCTTCGAGAGGTACTTCCTGACCGGCGGACCGCAGGTTCGCTGGCTCTCCTTCTCGATGGCGAAGAGCTTCGTCTCGGCGCTCGTCGGCATCGCGGTCGACGAGGGGCACATCGGGGACATCGACGAGCCGATCAGCGCCTATGTCCCGGTCGATCCCGGATCGGCGTACGACGGTGTCTCGATCCGCGCGGTCCTCCGGATGTCCTCGGGCTCCCGTTGGAACGAGGACTACAACGACCCGGCCTCCGACATCCACCAGCTCACCGACGCCCTGCACGGCAAGCGCGGCGGGCTGGACGGTTTTGTTGCCCGGATGGTTCGCGAGTCCGAGCCGGAGACGGTGTGCCGGTACAACTCGGGCGAGACCCAGATCCTCGGGGCGCTGGTGGCCAGGGCAACCGGTCGATCGCTCGCGGACTACATGCGCGCGAAGCTGGTCGAGCCGCTCGGGTTCGAGTCCGACGGCGCGTGGGTCACCGACATGCTGGGCACCGAGATGGCCTATGCGGGCCTGTTGCTGACCGCCCGCGACTTCGCCAGGCTCGGGGAGCTCTACCGCAACGGCGGTCTCTGGCGCGGCCGACGGATCCTCTCCGAGGACTGGGTGCGCGCCTCCACGAGGGTCGACGCCGAAATCCGCCGGCCCGGACGGCCGATCGTGGGTGACCACGGATTCGATCTCGGCTACGGCTACCAGTGGTGGATCCCCGTCGGGGAGCGCGGCGACTACAGCGCCATCGGGATCCTCAACCAGTTCGTCCACGTGGATCCCGTTGCCCGGACCACGATCGTCAAGCTGTCGGCGAACCGGAAATACGGCACCTCGACCACGGAAAGCACCAATCGGGACTCGGAGAACGTCGAGGTGCTGCGCGCCATCGCCCGGCACTGCCTAGGCTGAGGACAGATGACGCCACAGTCTGACGAGTCCGGCGAGCCGAAGGTCGACGGCCGCACCCTCCGACATCAACACCGCCGACCCGAGATCGTCGACGCCCTGACCGAGTACATCCTGGAGAACGGGATCGCCGAGCTCTCGGTGCGTCAGGCGGCGAAGGCGATCGGGGTCACCCACGTCACCCTGCTGCGGCATTTCGCCACCAAGGAGGATCTGGTGGTCGAGGTGGTGAACAAGATCCTCCGCGACCTGGTGGCCCGGGCCGAGGCCGAGTTCGCCGGCCAAGCCGCTCCGACTCTGGAGGACTTCTTGTGGTCGCAGTGGTCGTGGCTCAACCAGCCCCGCGAACGCCGGCAGTTCCTGCTGCTCTACGAGATCGTGGCGCGCCAGGGTCGCTCGGGGGGACCGGCGGATGCCGAGGTGGCCAGGCTGGTCACCGACGACCTGGTCGCTCCGTATCGGGCGATGCTGGTCCGGGCGTTCGGCCTCACCGCCGAGGACGCGGCCACCGTCGCGGTCCTCGCGATCGCCCAGATCCGCGGTCTGGTCCTCGACCTGGTGGTCACCGGTGATCGCGAACGCGCGGATCGGGCGATGCGGGAGTTCGGCGCGCTGCTGGCACTACGGATCGCTTCCCGGTCGCGGGCGACCTGAGCCGCTCCGGCGCCCTGGCGCCGGAGGTCGGCCTCAGCGGCGCGACGGCTGCTTCGCGAGGCGCTGTTCCAGGGTCCCGAGGCCCTCGATCTCGCTGGTGAGAATGTCCCCGTCGGCCAGGTAGACCGGAGGCGTCCGGCCCATGCCCACGCCGGCCGGGGTGCCGGTCAGGATGACATCACCAGGTCCGAGGGTGATCACCTCGGACAGGCGGGCGATCAGAGTCCGGACCCCGAAGATCAGGTCGCGGGTGCTGCCGTCCTGGACGGTACGGCCGTTGAGCGTGGCAGTGAGCCGCAACGCGTCCGGGTCCGGGATCTCGTCGACAGTGGTCAACCAGGGGCCGATCGGCGTGAAGCCGGGATGGGACTTGCCGAGGCTGAACTGCGGTGCCGGCCCGCTCATCTGGAGCCTTCGCTCGGAGAGGTCTTGAGCAACCGCGTATCCCGCGATGTGGCGCATCGCGGCGTCCTCGTCGACCTCTCGTGCGGTCGTGCCGATGACCACCGCCAGCTCGACCTCCCAGTCCACGTC
>CAZJDU010000229.1:0-1489 GCA_964544855.1 uncultured Nocardioides sp.
CCCCGCACCTACGGCAACTGGCGCCAGCCGCAGTCACCGGGACTGTTCGGGCTCGGCTCGGTCGGCACGATGATCATGATCGGCGGGATGATCTTCGTCATCCTCATCGTGATGCTCACCGGCAGCCTGCTGCGGGCCGGTTTCGCAGCGCTGCTCCTGGGTGGCGTGCTGCTGGCGATCGTGCGCAAGGACAGGCATGGCCGCAATCTGCTGATGAACGCCGGCGCGAGGGGATCGTGGTTGCTCGCCCGCCGGCGCGGCGCCAACGTCTACCGGGCCGGCCCGCTGGGCCGCGCGGCGTGGGGCACCTATCAGCTGCCCGGGCTGGCAGCGCCGCTGCGGCTGAGCGAGCACGAGGACTCCTACGGGCGACGGTTCGCGCTGCTCTACTGCCCACGGACGACGACGTACACCGTCGTGGTGGCCGCGGAGCCGGAGGGGGCGACGCTCGTGGACAACGACGAGATCGACTATCGGGTCGCCGACTGGGGCGCGTGGCTCGCGGCGTTGGGCGACGAGCCCGGCGTACAGGCGGCATCGGTGACGATCGAGACGGCTCCCGACTCCGGTGCGCGGTTGCGTCGCGAGGTGCACGGCCGGCTCGACGACGCGGCGCCGCCGTTCGCGCGGGCCGTCCTCGAGGAGACGATGGACATCTATCCCACCGGAGCGTCGACGGTGCGGGCCTTCATCGCCATCACCTTCTCCGCGGTGTCGCGCACCGATGGTCGGAAGCGCAAGGACGCCGAGGTGGGGCGCGACCTGGCCGCGCGGCTGCCCGGGCTGACCGGGCGGCTCGAGACCACCGGTGCCGGCGCTGCTCGGCCGCTCACGGCCCAGCGGCTGTGTGAGGTCGTCCGGATGGCCTATGACCCCGACATCGCATCGGCGGTGGACGACGCCTATGCCGACGGTGAGGACGTCGACCTGTTGTGGAGCGACGTCGGTCCGTCGGCCGCCCAGGCGACCTGGGGTGCCTACCGGCACGACGACGCCTGGTCGATCACGTGGGCGATGAGCGACGCGCCTCGCGGCCATGTCCAGGACAGCGTGCTCAACCGGATGCTCCAGCCGCACCACGAGATCGCCCGCAAGCGCGTGACGCTGCTCTACCGGCCCATCGAGTCCGCCCGCGCAGCCGCGATCGTCGAGTCGGACTCGCGTGCCTCGGAGTTCCGCGTCACAGCCAGCAAGAAGCCGACCGCCCGCGACCTGGCCAGCATGCGGCAGGCGGCCGCGACCGCCGCCGAGGAGGCCGCCGGCGCGGGCCTGGTCAACTTCGGCATGCTGGTCACCGCGACCGTGCGCGACCAGGCGGAGCTGCCGCACGTGCGTGCCACCGTCGACTCGCTGTCGGCCACGGCGAGGCTGCGGCTGCGCCCCGTGTACGGCGCCCAGGACTCCGCGTTCGCCGCCGCGCTGCCGCTCGGCCTGATCCTTCCGCGGCACCTCAAGGTGCCCTCCGAGATCCAGGGGAAGCTGTGACCGG
>CAZJDU010000229.1:1589-3485 GCA_964544855.1 uncultured Nocardioides sp.
TCTCGAACGTGCCGAGCCCGGGGAACTGGGCGATGAGGTCAAGGACGCGGTCGTCGAGTGGATCGAAGGATGGCTTCGCGAGGGGTGGGAAGGGGCGACGAGGCGCGAAACTCTGCAGACCGGCGGGATCGCTCGAGCTGGTCAGCTCTTCGCTGACCTCCGATCGAGTGTCACAGCAAACCTCACAGGAGACCGCGCGACTGCTCGCCCGGCGAACGGCTGGGCATTCCGGTTGACTCGCCTTCTCGCGGACGATGATCGCCTGCTGCCCCCTGGAGCAACCCGTGCGAGCGCAGTCTGGGCAGAGATGCCCGGCGCGGCTCCGGCCACGGGTGCCACCTCGTCGGCGGCCGGTCGGGCGAGGCCCCTGGGGGGTTCGTCGATCCCCCCCAAGGATCGGGGGAGGGAATCGCGATGACCTCTTGGCGCGCGAAGCAGAAGGCGCCAACCAGGAAGGTGCGCCGTCCGGGCCCGCGCGGTTGGCTGGGCCGCGGCGGCGGCGAGAGCGTGCTGGTCGAGGCGTCGCCCGAGTGGCGGGGGACCACGGTCCAGGTGTGCGGGTTGTGGCCGTTCGGCGTGGGGGCCGGCATGCCCGCCGTCGGCGTACCCGTCGGCCGGCACCTGATGTCGGGGGCGACGGTGTGCTGCGATCCGATCAGCTGGTTCCAGCGCGCCCGGCTGATCCGCAACCCGTCGATGTTCGTGCTCGGCCTGCCGGGGCTCGGCAAGTCGTCGATGGTGCGCCGGATGCTGCTCGGCCTCTCGGGGTTCGGCGCGATCCCGCTGGTCCTGGGAGACGTGCGCCCGGACTACGTCGACCTGATCCACGCCCTCGGCGGCGACGTGATCAGCCTCGGCGGCGCCCGTGGCTATCTCAACCCGCTCGACACGGTCGAGGCCCGCGAGGCCGCCGTACGACTGGAGCTGGCAGCGAGCGCCGCGATCGACGAACAGGAGCGAGCACGGCTGCGCAAGGTGCGCGAGGAGCTGCTCGCCGACGCCGCGGCGCGACGCGCCGCGCTGGTCTCCGCGCTCATCACGATCCAGCGCGGCGCCGCGCTGACCGAGCGGGAGGAGACGATCCTCCACGCGGCGCTCGAGGTGCTCGACGAGCGGCACGGCGACGACACTGCACCCGTGTTGGCCGACCTGCTCGCCGTGGTCCAGCAGGCCCCGCCGGGTCTGCGGGCGGTGGCGGTCGACCGCGACGACATGACGCGCTATCAGGCGATCACCGAGGAGCTGGAGGCTTCGCTGATCGGACTGGTACGCGGCGGCCGGTTGGGGCACACGTTCTCCCGGCCCACGTCGGCCCCGATGCGGCGCGACCGGCCGCTGGTCTTCGACCTCAGCGGCATCCAGGAGACCCAGCCGCAGTTGCGCGCCGCGGCGCTGATGGCGTGCTGGTCCGTGGGGTTCGGGTCGGTGAACGTCGGGCAGGCGCTCGCCACCGCGGGGCTGGAGCCGCAGCGCCACTACATCATCGCGATGGACGAGATCCACCAGGCGCTGCGATCCGGCCCTGGCATGGTCGAGCGCTACGACCAGCTCACCCGGCTCAACCGCAAGTGGGGCGTCGGCCAGATCATGATCACCCACACCATGCACGACCTCTACGCACTGCCGACGGTCGAGGACCGGGAGAAGGCCCGGGGTCTGGTCGAGCGGTCGGGCATGCAGGTTCTCGGCGGCCTGCCCGGCGCGGAGATGGAGCTGTTGACCCAGGTCGTGCCGCTGTCGAAGGCCGAGCAGGGCCTGCTCGGTGCCTGGCAGGAACCGCCGTCCTGGGACCCCGAGACCGGCGCCCAGACCGCCCCACCGGGGCTGGGCAACTTCCTGGTGAAGGTGGGTGCGCGGCCCGGCATTCCGTTCCAGGTCAAGCTCACCGACACCGAG
>CAZJDU010000230.1:0-3446 GCA_964544855.1 uncultured Nocardioides sp.
CGAGCCCGAACAGTCCCGGTGACTGCGGCTGGCGCCAGTTGCCGTAGGTGCGGGGTGCCGCCGGCTCTGCCGTCATCGTCGACTCTCCCTGCTACCCGGTGGCGTACTGCCGCCGCCGTTCTGGCGGGAGCCCAGGTCGACAGCGCCATCGCGCAATGCGCGCCCGGCACCGGCGTCGAGATCCGCGGCGCGATCACGTGCCGCATGCGCGGCGGCCGCTGATAGGGCGCCCCCGCTCTGGCCGCCGGCGCCGCTGCTGCCGTCGGCACCAGCGCCGTGTCCGCCACCGGACCCCTGACCGCCGTTGCCACCGGTGCCCTGACCGCCTCCAGAGCCCCGCTCTCGGCCGTCACCCTGGCCCGAGCCACCAGAGTGCCCGGACCCTTGGCCGCCCGCGGAGTCCGCCCCCGACGGACCGCCGCCGCTGGGCGGCGCCGCCGCAGCGCGAGCGCCCCCACGCGCGACCAGCGACTTCCCGCCCAGCATGACCGCGCCCGTCGCCACGCTCTGCGCCAGGCCGCCCGCCCGCCCGGAGCCGTCGCTCTCCAGTCCGGCGACCCACGGGCTCACCGAACGCATGATCGCCGGCAGAGCGACCACCGCAAGAACCATCAGGATTCCACCGGAGAGCATCGCGATCGTCGGGCTGTCGGCTTCATCGGCACCGGCTCCCGGCAAATAGAAGGCGGTGGCATAGATGATCGCCGCGGTCGGTTTGTAGAGCAGCCATCCGACCAGCCATCCCATAGCCTGCTTGAACCAGGATTGGCCCATCTCCGTGTTGGTCGCGGCAGCGGCGACCGGCAGCAGCCCCGTGAGGACCACCAGGATTCCGGATCGCGCCAGCATCAGGACCATCTGAATGACGCCCACCACACCGAGGATCACTGCGAGGATCAGCCCGCCCAGGTAGAGGCCGAGGTGACCTGCGGCTGCGGTGACATTCCCGTCCTCCTCGTCCCAACCGGCGTCACTCCAGCCGGTCAGCTCCTCGGTGAACCGCCGCTCGAAGCAGGCGGCCTCACCGGCGCCCGCCCTGCATCCCGTCGCCTCCCGCATGATCCACATCGAGAACTCATCGGCGGCGGCCACCAGCATGCCGAGCGCAGGCACCGCGGCAGCGACGACCACGATCATCGTGATCAAGGCTCTGACCAGGTCACGACCAGGATCGGCGCGCTGCTCCCAGGCCATCTTGACGCCGGCGACGATCACCCCGACGACGGCCAGGGCCATGGCATACCACCACACCCGGTCCTGGATGAACGCCACCGGAGCGCTGGCACTCGACACGCGACCGGTCCCGAAGAGCGCCCCGACGAGTGCCGACGCGCCGCTGATGAGGATCGTCGCCATCAGAACCGTGCCGATCTTCGACGCGTCCTCGGACTCGTTCTCCACATCGGACCGCCAGGCCCGCCCGAAGCGTGCGCCGGCCACCATGAGCGACAGCACACAGATGCCGAGCCCGATCCACTGCGCATAACCCATCACGGTCTCGACCATCTGCATCTGGCCCTCGGCACCACCGACCGACGTGACCTCCTCGGGGGCCAGCCCGCCGCCAGGGGTCGCCGGCTCCGCAGGACCACGCACCCTCCCGCCTCCGAGAAGGCTCGGGGTATCACTCTCGATCCAGAAGGTCGACCAGTCGACGATGATGCTCGCCAGCCATTCGTTGGCGCCCTGCCACCAGGTCTGCAGCATGGTCTCGCCCGCGCCCCTGGCGAGACCGCGACCTTGTTGCTGGACTGCGCACAGCGCGTCCCACCACGCGCAATCGTCGGCAGCCTCCTGCACCGCGACCTTGGTGCTCATCAGGTCACGCACCTACCCACGTGATGTAGCCGGTCAAGCCGGGGATCTGCACCGGTTCCTGAAGCCTTCCGTCCGGCTGCAGGCGAACCCGCCAGTCATCGCCTTCCCACGCGACCTCGATCTGCTGCCGTAGGTACCCACCCTTCGAGGCCTGCAGGGCGAGCTCGACGAGGGCGGAGGCTCCGTCGTACGACATCAGCCGAAACCCGCGGAGCTGGATGGTCGTCGAGCTCTCTGGACTGTCGACCACCCCCGAATCGAGTCGTGCCTCCTGGGCCTCCGCCTCTGCCAGCGCCACGTCGTAGCCCGGGCCGGACGCAACGTTGTGCTCGACCAGGCCAACGGGATCGTGCGGTCCCGCGTCCGGCCAGGCGTAGGTGTTGACCGCGGCGAGCAGCGCTCCGCTGCGTGTATGGGCGAAGCAGCGGCGGATTCCGGACTGCTCAACGACTGCTGGCCCCGCAGACGCACTCTGCGGCACGGCGATCGTGCCGACCAGGGACCACGTCACATCCTCGGGGGGCTGCACGAGCGGCTCGGACGTGTCGGGGCTCCGGAGACTGGACGCGCAGCCGGACTGACCGCGGCCGTCGGACACGCTGGCCGCGGCACGCTCATCCTCGACCGTCACGTCGGGCGGACTCTCGGCCGAGTCGCCGAAGACCGCGCCCACCAGCACGAACACCGTCATCACCGCGAGAAGCAGGCCGAACGCGATCGACGGGACACCGACCCTGCGCTTCGGCTCCTCTTCGGCGTCGCTGTCCGCGGTCATCGGCCGACTCTGTCAGGCAACCGCTGCGCCGGTCGTCAGCAGGAAGCTGACCATGCTGGCTGCCGCAGACACGAGGATGACGCCGATCAGCACCTGCCCCACCCGACTTGCATGCTCCTCCCCGTCGCCCTGCCGGGAGCCGAAGCCCATTCGCGCGCCCGCAACCATCAGGGAGATGATGGTGACGCCCAGACAGACCCATTTCACCCAGGAGAGCAGCGTGGTGAAGTTGTCGAAGCCCTCCGGCATCTCCGCCCCTCCAGGCGTGGGGACCTCGTCCTCCGCCGCCACGAGGCCGGGATCGATGAGGTCGACGCCGGACTGCAGCAGGTCGACGAGTTGCGTGATCATCTCGAGATGCCTTCCTGGGCTGGGGTGCTGAGCTGCGGTCCGTGCCGGCGGGCGCGGTCCACGCGCGCCGTGCTGGTCGGGAAGGGCTGCCCCGACCAGACGGCTGCAGGCGTCGCGGATACGGGCCACGGTGTGGCCGTAGCGGCTTGGGTGACGGCCTGGGGGGCAGGGCTCGGCGCGGGCGGCGCGACGCCCGGCGCGGTGGGCGCGACCGACGGGCCGGTATGGCGCGCCTGAGCAGACTGGTCGGCGGTCCAGCCGACGTACGACAGCTCCGCCCGAACCTCCGCTTGCAGGCCTTTCATCGCCGCATCGAGTTGGCGGCGAACCGCGTGCTTCATGCGACGTCCTCCCCCAGCCGCCAGTCCTCCACCCAGGGGATCCGCCACCACTTCGGCGCGCCGGCGACCACCAGGTCCCGCAGCTGGCGGAGCTCGGCCGGGCGCGCGCGGAGCCGGCCGGGGGGCGCGTCGTCGACGACCATCACCCCCAGCAGCACGGT
>CAZJDU010000231.1:0-3395 GCA_964544855.1 uncultured Nocardioides sp.
GATGCCGGCGATCTTGCGCATCAGCGCGTCCCAGACGTCGGGGGCGCCGAACATCATCGCCTTGGTGCGCGCGTGCTCCTTGGACGGTCCGCCCTCGACGAGGTACGACGCCACGGTGAACGGCGCGCCCGCGAAGCCGATCAGCGGGGTGGTGCCGAGCTCGCCCACCAGACCCCGCACCGCCTCCGCGACGTAGGGGACGTGATCGGGTGTCAGGTCGGGGATCGCCTCGACGTCAGCGAGGGTCCGCACGGGGTCGGCCACCACCGGCCCGACACCCGGCTTGATGTCCAGGTCGACACCGACCGCCTTGAGCGGCAGCACGATGTCGGAGAAGAAGATGGCAGCGTCGACGCCGTACCGGCGCACCGGCTGCATGGTGATCTCCACGATCAGCTCGGGGTCGCGACAGGCGTCGAGCATCGCCACGCCCTCGCGCACGGCGAGGTACTCCGGCAGCGACCGGCCCGCCTGCCGCATGAACCACACCGGGGTGTGCGGCACCGACTCACCACGCGTCGCCTTGAGGAAGGCGCTCTCACTCAGCACGTCAAGAGGGTGACAGGTCAACGGCGTGTGCGCACATCGCCGGTCGCGGCGACGGCTTAGTGTGGGTCCCATGGTGGCCCGGAAGGAGACGCACCAGGGGTCCGGCGTCGCCGGCGAACCCCCGGAGTTCGTCGCGGCGGTCGCCAGCATGCGGGCGACCGTGCTGCGCCCCGAGGTGCTGTGCGAGCAGATGCCCGCTCCCCAGCGCATCGCGCCGTACGCCGCCGCCCTCTCCGCCGACGTCACGGTCGACGACGAGGAGGTCGCCACCGGCCGCATCGTGCTGCTCCACGACCCCGCCGGCAACGACGCGTGGGGCGGCACCTTCCGCTGCGTGACCTACTGCCGGGCCGAGATCGACCACGACCTGGCCGCCGACCCGATGCTCGCCGACGTCGGATGGACCTGGCTGATCGACGCCCTGGCGGGGCACGAGGTCCCCTACACCGCGGTCTCCGGCACCGTCACCCGGGTCTCCACCGACACCTACGGCGGGATGGCCGACGAGGAGGGGTCGGCGCAGCTGGAGGTCCGTGCCTCGTGGACGCCGACCAACGTCCCCGACCTCGCCGTCCACGTCGAGGCGTGGGCCGAGCTGCTGTGCACCGCCGGCGGTCTGGAGCCGGTGCCGGAGGGCGTCGCCGTGATGCCGTCACGGCGCGGCCAACGAGACGCCCGATCCTGATGCCGGACGAGTCCCGCCCTGAACTCCTCACCCTGCGCGACGGCCTGCCGCCGGTCATCGACACCGAGCCCGCGCTCCGGGAGTACTGCGCCGTCCTCGCGGCGGCGGACGGTCCGGTCGCGATCGACGCCGAACGCGCCTCCGGCTACCGCTACTCCAACCGCGCCTACCTGATCCAGCTGCGCCGCGAGAGCGCCGGCACCGCACTGATCGACCCGATCGCCTTCGGTGACCTGACGGTGCTCCAGGAGGCCATCGGCGACGCCGAGTGGATCCTGCACGCGGCCACCCAGGACCTGCCGTGCCTGGCCGAGGTCGGTCTGCGCCCCGCGGCGCTCTTCGACACCGAGCTGGCCGGGCGGCTGCTCAACTTCCCTCGGGTCGGACTCGCCACCCTGGTCGAGGAGCTGCTGGGCGCCCGGCTCACGAAGGAGCACTCGGCGGTGGACTGGTCCACCCGGCCGCTGCCCGAGCCGTGGCTGGAGTACGCCGCGCTCGACGTCGAGGTGCTCATCGAGCTGCGAGCCGAGATGATCGCGCGGCTGGAGCAGGCGGGGAAGACAGAGTGGGCGCGGCAGGAGTTCGGCTCACTGCGCACCTTCGAGCCACCGGACCGCGGCGAGGGCTGGCGGCGCACCTCCGGGATGCACAAGGTGCGCGGCCGCCGCTCGCTCGCGGCGGTGCGCGAGCTGTGGCTGGCCCGTGACCGGCTGGCGCGCGAGCGGGACGTCACGCCGGGCCGACTGATCCCCGACTCGGCGATCAGCGCCGCAGCGATCGCGATGCCGACCACCCGCGGCGCGCTGATGACGACTGAGGGCTTCCACGGTCGCGGCGCGGGCAAGCACGCGGCCGTGTGGCTGGCGGCGATCCAGCGGGCCGCCGACCTGCCCGACGACGAGCTGCCGACCCGAGCCCCCCGTGGCGACGCGCCTCCCGCCCCCCGTACCTGGGCGGAGAAGAACCCGGTCGCCGCGCGCCGGCTGGAGCTGGCTCGCGCCGCGCTCGCCGGCATCGCCGCCGAGCAGGATCTGCCCGCGGAGAACCTGCTCACGCCCGACCACCTGCGCCGCGTGATGTGGACACCGCCGAGCACCCGCGACCCGGTCCGGCTGCTGGAGGAGGTGATCGACCGGCTGGCGGGCCTCGGGGCGCGGGGGTGGCAGATCGGCCTCAGTGCGCCGTCGCTGGCCCGCGCCGTGACCGACGCCGACGCTCAGGAGCCCTCGGAGGAGCCCGTCGCCCCGGTCGAACCCGACTCCGCCGCGGACTCGGAGTCCTCGGCCGACTCGTCGTAGTCGGGATCGAGCACCGCCCGCGACCGCTCGTCGATGCCGTCGAGGATCCGGTCGATCTCCTCAGGAGTCAGCACGGGCGAGGAGACCAGCGTGGTCAGTCCCGGTGCCGCGAGCTCCTCCAGCTCGGTGCCGGAGGCGATCAGCGGCCACAGCCGGATGTAGCGCTGCTCGGCGGTGTAGACCAAGGCGCGCTGCGGCTGCCGGGCGGGCTGCAGGAAGGACGGCCCGAACGCGACCGGCAGGTTGGCGGGGACCACGGTGCCGGTCTCGGCCACCATCGACATCGACTCGTCGCTGACCGCGTGCACCAGGAAGTCGGCCGCCCGCTCCACCTGCGGCTGTGCGCCGTCGGCGATGCACAGCCCGTTGAGCGCACCGACGGTCGCCGAGGACTCCAGCCGCGGCATCGGCAGCACGTCGAAGTCCACGTCAGCCCGGCGCAGCTGCGGTGTCAGGTCGCGGTACCCCGCGATCATGCCGAGCCGGCCGGCCTTGAACCGGTCCAGCGGCGAGCTGCGCTCCACCTGCCGCTGGTTGAGGGTGAGCTTGGAGTCCCGGAGCACCTCGAGCGTGCGCGTCATCGCCTCGACCGAGGGGTCCTCACCCAGCGCCAGTGACGTGGGCTCCACCGCGTCGTCGAAGACCGCGCCGCCGCCGGAGTAGATGAAGGGGGCCAACGCCTCGATCGTCGGCTCGATGTAGAAGCCGCGGGTGCGCTGGCGGGGCTTCGTGGCCGCCTCCGCTGCCGCGTAGAACGCCTCCAGCGACCAGCGCCCGTCCTCCTCGCGAGGCACTTCGTAGCCCTGCTGCGCCAGCGCCTCGAAGTCGATCAGCTCGGTGTTGTAGTAGATCACCATCGGCGA
>CAZJDU010000232.1:0-3371 GCA_964544855.1 uncultured Nocardioides sp.
GCCGACGCAGGCTTCAGTGCGGTCACTGATCGTCCCTCTGGCGTGACCCGCGTCGTCAAGGGACGGGCCACCCGACCACGCCCGTCGACCGGGAGCTCGCGTCATTGAAGGGTTTCGTCCGGCCCGGCACAAGGAGGCCCGACCGTCCCGGCGGGACCCGGACCCCTTGGGCATCGATGGGCCGCCCTCGTCCGGAGCATTCCCTAGATTCAGGAACACCCCTCTGGGGGAAACGGGGAAATCGGAGACATGGGACGTCCTGTACCGAGCCAGGCACCCATCCGGGTCGGCGAGGTCGCCGACTTCGTCGGGCGCGAGCGCGAGCTTGCGACAGCCGCCAAGTGCGCTGACGCCGCCGCTCACGGTGCCCCGACCGTGCTGCTGATCACCGGCCAGGCGGGTGTCGGCAAGACCCGGCTCGTGGCCGAACTCTTCGCGGGGCTCCCGGACTGGCAGTCGATCATGGGCGGGTGCGCAGACGTCGGCGACCAGTCGACGCCCTACGGGCCCTTCGCCTCCGGCCTGCGACGCCTCGCGAGGGAGACCGACCCGGCGCAACTCACCCAGCTCCTCGGCCCCGCACGTCGGAGCCTCGCGGTCCTGGCTCCTTCCCTCGGGCCGTCCGGCGACGGCGACGTCGCCCCGGCCACGATCTTCGAGGCGATGGCTCGGGCACTCGGGCGCATGTCCGACCTCGCCCCCACGATCGTCGTCATGGAGGACCTGCATTGGGCGGACCCGGCCAGCCTGGACCTGCTGGGCTACCTCGTTCGGGCGCTCATCGACGAGCCCATTCTCGTGGTCGCGACCACTCGCGACGATGCCATCAACCACGCCGGACGACTTCGGCGCACGATCGCCGAGATCGGCCGGCTCGACCGCGCCGTCCGCCTCGACCTGGCCCCGCTGCCCGACCAGGACATGCGTCGGCTCGTCCCGCTGCTGCATCGTGGCCACCTCGACGGTCCGACGACCGACCTCATCGTCCGTCGGAGCGACGGGATCCCGTTCCATGCCCGCGAGCTCGTCCGTGACCGCGGAGCCGGTGTGCCTGCGACGGTCCGCGACGCCATGCTGGCGCGCTTGCAGGAGCTGGGCGACGAGGTGCGCGAGATCGCCTCCTTCGCGGCGGTGATCGGCCGTCACGTCGACCGCCGTCTCCTGGAGCAGGTGCGCGGCGGCCAGGACCTGGATCGCCTCCTGGCCGAGGCCGTCAAGGGCGGCGTGCTCGAGGCCCGGTCCGACGAGACCTTCGGATTCGTGCATGCACTGCTGCAGGAGACGCTCGAAGGGGAACTGCTTCCACACGTGCGACGCGCACTGCACGCGAAGATCGCCACCGCCATGGAAGCCGACGAGTCGCTCGCGGGCTCACCCGACCAGCAGGCCATCACGATCGCACGCCACCTGGACCTCGCCGGCGAGGACGGTCGCGCCGTCGAGCGGTACATCGAGGCCGGTCGCTCGGCGTCCCGGATCGGGGCCCCCCAGCAGGCGTTCGAATCCTTCAGCCGGGCGCTCGACCTCGATGTCGACGTGCTCTCACGCGATCGACGGCTCGAGGTCGTCCGGGCCGCCGTCAGGGCGGGCTCGCGCAGCGGCGATGTCGAGGCCGCCGCCCGGGTGCAGGAGAGGGCGATCGGGATGCTCGATGACCCCGACGAGGTGGCCGGTGCCCTGGCCAGCCTCGCGCGACTGCGATGGCTGGCCCAAGTCGAGGGAGCACGCGAGGCGGCCCGGGACGCCTTCGAGCTGGTGCGCGACCGCCCGTCGAGCCCGCAACGCGCCCGTGCGCTCGCCCGGTGGGCGGTGCTCGGGGCGCCCGATCCCGGGCGGATGCTCGACGAAGCCGGCCGTGTCGCCGACGAACATGACGACGTCGAGGCTCTGGTCAAGGTCCTGCTGACGACCGCGATGCATCGCGCCGCGACCGGAGACCCGGCCGGCGCCCTGGAACCGCTGCGCCGGGTCCTCGCCGAAGGCCTTCCGGCCGACAACGACGGCAACCTCGCCGAGGAACTGGCCATCGCGTACAACAACCTCCAGTTCGCGCTCGTCTGCCTGAACCGATACGACGAGGCCCACGAGGTCCTTCGCGAGGCCTGGGCCTGGCTGCAGGCCGAGGAGCTCCCCCTGACCCTCTGTCCCTTCCTCGTCGTCGGGATCGCGGAGGGCTTCATCCGCGAAGGCCGCTGGTCGGCCGCGGAGGGGTTGCTCGATCGTCTGTCGCGCTTCCACCTCGACGGCAAGAACCTCAACAAGCTGCTCGGCGTCCGTGCGGGGCTGTACGTGGCCGAGGGACGCTTCGAGGACGCGCGGCGCGACGTCACGACCTGCGCCGAGCTGGGGATCGTCGGTGGCCCGTGGGCCGGCCACCTGCACACGACGCCGGCGACCATTGCCGCGCTGACCGGCGACCTCCCGGCCCTCCGCGAGGCGGTCGCCGCCGGCGTGGCCGCCTACACGGGCTCCGATGGCGACGAGGGCATCGTGCTGCACCTGCTGCGCCTGCGCGTCGGCGCAGAGCTCGACGCTGCGAGTCCGGGCGACGACGGCGGACCGGTGGACGACGCGTTCGCCGACCTCGCCGAGGGCATCGCCGGCGCCCGGTCCGACGAGCGGCACCGGGTCCTGGCCGAGCACCACGAAGCATGGCTTCGCGCGGAACGATCGCGCCTTGGGTCACCCGACCCGGGATGCTGGCAGCGCATCCCGACCATGCCGGACGAGTCCCCGACGATCCGCCTCCTCCAGCAGTACCGCCATGCCGAGGCACTCGTCGCGGTCGGTGACCGCGACGAGGCCACCGATCGACTCGCCGGCCTGTACGACCTCGCCACCGACCTTCCGTCCAGCTGGCTGGGCGACTGGGTCACCTCGCTGGTCCGCCGCGCTCGCCTTCGGGTCGACGGGATCAGCCACTCGGCGGGTGACCTGGGCCTGACACCGCGGGAGGTCGACGTGCTCCAGCTCGTCGCGGCGGGTCAGACGAATCGCGAGATCGCGGACACGCTCTACATCTCACCGAAGACGGTGTCGATCCACGTCAGCAACCTGCTCGGGAAGCTTGACGTGGCGAACCGCACCGCCGCGGCGGCGGCGGCGCGTGAGCGAGGACTGGTCGACTGACCGGGCTCACTCCGCCGGGACGAGATCCTCCTCGGGCTCGGCGCTGACGTGCTGCGACGAGCCCGAGCCCTCGACATCGATGTTCGGCAGCCGGCGCTCGAGCCACCCGGGCAGCCACCAGTTCCAGTCACCCAGCAGCTCCATCGTCGCCGGGACGAGCAGCATGCGGACCACCGTCGCGTCGAGCAGGATCGCCACGGCCAGACCGGTGCCCATCAGCTTCGTGACCCGGTCGACCTCGA
>CAZJDU010000233.1:0-3274 GCA_964544855.1 uncultured Nocardioides sp.
GGTGGACGGAGTCGCCGTCCTCCTTGTAGTTCTTCGCGGCGTTGATGCCGCCCTGCGCGGCGATCGAGTGGGCACGGCGCGGGGAGTCCTGGTAGCAGAAGGACTTCACGTTGTAGCCCGCCTCGCCGAGGGTCGCGGCGGCCGACGCGCCCGCCAGGCCGGTGCCGACGATGATGATGTCCAGCTTGCGCCGGTTGGCGGGGTTGACCAGGCGAGCCTCGAACTTGCGGGTCTGCCAGCGGTCGGCGATCGGCCCCTCGGGGGCCTTCGGGTCGACGAGCTCCTCGCCGAGCGTGTAGTACCCGGCGGCGTCGTCGTACGGGCCCGGCGAGGGCCGGTCGTGGGACGGGTCGCCCGTCAGGGTGGTGTCCGGCATGTCAGTCATGTGTGATCCCTCTACCTAGCCGTCAGTCGATGATGCCGACGAGGACGCCGAGCGGCACGAGTGCGAAACCGCCCGCGATGACGATCGCGAGCGCGAGCGAGAAGAGCTTCGCGCGCTCGCGGGCGCGCGCCGTGCCGGTGATGCCGAGTGTCTGGCAGGCGCTCCAGGTGCCGTGGTGCAGGTGGGCGCCGAGCATCGCCATCGCGGCGAGGTAGATGAGGGTCATCCACCACAGCTCGAAGCTGTCGACCAGGAGCGCGTACGGCCCCTCGTCGGTCGGTCCGCCGGCCGGGTTGACCTTCACGATCGTGAAGTTCAGCAGGTGCCAGATCAGGAACAGGAAGATGGCGAGTCCGCCGAACCGCATCATCCGGGCCGCCGGGATGGCGCCGGTGTGCTTCTTGACCTGGTACTTGACCGGGCGTGCCTTCTGCGCCCGCCGGTAGAGCAGGACCGCGCACGTGACGTGCACGACCAGCGAGAGCAGCAGGACCACGCGGATGATCCAGAGCGCACCCTCGTAGGGGAGCATCGGCTCACCCAGCTCGCGCAGATGGTGGGCGTACTCGTCGAAGGCTTCCTGGCCGTTGAACGCCTTGAGATTGCCGTACATGTGCAACAGCACGAAGCCGATGAAGATGATGCCGCTGGCGGCCATCATGATCTTCAGCGCGATCGTGGTGCGTGCGGCTCGGGCGCCTTGGACCAGCGTCGGGCGGTTCGTTGTCGGGGTTGCCACGACTGGCCACCTTAGCGCCGTTGAACGGTGTGGTACTCCCCACGGGGGTGTGACTTATGTCCGTAAGGCGACCCTTACCCGCCCGATTCCGGTGATCCGATCTGCGTGTGGCCCCTTTCACATTTCGCGCTTTGTCGGCAGACTCCACCTGCGACCGAGCGGATCCCACGAGATGCGAGGACCTTGGATGAGCACGAGCACCACTAGCGGTGTGCAGGGCCCGAGTCGGGCGCGGATCGAGGAACGGACGCTTCGTGAGGACCGCTGGTGGCTGTTGCCCCTGGTCACCTTCGTGGTGTTCGGCGCGTTCGTCGTCTACGCGACCTGGCGGGCCTTCATGGGCAGCGGCTACTACTCCACGCCGTACCTCTCGCCGTTCTACGCACCGTGTCTGGCGACGAGCTGCCCCGAGTCGGCCTCCGACCTCGGGCAGCCGATCGGGGACTGGTGGCGGCTCTCGCCGGCGCTGATCATCCTGATCTGGCCCCTGGGCTTCCGGCTGACCTGCTACTACTACCGCAAGGCCTACTACCGCGCGTTCTGGCTCTCGCCGCCGGCGTGCGCGGTCGCGGAGCCGCACCAGGCCTACACCGGCGAGTCCCGGCTGCCGCTGATCCTGCAGAACATCCACCGCTACTTCTGGTACGTCGCGATGGTGTTCGCGCTGCTGTTGTCGATCGACGCGATCCGTACCTTCCGCAACGAGGACGGTGAGTGGGGGCACATGGGCCTCGGGTCGATCCTCTTCGTGGTCAACGCGGTCTACATCTGGCTCTACACCCTCTCGTGCCACTCGTGCCGGCACACCGTCGGCGGACGGCTCCGACACTTCTCGAAGCACCCGGTGCGCTACCGCCTGTGGACCTGGGTCTCGCGGCTCAACACGCGCCACGCGCGCTACGCGTGGGTCTCGCTGTTCTCGATCGCCATCGTCGACCTGTACGTCTACCTGGTCGCCACCGACCGGATCAGTGATCTGAGGTTCTTCTGATGACCGAGCGCCATCCCTTCACCGGCAACGAGATGTCCGGCGACGCCGAGGGCGGACTGGAGCGACACCAGTACGACGTCGTGGTGATCGGTGCGGGCGGGTCCGGACTGCGGGCCGCGATCGCCGCGCACGAGGCGGGCGCGAGGGTCGCGGTGGTGTGCAAGTCACTGCTCGGCAAGGCCCACACCGTGATGGCCGAGGGCGGCTGTGCCGCGGCGATGGGCAACCTCTACCCCGAGGACAGCTGGTCGGTGCACTTCCGCGACACGATGCGTGGCGGGAAGATGCTCAACAACTGGCGGATGGCCCAGCTGCACGCCCAGGAGGCGCCCGAGCGGGTGATGGAGCTGGAGGACTGGGGCGCGCTCTTCGACCGCACCGCCGACGGCCTGATCAGCCAGCGGGACTTCGGCGGCCACCGGTATGCCCGGCTCGCGCACATCGGCGACCGCACCGGCCTGGAGCTGATCCGCACCCTGCAGCAGCGCCTGGTGGCGCTCGGCATTGACGTGTTCATGGAGTGCACGGTCACCGACCTGATGAAGCACGGTGACCGGATCTCCGGTGCGTTCGCGTACTGGCGGGAGACGGGGCGCTTCATCGTCTTCGAGGCGCCGGCGGTGGTGATGGCCACCGGCGGCATCGGCAAGTCCTACAAGGTGACGTCCAACTCCTGGGAGTACACCGGTGACTGGCACGCGCTGGCACTGCGCGCCGGTGCCGGGCTGATCAACATGGAGTTCGTCCAGTTCCACCCGACGGGCATGGTGTGGCCGCCGTCGGTGAAGGGACTGCTGGTCACCGAGTCGGTGCGCGGCGACGGCGGCATCCTGCGCAACTCCGAGGGCAAGCGCTTCATGTTCGACTACATCCCGGAGTTCTTCAAGGCGGAGACGGCCGACACCGAAGAGGAGGCCGACCGCTGGTACGAGGACAAGAAGAACAACCGCCGCCCGCCGGAGCTGCTGCCGCGTGACGAGGTGGCACGGGCGATCAACTCCGAGATCAAGGCGGGCCGGGGCTCACCGCACGGCGGCATCTTCCTCGACATCGCCTCCCGGCGCTCCCCGGAGTTCATCCGCAAGCGGCTGCCGTCGATGTACCACCAGTTCAAGGAGCTGGCCGACGTCGACATCACCGCCGAGGCGATGGAGATCGG
>CAZJDU010000234.1:0-3237 GCA_964544855.1 uncultured Nocardioides sp.
ACGCCGGCCTTGGAGGCGGCGTAGTTGGTCTGGCCGACGTTGCCGGCGATGCCCGCGATCGACGCGACGCCGACGACCGAGCCGCCGGTGTTGATCGCACCCTGGTCGAGCAGCTCGCGGGTGATCCGCTCCGGTGCGGTGAGGTTGACCCCGAGGACCGAGGTCCAGCGGTCGCCCTTGTCGTTGGGGGCCATGTTGGCGAGCTTGCGGTCGCGGGTGATGCCGGCGTTGTGGACGACGACGTCGACGCCGCCGTGCTGCTGCTGCAGGTGGTGGGCGATCCGCTGCGGGGCGTCGGTGTTGGTGATGTCGAGGGTGAGCCAGTCGCCGTCGAGCTCCTTCATCAGCGACTGCAGTGGGCTGGCGGCCTGCGGCACGTCGACGCCGACCACGGTGGCGCCGTCGCGGTGCAGCACGCGGGCGATCGCCTCGCCGATGCCGCGGCTGGCGCCGGTCACGAGCGCAACCTTGCCGGCGAGCGGCCGGGTCCAGTCCTCGACCTCGGGCAGCGCCGGCGTGCCGTGGGCGCCGACCCGGACCACCTGGCCGGACACGTAGGCCGACTTCGGCGACAGCAGGAACCCGAGGGTGCTGGTCACGCTGGCCTCGGCACCCTCGGCGACGTAGACCAGCTGCACGGTGCTGCCGCGGCCGATCTCCTTGCCGAGGCTGCGGGTGAAGCCCTCCAGCGCGCGCTGCGCGACCCGCTCCCCGCGCTTCACCAGCTCGGGCGGAGTGCCGAGCACCACGACCCGGGCGCACGGGGCGAGGCTGCGCAGCAGCGGGGTGAAGAAGTCACGCAGCGCGACCAGGTCGTCCGAGCCCCGCAGGCCGGTGGCGTCGAAGACCAGCCCCTTGAGCTGCTCGCCGTCCGCGTGCGAGGTGGTCGAGGCGACGCCGAGCAGGTCGAGCAGACCGGGGAGTGACTCGGTGAGCCGTCCGGTGCCGCCGACGAGCACGGTGCCGTCGACGAGCGGCTCGCCGTCGTCGTACCGCTCGAGCGGGGTGGGGTTGGGGAGTCCGAGGTTCTTGACCAGCAGCTTGCCGATCGGGCTCGACACGAAGTCCTGGTACTTGTCGTCACTCATGGGGTGTGCTGCCTCCACTGAGGTCGGCGCCGCGATGCCCTGCGGCGGGTGATGCCTGGTTGGTCCACGGACCGGTGTGTGATGGGCCCGCTCGAGGAACATGTAACTAGATGTGTAACTGGGAGTCCACATTTCGTGATCTGGCCTACAAAGGGTTCTCTCCGAGTCTGCCGCGGGTCAGGATGGGGTCATGGCTGACAACGTTCGTCGGGCCGCCGTACTCGGCGGTAACCGTATCCCCTTCGCCCGTTCCAACGGCGCGTACGCCACTGCCTCCAACCAGGAGATGCTGACCGCGACCCTCGACGGCCTGGTGACGCGGTTCGGGCTGGAGGGTGAACGGCTCGGCGAGGTCGCCGGAGGTGCCGTCCTCAAGCACGCCCGCGACTTCAACCTGGTCCGCGAGTCGGTGCTCGGCAGCCGGCTGGCCCCCGAGACCGCGGCCGTCGACCTGCAGCAGGCGTGCGGCACGGGTCTCCAGGCGATCAACTACATCGCCAACAAGATCAAGCTGGGTCAGATGGAGTCCGGCATCGGCGGCGGCGCCGACACCACGTCCGACGCCCCGATCGCGATCGGCGAGAAGCTGCGCAAGAAGCTGATCCAGCTCAACAGCGCGAAGACGATGCAGCAGCGACTCGGCATCCTCGCCAGCCTCCGCCCGGGCGACATCGGTCTGGCCATCCCGTCCAACGGGGAGCCGCGCACCAAGCTGTCGATGGGCGAGCACGCGGCGCTCACGGCGGTCGAGTGGCAGATCACGCGAGAGGCGCAGGACGAGCTCGCCGTCGCGTCGCACCACCACCTGGCGGCGTCGTACGACGCCGGCTGGCAGGACGACCTGGTCAGCCCGTTCCGGGGGCTGGAGCGCGACAACAACCTGCGCGGCGACTCCTCGGTGGAGAAGCTCGCGACGCTGAAGCCGGTGTTCGGCAAGGGCGAGGCCGCCACGATGACGGCGGCCAACTCGACGCCGCTGACCGACGGCGCCTCCGCGGTGCTGCTGTCCTCGGAGGAGTGGGCCGAGGCGCACGGTCTCGAGCCGCTGGCCTTCTTCGTCGACTCCGAGGTCGCCGCGGTCGACTTCGTCACCGGTCACGAGGGTCTGCTGATGGCGCCGGCGTACGCCGTCCCGCGGCTGCTCGCGCGCCACGACCTGACGTTGCAGGACTTCGACTTCTACGAGATCCACGAGGCGTTCGCCTCGCAGGTGCTCTCCACGCTCGCCGCGTGGGACGACCCGGTCTTCTGCAAGGAGCGCCTGGGGCTGGACGCGCCGCTCGGTGAGATCGACCGGAGCAGGCTCAACGTCAAGGGCTCCTCGCTCGCCGCCGGGCACCCCTTCGCCGCGACCGGTGGGCGGATCGTGGCCAACGCCGCCAAGCTGCTCGCGGAGAAGGGCTCCGGCCGGGCGCTGATCTCGGTCTGCGCCGCCGGCGGTCAGGGTGTCGTCGCCATCCTCGAGCGCTGACGGGCCGTCACGGCTGTGCAACTGCGAGTTGCATCTTTCGTAGGGTGAGGCCATGACCAGCGCAACCGAGCCGACCCGGGTCGACGGGCGCCGCCGTGCCGCCGCGGCACGGCGGCGCGCCCGGGAGGCTCAGATCATTGCCGCGACGCGGGAGATCTTCGACTCCAAGGGCGTCCGGGACGTGCGGATCGACGAGATCGCGAGCGCGGTCGGCATCAACCGCGCCATCGTCTACCGCCACTTCACCGGCAAGGAGGAGCTCTTCGCGCTCACGCTGGTCGGCTACCTCGAGGAGCTGCACGAGGCACTGCAGGAGGCCACGGACACCGCCGGCGAGCCGGAGGAGCAGCTCCGCGCGATCGTCGGAGCGTTCGTCGACTACGGCGTGAGCCACCCGGCCTTCGTCGACTGCGCCCAGGCCCTGATGCAACGCCCGGGCGGAGAGCTGCTCGACGAGATCTCCGAGGGCGCGCTGTTCCGGCTCGGTCGTGGGATCACCTCGTGCCTCACCATCCTCTCCGACGTGCTCGCCACCGGAGCCGCGACGGGCGCGTTCGAGCTGCGGGAGGATCCGGCGCTGCTCGCCAACGCGCTCTATGCGAGCGGGCTCGGCGCACTCCAGCTCGCGCGGCTGGGCATCCTGGTCACCGAGTCGGCTCCCGGGGTGCCCGTCGTCGG
>CAZJDU010000235.1:0-3228 GCA_964544855.1 uncultured Nocardioides sp.
GCTCGAGGCGTCGCCGGACGACCTCGAGTACGGCGGCGGCCGGTTCTCCGTGCGGGGCACCGACCAAGGCGCGGCGATCCAGGAGATCGCGACCGCCGTCTTCGCCGCCCACGACCTGCCCGAGGGCATGGAGCCGTCGCTGGACGCCGACGCCACCTACGACCCGGTCAACTTCAGCTTCCCGCACGGCACCCACCTGTGCGCGATGGAAGTCGACACCGAGACCGGCCAGGTGAGGATGCGCAAGTACGTCTGCGTCGACGACATCGGCAACGTCATCAACCCGCTGATCGTCTCGGGCCAGGTGCACGGCGGCCTGGTCCAGGGGATCGCCCAGGCGCTCTGGGAGGAGGCGGTGTACGACGAGTCCGGCACGCTGGTGAGCGGCTCGTTCGTCGACTACCTGCTGCCCACGGCGGCCGACACGATCAGCTTCGACATCGACCACACCACGACGCCGAGCACCACCAACACGCTCGGCACGAAGGGCGTCGGCGAGGCCGGCACCATCGCCTCCACGCCTGCGGTGGTCAACGCGGTGGTCGACGCGATCCGGCCCTACGGCGTCGACGACATCCGGATGCCGTGCACTCCCGAACGGGTGTGGCGAGCCATCAACGAGGCGAAGGGAGCACAGGCATGATCCCGGCACCGTTCGAGTACGTCGCCCCCACCACGGTGGAGGAGGCGCTGCAGGCGCTCGCCGAGCACGGCGGCGCCGAGGGGGACGCGAAGATCATCGCCGGCGGCCAGAGCCTGCTGCCGGTGCTCCGGATGCGGCTCAACGCGCCCGAGTGGATCATCGACCTGGGTCGGATCGACGCGCTCCGCGGGGTGCGCGACGGCGGCGACCATCTGGTGATCGGCGCGATGACCACGCACGACGCGGTGGGGAACGACCCGCTGGTGGCGGAGCACGCGATGCTGCTCACCAAGGCGGTCGAGCACTTGGCCGACGCCCAGGTGCGCCACCGCGGCACGTTCGGCGGCGCCCTGGCCCACGCGGATCCGGCCGGTGATCTGGGGGCACCGGCGCTGGCGCTGGGAGCGTCGTTCGTGATCGTGGGGCCCGGGGGCTCCCGCACCGTCGCGGCGTCGGACTTCTTCGTTGATCTCTTCGAGACCGCGATCGGCGACGACGAGCTCCTCACCGAGGTGCACGTCCCCAAGCACACGGGTTGGGGCGCGCACTACGAGAAGTTCGTCCGGGTGGCGCACCAGTGGCCGATCGTCGCGATCGCGGCGGCGGTCAGGTCCGAGGGCGGCACCATCGCCGAGGCCCGGGTGGGGATGACCAACATGGGCAACACCCCGCTGCGGGCGACCGCGGTGGAGCAGGCCCTGGTCGGTCAGCCCGCCACCGAGGAGGCGGTGGCCGCGGCCGCGGCCCGTGCCGCCGACGGAGCCGAGCCGCCCAGCGACCTGAACGGGGACGCCGACTACCGCCGCCACCTGGCGACGGTGCTGACCCGCCGCGCGGTCCTCGCCGCCGCCGGCGCCTGAGGAGCCCGCCGGTGGATCTGACGCACGAGTTCGCCGTCCCCACGTCCGTCGACGAGACCTGGGCGCACTTCCAGGACATCGCCTCCGTGGCGGAGTGCTTCCCCGGCGCCACGGTTACCTCGACCGAGGGGGACAGCTTCAACGGCACCTGCAAGGTGAAGCTCGGGCCGATCGCGCTGCTCTACCAGGGGTCGGGCACCTTCGTCGAGCGGGACGAGGACGCCCACCGGTTCGTGGTGGAGGCGAAGGGCAAGGACAAGCGTGGCAACGGCACCGCCGGTGCCAACGTCACGCTCACCATGGCCGAGGGGGCGTCGGGCACGGACGTCAAGGTCGTCACCGACCTGGCGATCACCGGGAAGCCCGCGCAGTTCGGCCGTGGGGTGATGCAGGACGTCTCCGACAAGCTGCTGGGCCAGTTCGTGGCCTGCCTCGAGCAGCGGCTCGCGGCGCCAGAGGAGGGCGCGGAGCCGGAGGAAGCGGCGGCCGGGCCGGTGACGCCCGAGAGCACCGGCCCGGCCGCGACCACCCCACCGCCGGTCGCCGCGGCACCGAAGCACGCCGCCGAGCCCGCGACCAGCGACTCGGTCGATCTCGGCGCCACGGTGCTGCCGGTGCTGGTCAAGAACTACGGCAAGCAGGCGCTCGTCGGCCTGGGCGTCCTCGTGGTCGTGATCTGGCTGATCCGTCGGCTGACCTGATCTCTCGGGCACCTTCCGACCAGTGAGTCGCCGCCGGGTCCTCCGACCCGGCGGCGACTCACTGGTCGGTCTCCGGTCGCCTCCGGCCGGGAGGTCAGTGGGCGTAGGCGCTCTTGGTCTTCTTGGCGGGCTTGAGGTTGGTGGTGCCGGTGTACTTCACGATGAGCTTGATCCGGGTCTTGCGGTGGACGCGGAGCTTGCGGTGGCGGATCTTGATCTTCTTGGCGAAGCGGCAGTCGTTGCGGACCCAGGTGGTCTTCTTGACCAGCTGGCGGCGGCCCTTCTTGGCGATGACCTGGACCTTGCCGCCGCAAGTGGCGGCGTCCTTGACGAACGGGCCGGTCAGGCTGCCCTTGATGCGGTAGACGTAGGGTGCGCGGCGGTCGCGCCTGGGCTTGCGCTGGAACCCGACCCGGGTGGCGCCGCGGACCCGGACCTTGCCGCCGACCGGCACGTTGCCGTTCTGGTCGGGCGTCGTCTCGTGGGTGAGGCCCCGGGGGCCACCGTCGCCGTAGCCCAGCCGACCGTCGGCGCCGTACCCCCAGCAGCGCATGCGGCCCCAGGTGAGCACGGCGCAGGTGTGGTCATAGCCGGCGGTGACGGCCGCTGCCGTGCCGCCGAGGGGGACGTCGCCGGCGTCGGCGGGGGTCTCCTGGCCGCTGGTCAGGCCGTCGCCGATGTTGTCGGGGTTGCCGTAGCCGAGCTGCCCGATCGCACCTCTGCCCCAGCAGCGGACGGCGCCGGAGCCCAGCAGGGCGCAGGTGTGGGTATGGCCGGTGGTGATGGCGGTGGCCTTGGCGCCGAGGGGGACGTTGCCGGCGTCGGCGGGGGTCTTCTTGCCGGTGATGAGGCCGTCGCCGATGTTGTCGGTGTGGCCGTAGCCGAGCTGCCCGTAGAAGTTGTCGCCCCAGCAGCGGACCTTGCCCGTGGTCAGGAGGGCACACGTCCGACTGCCACCCGCGGTGATGGCGGTGGCCGTGGCGCCGAGGGGGACGTTGCCGGCGTCGGCGGGGGTCTCCTTGCC
>CAZJDU010000236.1:0-3228 GCA_964544855.1 uncultured Nocardioides sp.
AGCGGGTCGCCCCAGCCGCCACCGCCGGTCGTGCGGATCCGGATCACCTCACCCGCGGCGACCGGCTCGGCGTCGGCGAGCGCGTCGACCTCCCGCTCACGCGGGCCACCGGGGTCGACGGTGACCTCGAACGGCCGACCCGCCTTGCCGCCCTTGACGCCCCAGCACGCGAGGATCGAGCGGTCCGCGATCGACATGAAGTCGGCGTCGCGGAGCATCCGGATCTGCTTCTCATAGCCGAGTCCGCCGCGGAACTGCCCCGGACCGCCGGAGTCGACCGCCAGCGACAGCGCCTCGACGATGAACGGGAACCGCGCCTCGGTGAACTCGGTCGGCAGGTTCCGTGAGTCCGGCACCACGTGGATGGTGTCCTCGCCGTCGGCGTAGTAGCGACCGCCCGACCCGCCGCCGAGCACCTCGCGCATCAGGTAGGAGCGACCCTCGCCGTCGGTGCCGTAGACACCGGTGTAGCGGATCGTCTCCTGGTCCGCCGGCATCCGGCCGTCCACGGCCTTCGCGATCACGCCGGCGAGCACCCCGAGCAGCCGCAGGATCACGAACGTCCGCGCGTTCGTCGGCGCGGGGAACACCGGCGTCAGCAGCGTGCCCGGCTCCGGGAACCGCATCTCGATCAGCGGTACGACGCCCTCGTTGACATCGAGCTCGGCCATCCGCTCCGGGGTGTCGGCCAGGTTGCGCAGGATCGGGGCCAGCCACTTCTTGAGGAACACCCCGTCGGAGTAGTCGCCACAGTGGTTGATCGGGCCCTTGGCCTGCGGGGCGGTGCCGTCGAAGTCCAGCACCAGCCGCTCCCCCTCCGGGTCGTCCGGAGCGGTGCGGGTGAGGGTGATCCGCTGGGTGTGGAGCTGCGGGTCGTCGACGCCGTCGTGCTCGGCGTAGTCCTCCCACACCCAGCTGCCGACCGGGATCTTGTCCAGGATCTCGCGCCGGTAGGTCTCGGTCGTGCGGTCCAGGATCGCGTCGAAGCACGCCTCGACCTCGTCGCGGCCGTAGCGGTCGAAGAGCTCACCGAGCCGCCGCGCGCCCATCAGGCAGGCCGAGCACTCCGCATCGAGGTCGGCGGCCAGCGACTCCGGCATCCGGGAGTTGCGCGTCATGATCGACAGCGCCGACCGGTTCGGGACGCCCGCGTCCCACAGCTTGATCGGCGGCACCATCAGGCCCTCCTCGAAGACCGTGGTGGCCTGGCTCGGCATCGAGCCGGGCACTGCCCCGCCGATGTCGTCGTGGTGCCCGAAGGCCTGCACGAAGCAGACGACCTCGCCGTCGTGGAAGACCGGCACCGTCACGCACAGGTCGGGGAGGTGACCGATGCCGCCCTCGGAGCGGTAGACGTCGTTGTGGAAGAACACGTCGCCCGGCTGCATCTCCTCGAGCGGGAAGTCCCGCACGACCGGGTGCACCAGCGCGCTGTAGGACCGGCCGGTCAGCTTGCGCAGGTGACGGTCGTGGATGCCGGCCCGGAAGTCGTGCGCGTCGCGGATCATCGGGCTGCGGGAGGTCCGCGCGATCGCGGTCTCGACCTCCTGCTCGACCGAGGCCAGGCTGCCCTGGACGATCTCGACGAGCACCGGGTCGGCCGAGCGGCCACCGTCCTCGGTCAGCATCCGGTAGGGGAACTGCGTGGGGACACGGCGGCTCATCAGGACTCCTCCGTCCGCTGGATGATCAGGTTGAGGTGCGCGTCCACCCGCGCGGTGAACCCCGGGTGCAGCGGCACCGTGGAGCCGAACTCCTCGAGGATCGCCGGCCCACTCACCACCTGGCCGGGCCGGACGTCGGGTCGCCAGAAGACCGGGGTGTCGACATAGCCCAGCTTCGGGTCGAAGCACACCGCGCGGTGGCTGCGCGCCTCCGGCACGCCGGGGTCGTCCGGCACGTCGAGGGCGGGGATGGTCGGTCGCTCGATCGGCCCCACCCCGGAGACCCGCAGGTTGACCCACTCCACCTGCTGGTCGCCGTCACCGGCGAAGTCGTAGCCGTAGAGCGCGCGGTGCTCGGCGTGGAACCGGTCGGCGACCGCGTCGAGCAGTGCCCGGTCGACAGGACCGTCGGGCACGGCCACGCGCACCTCGTAGGCCTGCCCGAAGTAGCGCAGGTCCGCGGTGCGGTCGAACCGGTGCCGCTCCTCGGGGAACCCCTCGGTCCTCAGCGCGGCCCGCGCCTGGTCGGTGAGGGCGTCGTACACGCTCGCGACCTCATCGGCGGTGACCTGGTCGTGGAGCCGCACGTGGGTGCGGACGTAGTCGTTCTTGACGTCCACGGTGAGCAGGCCGAACGCCGACACGTTGCCGGGGTCGGGCGGCACCAGCACCGTCGGGACGTCGAGGATGTCGACGAGCCGGCACAGCAGCAGCGACCCGGAGCCGCCGAAGGTGGTCAGCGCGAAGTCCCGTACGTCGAGTCCGCGCTGGACCGTGATCTGCCGCAGCGCGTTGGCCTGGTTCCACGCGCTGATCTCGAGGATGCCCGCCGCGCACTCCGCCACGGAGAGCCCCAGCTTCGCCGCGAGCGACTCGAGGCCCGCCGCAGCGGCGTCGACGTCGAGCGGGATCTCGCCCCCGAGCAGGTGCGGGGGGATCCGGCCGAGCACGACGTGCGCGTCGGTGATGGCGACGTCGGTGCCGCCGCGGCCGTAGCAGAGCGGCCCCGGGTCGGCGCCCGCCGAGTGCGGCCCGACCTTGAGGGTGCCCTCCGGCGAGAGCCAGGCGATCGAGCCGCCACCCGCGCCGACGGTGACGACGTCGATCATCGGGATCTTGCTCGGATAGACGCCGACGCTGCCCTCGGTGGTGAGCGTCGGCTCGCCGTCCACCACGACGGTCACGTCGGTCGACGTACCGCCGCCGTCACAGGTGAGCACCCGGTCGAAGCCGGCGGTGCGGGCGATCAGCGCGGCGCCGAGGGCGCCCGCGGCCGGCCCGGACAGCACGGTCGTGATCGGCTGGTGCACCACCTCGTCGGCGCTCAGCACGCCGCCGTTGCTCTTCATCACATAGAACGGCAGCGCGTCCCGGTAGGACGACAGCCGCTGCTTGATGTTGGTGACGTAGCGCGAGAGCTTCGGCTTCACCGCGGCGTCGACCAGGGTGGTCATCGACCGCTCGTACTCGCGGTACTCCCGCAGCACCTCGCTCGACACCGAGACGATCGCGTCGGGGTGCTCCTCGGTGAGGATCGCGCGCATCCGCTCCTCGTGCTCCGGGT
>CAZJDU010000237.1:0-3173 GCA_964544855.1 uncultured Nocardioides sp.
GAGGCGCTGAAGCCGAACCTGCTGCAGACGCTGGAGCAGACGCCGGCGCTGGTGCACTGCGGGCCCTTCGGCAACATCGCGACGGGCAACTCCTCGGTGGTCGCGGACCTGATCGGCATCCGGACCGGCGACTTCCTCGTCACCGAGGCCGGCTTCGCCGCCGACATGGGCTTCGAGCGGTTCTGCAACCTCAAGTGCCGCACCTCCGGGCTGGCCCCGGACGCCGCCGTGGTGGTGGCGACCGTCCGAGCGCTGAAGGTGCACTCGGGACGCCACCACGTCGTCGCCGGGCGACCGCTTCCCGACGCGCTGCTGGCCGAGAACCCCGACGACGTGCACGCGGGCGCCGACAACCTGCTCAAGCATCTCCAGATCGTGCGGCGCCACGGGGTCACCCCGGTGGTCGCGATCAACACCTTCCCGGGCGACCATCCGTCCGAGATCGCCGCCGTACGGGAGATCGCGCACGCCGCGGGCGCACGCAGCGCCGTCTGCACGCACTTCGGCGACGGCGGCGCCGGCGCGACCGAGCTGGCCGAGGCGGTCGCCGAGGCGGCCGCCGAGCCGTCGGACTTCCGGTTCCTCTACCCCAACGAGGCGCCGCTGCGAGAGAAGATCGAGACCATCGCGACCGAGGTGTACGGCGCCGACGGCATCGACGTCGCTCCGGCGGCCGCCCGATCGCTGGAGGCCTACGAGGCGTCCGGGTACGGCGACCTCGGGGTGTGCATGGCCAAGACGCACCTGTCGGTCTCGTCCGACCCCACCCTCAAGGGCGCCCCCACCGGCTGGCGGCTCCCGGTGCGTGAGGTGCGGCTCTCGGCCGGCGCGGGCTACGTCTACGCGATCTGTGGCGACATGCAGACCATGCCCGGTCTGGGGTCCGCCCCGGCAGCGGAGTCGATCGACATCGACGCCGACGGCAACACGGTGGGTCTGTTCTGACCGATCCGGCCGCGGCCTCAGCGGATCGTGCCGTACTGATCGGCGGTGTAGGTGATCGCCGAACCGGTGTCCGGGTCGGTGACGACGATGTGCTCCTCGATCTGCGACCAGTCGATGTCCAGATCGGTGCCGGCGTCGAGCACCGAGAACGGGTACGCGGCACTGAACCGGACGTCGACCGGAGCGCCGTTCCACACCTGCGCGATCTCCAGGTAGGTGCGCTCCGAGTGCGCCGGCGTGGCCGGGTAGCGGCTCACCACCACGCAGTAGCCCTGCGGCCCGGACAGCGTCGGATCGGTGGTGCACTCGCTCAGCAGCTCGGTCCGGCCGAGGCCGTCGAGCAGCGTGAGAGTGACCCCGAGCACCGCGACACCGACGAGCACGAGGGTGGCGGTCAGAACGGCGGTGAGCACGACGGCTCCGGCTCTCGTCACGGAGGGACGATGCCCCGTCAGCGCACGATCATGCCTGGGGGGACTCCTCCGGCGGTACGTCGTGCTCCGGCAGGTCGGCGCTCGTCGCGACGGCCTCGTCGACCAGCGCCAGCCGGCAGAACTCCTCGCCGAAGGGCGTCAGGTGGATGCTGCGGCGGATCACCTTCGCGAACTTCACCGAGTGCAGCGCGGCCAGCACGTCGGGCTGCGCCTCGAGCACCTGGTACTCCTGGTGGTCGCGCAGCGGCTCCCGGGACAGCCAGATCAGGCCGAGCCGGAAGAGGTTGTTGACGTAGGCCGGCACGTGGTCGAGGTAGCGCACACCGGCGCGGGGGCCGATCATGTTGAGCCCCGGCGCGATCAGCTGGGAGTTCACCAGACCGATCGGACCCCCGGTGCGGATGTCCACGCTCGGCTGCGGGCCGTCCTGGAGCAGCATCACCAGGAGCCGCGCCTCGTCGGGCGCGAGCTCGTCGAGGATCCGGTCGTACGCCGGATGACGGTCGTCGGTGCTCCACACGTCGCGGGAGCGCTCCAGCAGCTCCGCGCCGCGCTCGCGCAGGCTGGTCGGGCGGTTGTCGACGACCTCGCCGTTCACCGCACTGCCGTTCTGCCTCGACCGGTCGGGGACGCCGCCGAGGGCCGCCCCGGCCTGGAGCAGCGCCGTACCGATCGGCTGCCCGTCGGCGACCTGGCGGGCCACCTCGCCGGCCGCGCCGACCGCCTGGCCGACGTCACGCACCAGCGCAGCGGCCTCGTCGCGGTTGGTGATCGCGCGTCCGACCCGCATCCAGTTGCGGGCGGTGGCCTTCACTCCCCACTCACCGGTGTGCCACGCGGCGGACGCCGCCACCCGCGCCAGCCCCGGCACCGACTCGGCCACGGCCTGCTGGCGGGGCAGCGCCGGCAGCCGCGGAAGCCCCTCATCGTCGAGCCCGCGGTCGGCGGCGGTGGCGTCGTCAGTCATGGCGAGAGGTCCGATCAGAAGATCCCGAAGATGTCCCAGGTGAACACGGCCAAGTGTAGGAAGCCGCCCGCCGCTCCCATGATCGCGCCATGGGCGTAGAGCATCCACTCGTCCTCCTTGATCGCCGAGCGCATCATCTCGACGAAGTCGCGCGGCGGCAGCGCCTGGGTGCGCGCGGCGATCAGGGTGCGGATCTTGTCCGACTGCTGCCGGCTGAACTCCGGGTCGCGGAACGGTGTGATCGTGTGGCCGACGGCCTCCTGGGCGACCGAGTCGCGGATACTGTCGAACCTCTTGGCACCCACCGCGACCCGGACCGCACCGCGCAGCGGTCCGGCGGCCTTGTCGATCGCCGGCCGCAACGCGGTGGCCAGCATCTGACGGGTGCGGTCGCCCCGCGGGCCGTCCATCAGGAAGTCGCCGATCCGCTCCAGGGTGATCACGTCGTCGGCGATGATGCGGGCGTAGACCTCGGCGCACTCGTCCTGGCGACGCAGGAAGAGCCCCTGCACCTTGATGCCGAGGATCCGCCGTGGCTCGGGCGGTTCGAAGATCAGCCACATGCCGAGCGCGTTGGTGACCCAGCCGACGACCACTCCGAGGATCGGGAGCAGCCACCACTGGTGCAGCGCGACGTCGAGGAAGGCGACGGGGACTCCGAGCAGGAACCCGAAGACGAAGCCGAAGAGCACCATCAGGTTCAGCTCGCGCTGACCGACGTCGCGGAACACCCGCACCACCAGGTCCGGGTTCTGCCGGAAGTGGTCGATCACCATGATCTTGGGGTCGAGCAGCTGGTCGATGTGGACACCGATCTCGTCGGTGAT
>CAZJDU010000238.1:0-3124 GCA_964544855.1 uncultured Nocardioides sp.
TTTCAGTCGTGGAAGCCGACCGCACGTCGTGCGGCGGCAGTGAGGTCGGCGCGGGCGGCGTGGGGGAGCACGGCGGCGATGTGCCCGTCGGGTCGTAGCAGCCAGGTCTCCCCGGCCTTGGCGTCGAGTGCGCCCGCGAGGAGACCCTCGGGGTCGATGTCGTCGAGTCGAACGACGCGGGTGGGTGCGTCGGTCGCTTCCCTGAGCGCGACCGCTGTCGCAGGTGCGTCGACCCCCGAGGTGGTGATGGCCAGGAGACCGTCGCGGACGAGCTGTCGCACGCGAACGACATCGGGGCGGTCGGTGACGGTGACCGGTGCGTCCGGGAGCAGCACGCCCGGCACTGCTGCCGGCATCTCGCCGCGTGGTGGGCGGCCTGCGAACTGCCGCTCGGGGTTGGCCGTGGTCAGTGGACTGTCCAGGTACCAGTACGGCTCGGCGAACCGGCCGCTGTCCACCTTCAGTTGTGCCTCCGGGTTCCCGACGGCGTCCTCCAGCACGCGACGCCGCGAGGCCCGTTCCTGCTCGTCCTGGGGGACAAGGAAGCGCATGGTGTGGCTGGTCACGTCGAGGTTCTCGTGAGCGGCTGCGAGCCGTTCCTGGTCGTAGGTGTCGAGGAGCGATTCCGGTGACCAGCCGTGCAGCACGAACGCGAGCTTCCACGCGGCGTTCTCTGCATCGGGGACACCGGAGTTGAGGCCTCGGGCGCCGAACGGGGCGACGAGGTGGGCGCAGTCTCCGGCCAGCAGCACCCGCTCGACGCGCATGTGGTTCACGCTGCGCGCGTGGAACCGGTAGACCGACTTCCAGACGATCTCGTACGGTCGGTCGCCGATGATCTGCCGGATCCGTGTGTCGAGTCGGCCGTCGCTTGCTTCGGCGTCCAGGTCGAACGCGGCGGGCACCTGCCAGTCGATGCGGAAGGTGGAGTCGGGACATGGGTGGATGAGCACCTGCCGGCCAGGGTTCCACTCGGGATCGAAGTAGAACCGGCGCTCGGTCTCCCAACCCGGGAGGTCCGCCTTGATGTCACAGATCAGGAACCTGTCGTCGAAGGTCCGGCCCTCAAAAGTGACGCCCAACAGGCGCCGGATCGAGTCTCCGCGCGCGCCCGCCGATGCCACGACGTACGCCGCGCGCACGGTCTGGTCGCCTGCCGAGGTATGGCAGGTCAACCTCACCCCGCCTGCGGACTGCTCCACGTCGACGACCTCGTGTCCCCACCGGACCTCGATCAAGGGTTGTGCCGCGATCTGCTCATCGAGCAGCTGCTCGGTGACGCACTGCGAGACGTTGACGAACGCCGGCAGAGGGGAGTGGCCCCGCTCCACGAAGGACCAGTCGAACAGGTCCTGGTCCCGGTAGAACGTTCGGGCGGTCGTCCAGGTCAGGCCCTCGGTCGCGACCTTGTCCGCGCCGACCGCACTCCAGATGTCGAGAACGTCTCGCTGCTGACAGATCGCCCTGGAGCCGATGGCGTCACGCTGGGCGTGTGCGTCGAGCAGGACGACCGGGATCCCCCAACGTGCCAGCAGGAGGGCGGTGGTCTGACCGACGGGGCCGTTGCCGACGACCGCGACGGGCTCACCGTCGTACCTGGGGAGGCTCCTGCTGTTCATCCCTGCAGCGCGTCCCAAACCTCGCGGTCACGCTCGGCGGTCCAGATGCGCGGCCAGTCGATGCCGTCGAACTCGTCCCACAGGCGGGAGACGTCGAAGGGCAGGCAGTGCTCGAAGATCGGCCAGGCTCCGAACGTCGGCGCAAGCGCCTCGTGCGCCGCCTCGAAGGCTTCCTTGAGGTTGCCACCGCGCGCGTGGACCTCACCGACCTTCTCGCGCATGACGAGGAGGAAGTCGCGGGTCTGCTCGATGGCGGCGTCGACGGCTTCGCGGCCCCTGGGGATCGCTCCTCGACCGCCGACGAGAGCCTCGGCGCCGAACGCCTTGACTCGCTCGAGCGTGCCGGCCGACCAGTCGGTGTGGAAGGCGTCGCCGGTGTAGAGGGCCGCCTCGGCCTCGACGAGGTCGCCGGCGAAGAGGATCTTCTGCCGCGGCAGCCAGGCGACGATGTCACCCGCGGTGTGTCCGCGCCCGCAGTACTGCAGAACCAGGTCGCCGCGGTCGCCACCGAGGTCGATGGTGAGCGTGTCGTCGAAGGTGACGTCGGGCCACGTCAGGCCGGGGATGGACTCGGGGGCGCGGAACAGACGCGGCATCCGACCGAACTCGCTGTCCCAGTCCTGCTGTCCGCGCTCCTCGATCAGCTTCCGGGTGTTGTCGTGCGCGATGATCGCCTCGGCCTCGAACGCGGAGGCGCCGAGCACCCGAACAGCGTGGTAGTGCGAGAGGACGAGGTACTTCACCGGCTTGTCGGTGTGCTCGCGGAGCTGCTTCAGCCAGTCACGAGCAGCGACCGGCGTGGCCCGCGCCTCGAAGGCCACGATGAAGTCCTCGCCCTCGATCGCGCCGACGTTGGGGTCGCCTTCGGCAGTGAGGGCGTAGACGCCATCGGCGAGCACCTCCAGGGTCTCGGTCTTCTCGTCGAGATCGGCGGAGGAAGCGAACGGCTTTGCGGCCATCATGGGTGTTCCTTTCGAGACGGCGGCAGACTTCACGCGGCTCGGCCGGCGGGGTTCGCGGCGGTGGATGAAGGCTGGTCTCAGACGACTGTGACACCAGTCACCAGTTGAGAAAAGAACAAGAGATCATAGGTTCATCTGACCTGCGTCAACCAACCGGGTGTCGTTCACGCTCCGCCAGCTCGAGTACCTCATCGCGATCGCAGAAGCCGGCACGATCAGCCAAGCCGCGGACAGAGCCCGGGGCGCGGTGACGACATCGAGATGGCGGGATGCGCGCCCGAGACCAGCGTGGCGAGAAAGACGTCACCATCCTGGAGCGCGGTATCGCGAGCACCCGACACTGCCTGCTCAACCGAGGGAACACAGAGGCAGCCGTCCAGGTACCACTGATGTAGCGAGCCACACACCGCCAAAACGCGAGAAACGCCGCCGAACGACCACGAAGGTCGTCGGCGGCGTTTCCGCAGGTCAGAGGCGGGTCTTGGTCAACATTTGTCGTTGACCGGTCGCCCCTGGGACACCCAAGATCAGATGTCGTAGTAG
>CAZJDU010000239.1:0-3069 GCA_964544855.1 uncultured Nocardioides sp.
TCAGCCTGGGAGAATGGTGGGATGGCCAAGAAGTCGGGTGCCGTCAAGCAGACGGGTGACGGACGTCAGCTGGTCGCGTCCAACCGGAAGGCGCGCCACGACTACCACATCGAGGACACCTTCGAGGCGGGTCTCGTGCTGCAGGGCACCGAGGTGAAGTCGCTGCGCATGGGCCGCGCGACGATCACCGACGGGTTCGTCGACGTCGACCGCGGCGAGGCCTGGCTGCACGGAGTGCACATCCCGGAGTACACCCAGGGCACCTGGACCAACCACGCCGCTCGGCGCAAGCGCAAGCTGCTGCTCCACCGCACCGAGATCGACAAGATCGAGCGCCGGGTCAACGAGAAGGGCCTGACCGTCGTCCCGTTGTCGCTCTACTTCGTCAACGGCCGCGCCAAGGTGGAGATCGGCCTGGCGAAGGGCAAGAAGACCTGGGACAAGCGGCAGAGCATCGCCGAGCGCCAGGCCGACCGCGAGAAGCAGGTCGAGCTCGGCCGCCGGCTCAAGGGAAGGCACGACTGACCGACACGCGGGGCGTCCCGGCGAAGTGCTGGCACGGCGGCGCGGCTCGTGGTCCACTGTCCCTTCCGTCCGTCCTGAGCAAAGGAGCTTCGCCCATGCGCGTCCGTTTCCTCATCGCCGGCCTTGTCGCCGCCCTCACCGCGATCGGGCTGGTCGCCGCGCCGGCCTCGGCCAGCACCGGCGGTACGCCTGACGGGGACGAGCACCCAGCGGTCGGCATGATCCTGTTCTACGACGCCACCGGGCGCTACCGGTGCTCGGCCTCGCTGGTCAGCCCGACCGTGCTGCTCACCGCGGCGCACTGCACCCAGGGCGTGGTCGGCAAGACCCTGGTCACCTTCGACTCGGTCATCGCCGAGGAGCCGCCGGCGCCGTTCCCGGACGCGGCGGATCCCGAGGCCGGCTACACCTCCGCCGAGCTCTCGTCCGCGGGCTACCTCGCCGGCACGTCGCACACGCACCCGGACTACTCCGACTTCACCGACCTCGACAACTGGAACGACGTCGGCGTGGTCGTGCTGGACGAGCCGGTCGACGGCATCACGCCGATGTCGATCGCGGGTGAGGGGAGGCTCGACGAGATCCGCAAGTCCCAGCTACGCAAGACCCTCTTCACCGCCGTCGGCTACGGCACCGAGGTCCGCAAGCCCGAGTCCGGTCCCCAGCAGCCGACGCCGATGAGCTACCCGCTGATCCGTCGGTACGTCGACATGCCGGGGCAGAAGCTCACCCACCAGATCCTGCAGACCAACGGCAACGAGAAGGACCCGTTCGGCACGGGCGGCACCTGCTTCGGCGACTCGGGTGGCCCCGTCACGCTGGACGGCGAGATCGTGGCCGTGACGTCCTACGGCTACACCTCGAACTGCCGCTACCTCGGTGGCTACCAGCGGGTCGAGATCGCCGTGGTGCAGGACTGGCTCGCGGGATTCGGGGTCTGACCGCGGCTCCTACTCGTGCGCTCCGCGCCGGCGGGTGAGGGCGATCGCCAGCCCGCCGGCGATGGAATAGGAGATGCCCGCCCGAGGTTGCTACCGGTAGAGTGACACCACAACTCAAGAGGGGCTGATCGGTTTCGACTGGGGACGTCTGTCCCAGGGGAAGCGGGTCGAGGAGCCAGCGTCATCTCGTTAACGATCGCTGGGAACCAATAACTGCCAACGCTAACGCCAAGCGCAGTTCCTTCGCTCTCGCCGCCTGAGCGGTGATCGAAGCGTCAGTCAGGGCATCCGTCTCCGTCCCTGAACCTGGCGTCGACTAGGAGACTTGCCGGGCCACTCCCGCCGGGAGGGTGACCCGGGACTCTTTCCCGGCTGGGCCTGTCGGCGACGTGTCTGTGTGAGCGCCGGGGCCGAGCAACACGACCACCCACAGACTGCACCCGGAGAAGACCTGGCTCGGCGCTCGAGGACGCGGGTTCGATTCCCGCCAGCTCCACTCACACCACGGCCCCTGGCCTGCGATCGCAGACCAGGGGCCGTTGTCATGCGCCCGGGGTGCCGGGACGGATCAGCCCCGACCGCCGCCGCGCGGCTGGGCCACGGTGAGCGTCGCGGTGGTGCTCGACGCCTCGGTGGCCGCGTCACCGACGTACGACGCTGCGGCCTGGTGGCGGCCCGCCGGGAGCTCCGGCAGGGTCAGCACCGCGACGCCGTCGGCGACATCGAGCACGACCGTGCCCGATGCCGTGGCGCTGCCGCGGGCGACCACACGGAGAGTGACTTCGTTCTCCTCGTCGGTGCGGAGCCGGCTCGGCTGCACCTTCACCGCGGTGGTCACGTCCCCGGCGTCGGCCGAGAGCGAGTCCGCGAGGGTGGGCAGGCCCACGCTCGAGGTCAGCATCCCGGTCGAGCGGTCGGAGGTGTGGACCGCCGAGGCCACGTCGTTGTTGCCGACCGTCGACAGGAACCCGCGTAGACGACCGCGTCGACACCCTGCTCGGTCGTCGGGTTGGTGCCCGTCGTCTGGGTGCTGGTCGCATCGAGCAGGTAGGACAGGTCCGTCACCGACTTCGCCATCGGGCCGGCGTAGTCCTGCGACGAGGTCAGCGGCTGCACGCCCGCGGTCGACGAGAGTCCGTCGGTGCCGCGGAAGGTCGCCAGCCCGGTGCGCAGAGCGAGACGCCGGGTCTGCGATCCCATGCCGCAGGCGGCGAGGTCGGCCGCGACCGCCATGCCCGAGCCACCGGAGGACCCGTGGGACGCCTTCGACGGGTAGAGCGCGTTCCACGTCTGCATGGAGCCGGACTCGCTGAACCCACCCGAGTAGGCGAACTCCGACAGGTTGGTCTTGCCGATGATGACGGCGCCCGCCTCGCGCAGCTCGGCCACCTGCCAGGCGTCCTTCGCCGGCTGGGAGTCCTCCAGCGCGAGCGTGCCCCCCGTGGTCGGCATGTCGAAGGTGTCGTCGAGGTCATGATCCCGAGCGGGATGCCGATCAGGTCGGAGTCGGCCCCCTCGGCGCGGGCGGCGTCAGCGGCGGCCGCTTGGGCCAGCGCGGTGGTTGAGGTGCGAGCGCGAGCCGCGCGGTGGTTGAGGTGCGAGC
>CAZJDU010000240.1:0-3061 GCA_964544855.1 uncultured Nocardioides sp.
CGCGACCTCAACCTTGGCAAGGTTGCGCTCTACCAACTGAGCTACGTCCGCCTGCATCTTCCCTCCGAAACCGGCGGGCGATGCGGTTGAGAACATTAGCCGAGGGGGAGACCTCGCACCAAACCGGGGTGGCTTTTCGGTCGTGTCGGGTGCGTCCGCGCAGGTCAGCGCAGGGGAGCAGCCACCCCGCACTACGGTGGTCCCGTGCGCGTCTGGATCAACGGCGAGGTGCTCGCCGACCCCGCTGCCCCCGCCGTTCCCGTCACCGACCACGGGCTGACTGTCGGCGACGCCGTCTTCGAGGCCGTCAAGGTGGTCGACGGGCAGCCCTTCGCGCTGACCCGGCACCTGGAGCGGCTCGCGCGCTCGGCGGACGGCCTCGGTCTGGTCGGGCTCGACCTCGACCAGCTCCGATCCGGGGTCGCAGCCGCGCTCGACGGGCAGGACCTGCCACTGGGACGCATCCGGATCACCGTCACCGGCGGCAACGCCCCGCTGGGTTCCGGTCGCGGCGACAGCCCGCTGACCTCGATCGTGGTCGCCGCCCCGATGGCGCCTTCCCCCGAGACGACCGCGGTCGTCACCGTGCCCTGGCCGCGCAACGAGCGAGGTGCGCTCGCCGGCCTCAAGACCACCTCGTACGGCGAGAACGTGGTGGCCCTGACCCACGCGCGCGAGCGCGGCGCCACCGAGGCGATCTTCGCCAACCTGGCCGGCCACCTGTGCGAGGGGACGGGCAGCAACGTCTTCTACGTCGTCGACGGCGAGGTCCGGACCCCGACGCTCGCCAGCGGCTGCCTGGCCGGGATCACCCGGGCGCTGGTGCTGGAGTGGTCCGGCGGCCGCGAGGTCGACGAGCCGCTCGAGATCGCGGCGGCGGCCGACGAGATCTTCCTGGCCTCCACCACCCGCGACATCCAGCCGGTGCACCGCTGGGACGATCGTGAGCTGACCGCCGCCGGCCCGGTCACCCGCGAGGCGATGGTGACCTGGCGGAAGCACGAGCCGGAGCTACTCGGACTCGACCGCTGACCTCTCGACCGTGACGCCGTCGGCGAGCCGGTAGGGGTTCGTCGCGACCAGGGCGCCCACGATCCGCCGCATCCGGGAGATCTCGGCCCGCACGGTCACCTTGTGTGCGCCGTCGCCGTACAGCTGCTGCGAGAGCTGCTCGGCCGTCACACCGGCCCGCCCGGCGGACACCAGGGCGCTCAGGATGTCGGCGTGCCGCGGGCTGAGCGGCACCACCCACGGCGCGTCGCCGCCCTGGACCTGCAGTGTGGCGGGCGTGGCCGCGAGGTCCAGCCGGGCAGCCACCTGACGCGGTCCTGCCGGCCGGATCAGCCAGCCGCCGTGCAGCCGCTCGGGCAGACACAGCCCCAGGCCCGGCACGGCGACCGCTCGGTCGTGCTCCGGGACCTCGATCCGGTCCCGCCCGCTCAGGCCCTGCTGGGCCGCCACCCAGCCGTGGTCGTCGACGACCAGCAACGGGCCCTCGGAGCCGGTCAGCAGCGGCGTGGCCACCCGGCGCAGCTCCGCCAGCCGGTCCTCGTGATGACGCCACAGCCGTGCCTCGGCGAGCTGCACCGAGGTGGCCACCAGCGCGCGGATCGTCGGATGGAGCGTCAGGGCCGGACCGCTCACGTCCACCACGCCCAGCAGGCTGCCGTCGGCGGGGTCGTGGACCGGCGCCGCCGTGCAGTACCACGGGTGCTGCGCCGCCTCGAAGTGCTCGGCGGAGAAGAGCTGTACCGGCGCCGCCTCGGCGAGCGCGGTGCCGATCGCGTTGGTGCCGACCGAGTCCTCGGTCCACAGGGCACCGTCGGTGAACCCGAGTGTGTCCGCCTGTCGACGCACCCGCGCCGACCCCTCCCGCCACAGCACGATGCCGTCGGCGTCGGTCACCACGACGAGGTACGACGATGCGTCCGCCGCGCTGAGCAGCAGCGGCCGCAGCTCGTCGATGACCAGCGACAGCCGGGAGCGCCGCCGCCGCGTCTCCACCTCCCCGGGGGAGAGCGGGTCGCGGCCGCTCCGGTGCGACGGGTCGAGGCCGAGCCCCAGCATCCGCGACCACGATCGCGCGACCACCGCGCGCGGCCTCTCCGGCGGCGTCGCGCCGGAGAGCACGGCGTCGTGGATGCGGACCAGGTCCCGCGCCCGCGCCGCCAGGTCGGGGGAGGGCATGTCCGGAGTCTAGGTCGCCCGGTGTGATGAGAGCCACAGGTGGTGTCGAGGTTCGTCGCCGGGCTCCCCGCACCTCAACCAGCGTGGTGCAACCCGCTGCAACCCTTCCGGGGGCACCTCGGGGCGCGGTGTGCTGAGCGTCACATCGCCGATCGAAAGGGAACCGACATGACCCAGCTGGAGGAGCGGCCGGTGACGACCGCCGACCCCGCAGCGACCTGGCTCGAGGCCTTCGAGGACGCCCTCGTGTCACGCGACATCGAGAGAGCCGCCGGGCTCTTCGCCGCGACCAGCTTCTGGCGCGACCTGATCGCCTTCTCGTGGAACATCACCACGGTGGAGAACCCCGCCGGCGTCACCGATCTCCTGCAGCACAGGCTCGAGGACACCGCGCCGTCCGGCTTCCGGCTCACCGAGCCGGCCGCCACCGCTGACGGCGTGACCACGGCGTGGTTCGAGTTCGAGACCGCCGTCGGACGGGGCCGGGGCCTGGTGCGCCTCATCGACGAGGACGGCCCGAAGGCGTGGACGTTCCTCACCACGCTCCACGAGCTGAAGGGGCACGAGGAGCCGCGCAACGGCCGCCGGCCGATGGGCGCCGAGCACGGCGTCAACGCCGAGCGGAAGACCTGGCTGGAGCAGCGCCAGGAGGAGGACGCGGCCTGGGGCAACGGAGCCCAGCCCTACGTGCTCGTGGTCGGCGGTGGCCAGGGCGGCATCGCGCTCGGCGCCCGGCTGCGCCAGCTCGGCGTACCGGCGCTGGTGATCGACAAGCACGCCCGGCCGGGGGACCAGTGGCGCAGCCGCTACAAGTCGCTCTGCCTGCACGACCCGGTCTGGTACGACCACCTGCCGTACCTGAAGTTCCCGGACA
>CAZJDU010000241.1:0-3026 GCA_964544855.1 uncultured Nocardioides sp.
CTCAGAAGTCGACCGGGTCGCGCACGATCGGGCAGGTCATGCAGTGCCCGCCGCCTCGGCCACGGCCGAGCTCGGCGCCGACGATCGTGATCACCTCGACGCCGGCCTTGCGCAGCAGCGTGTTGGTCAGTGTGTTGCGGTCGTAGGTGAACACCACGCCCGGCTCGAGCGCCACGGCGTTGTTGCCGCTGTCCCACTGCTGGCGCTCGGACTGGTAGACATCGCCGCCGGTCTCGATCACCCGCAGCGAGTCGAGGCCGAGCGAGCGCGCGACCACGTCGACGAACGGCGTCGACCCCTCGTCCACCACCTCGACGCCGGGGGCCTGGTCGGAGGGCAGCAGCGTGAAGGTGTGCACCGCGTCCATGATCGTGGGATAGAGGGTGACGATGTCGCGGTCGGCGAAGGTGAAGACGGTGTCGAGATGCATCGCGGCCCGCAGCTTGGGCATCCCCGCGACGACGACCCGCTCGGCCGCCCCCTGGGCGAACAGCGCGGCCGCGACCTGGGTGATCGCCTGCCGCGACGTACGCTCGCTCATCCCCATCAGCACGACACCGTTGCCGACCGGCATGATGTCGCCGCCCTCGAAGGTCGCCTGGCCCCACTCCTGCTCGGCGTCGCCCCACCACACCGTCGAGCCGACGTAGTCGGGGTGGAAGCGGTAGATCGCCTGGTAGATCAGCGTCTCGTCCTTGCGGGCGGGCCAGTAGAGCGGGTTCATGGTGAGGCCGCCGTAGAGCCAGCAGGTGGTGTCGCGGGTGTAGAGCGTGTTGGGCAGCGGCGGCATCAGGTACTCCCGGGCGCCGGTCGACTCGCGGGCGAGGGCGACGTACGGCGTGCGGTGCTCCTCGGGGAGGTCCTGCACGGCGAGACCGCCGATGAGGAACTCCGCCAGCTGCCGCGCGGTCAGCGTCTCCAGGTAGCCGCGGGCCAGGTCGACCAGGCCGAGCCCGACCCGGTTGGGGATGATCTTGCGATCCAGCAGCCAGTCCCGGGCGCCGGGCACCTCGAGGGTCTGGGCGAGCAGGTCGTGCAGCTCGACCACGTCGACCCCGCGCTGGGTGAGCAAGTTGGCGAAGTCCGCGTGGTCGCGCTGGGCGTTCTCCACCCACATCACGTCGTCGAAGAGCAGGTCGGCGCTGTTGCTCGGCGTCAGCCGCCGGTGCGCGAGGCCGGGCGAGCAGACCAGCACCTTGCGCAGCCGGCCGACCTCGGAGTGGACGCCGTACGACGCCGCGGGGTTCTCGGTCATGGAGCGTGCCTCCCGATGGGTGGGTCAGAGGGTGATGGTGCCGGTCCACAGACCGACGACACCGGCGATGCCGCCGGCGACGATGAGGGCGCACAGCCCGACCTCGGTCGGTGTGAAGAGCCGTCGGCCGTGCTCGCTGCGCGCCTTGACGTAGAGCAGCGCCGCGGGCGCGAGCAGCACGGTGGCGAGCAGCACGAACTCCATGCCCGCCGCGTCGAAGAGGAAGATCGTGTAGACCGTCGCCGCGCCCGCCACGATCGTCTCCCGACGTCGGATGCCGGTCGAGACGCCCTCGTAGGACTCCCCGGTGAGACCGAGCTTGAGGGCGTACGCCGCCGCGAGCAGGTACGGCAGCAGCGCGAGGCTGGTCGCGAGGTCGAGCATGAAGTTGAGGGCGTCGGTGACGAAGAGCGTCAGCGCGAGGAGCCCCTGAACGCCGATCGAGGTCACCACCAGGGCGGTGATCGGAGTGCCGTGGGCGTTCTCCCGGCCGAGGAACTCGGGGAAGTCGTCGGCGCGGGCCGGGATGTACATCACCTCGGCGGCCATCAGGGTCCAGGCCAGGTAGGCGCCGAGCACCGAGATGATCACCGCGACACTGATGAAGATCTCACCCCAGCCGCCGACCACCGACTCGAACACGCCGACCATCGAGGGCTGCCGGGTCTCGGCCAGCTCGGGCTGCGGCATCACCGCGTAGGACGACAGGGTCACCAGGGCGAAGATCGAGAGCACACTGAGGAAGCCGAGCACCGTCGCCTTGCCGACGTCCTCGCGGCGCTTCGCGTAGCGCGAGTAGACGCTGGCGCCCTCGATGCCGATGAAGACGAAGGTCGTGATGAGCATCGTGTTGCGCACCTGGTCGCCCAGCCCGCCGAGGTCGCCGTAGCCATAGGCCGTCCAGTTGTCGGCGAAGACGCCCGCGTCGAGCGAGACGAGCAGCACCACGATGAAGACCAGGATCGGCACGATCTTGAGGACGGTGACGATCCGGTTGATGACGGCGGCGTCGCGCACACCCCGTGCGATCAGGTAGTGGAAGAACCAGACCCCGGCGCTGCCGAGGCCCACCGCGAGGACGGTGTCACCGTCGCCGAAGCCGTCGAAGAAGGCGCCGAGCGTGGCACCGATGAAGACCCAGTAGAAGGTGTTGCCCGCCACCGAGCTCGCCCAGAACCCGATCGCGGAGTTGAAGCCGGCGTAGTCGCCGAACCCCGCCTTGGCGTAGATGAAGACACCGGAGTCCAGCTCCGGCTTGCGGATGGCGAGGTTCTGGAAGACGAAGGCGAGCATCAGCATGCCCGTGCCGGCGACCGCCCAGGCGATCAGCGAGCCGAGGATGCCGGTCGCCACACCGAACCGGGCCGGGAGCGAGAACACCCCTGCCCCGACCATGGACCCGACCACCATCGCGGTGAGGGTCGGCACCGACATCTTCGCGACGGCGGACTGCGACTCCCCGGTGTCAGTGCTGCTCATGCTGCCTCCTCGCGCTGGGTGGGACCGGTGTGGGCGAGCGACGGTCGTGGTTCGTCGGTGGGGATCAGCGGATGATGAAGGCGTCCACGTAGCCGCCGGCGCCGACGCTCTCGACCTTCACGATCAGGGGCGTCTCCGTCACCTCGATGCGAACCTTCGCGCTGCGGGACGAGCGGAGGGTGAGGTTGCGGGTGTCGACGGCGCCGGCTCCGTCGGGCTCGACCGTGACGCCGTAGGTGTCCTCGTTGCGGCCGGTGTTGGTCAGGGTGAGCACCACGACCTCGGTCGGGTC
>CAZJDU010000242.1:0-3023 GCA_964544855.1 uncultured Nocardioides sp.
TCGAGAGGTAGGCAACGCCGTGCTCCCGCGAGAGCGCTGCCAGGGCTGCATCCACCGAGGGCACCGCACCCGCACGAGCCGGAGCCGCGGGCGGACCGACGACCACCACGTCCACGCCCTCCAGAGCAGCCATCAGCCTGTCGTAGCCCGCCACGATGTCGCGGCGACGCTGGTCGTGGTCGTTGAGTCCGCCCTGGACCACGACGAGGTCGGTGCCCGGCCGCAGCACGCGCCCGGCCCGGTCGGCGTAGGACACCTCACCGCACGAGCTGGCGTGGCGGCTGAAGCCGGACCCGGAGAAGCCCTCGACCCGGACCCGGCCCGGCAGCCGGGCCGGCCACGCCGCGGCGGGTGCGACGCCGAGGCCGACGGAGTACGAGTCCCCGATCACCAGGACATCGGGACCGCTCCCCGAGTTGCCGACCGACGCCCGCTCCTGAGCCGCCGCGGCGAACTCCGCGCAACGGTCGCCGTCCGCGCCGGCCCGGGACGAGACGACGGCGAGCAGCGCCGCCAGGCACGCGACCGTCGCCGCCACCGCGCGCACCCGCACCCGTCGTCGCTTCCCCACCACGTCCCCATGGTGGGACCGACACGACGTGCTGTCAGACGAGGGGACGAACTGTCACCGAACCGTCACCGAGCCGGTCCCGCGTCGCGCCGTCCCGCCGGCTCGCGCAGCAGCAGCACGGCGAGGAGCAGCGCGCCGGCCATCATCCCGACCGGGAGCACGAAGGCCGCCTGCACCGCGTCGCTCACGGCGGGCGAGGCAGCCACCCGCTCCGCCTCCGGCAGCTCGTGGAGAGCGCCGATCCCGCCACCGGCCAACGCCGGCAGCCGGGCGGTCAGCGCGGCCGCGAGCAGGGCCGAGACCGCCGCCGTCGTCAGGGCGGTGGCCAGCTGGTTGCCGACGTTGAGCATCGTGCTGCCCGACGGGATCTCGTCGTCGGCCAGGTGCCGGGTGGCGAGCGTGATCGTCGGCATCATCGTGGACCCCGCACCGGCGCCCGCGACCATCAGCGACGCCAGCAGCCAGGGGTACGGCGCATCCGCGGCCAGCTGCGCCGCGAACGTGCCGTAGCCCAGGACCGCCAGCGTGATCCCGGGGACGACGACCCGCGCCGTCGGCACCCGGTCGACGAGCCGGCCCGACACCTGGATCGCGATGCCCGACACGATCGCCTGCGGCACCATCAGCAGCCCGGCGGTCGTCGCGCTGTCGCCGCGGGCGACCTGCCAGTAGAGCGGCACCAGCACCAGCGTGGCGAAGTAGCCACCGGCGAAGAGGAACATGACCGCGGCTCCCCCGCCGGTCAACCGTCGAGCGAGCAGCCGGACCCGCAGCAACGGGGCGGCCGACCGGAGCGCGTGCACCACGAACCCGACGACCAGCGCCGCACCCACGAGCATCGGGAGGACCGCGGCGCCCCGGACCGACGCACCCTCACTCGCCGAGGCTCCCAGCACCAGCAGCGCCATCGCGGGCGGCAGCAGCAGCAGGCCGCGACGGTCCAGCCGACTGGTCACGTCTCCCGGCACTCGGGGCAGGTTGCGCAGCCCGAGCGCGACGGCGAGCACACCGATCGGAAGGTTGATCAGGAACATCCAGCGCCAGGACAGCGTGTCCAGCAGCCATCCGCCGAGCACCGGCCCTGCGACCGGCCCGACCAGGATCGGCAGGCCGAGCAGGGCCATCACACGGCCCCGGTCGGACGGTTCCGTGGCGCGCAGCGCCAACGACATCGCTGCGGGCATCACGAAGCCGCCGCCGAGACCCTGCAGCACCCGGAAGGCGACCAGCGACTCGACGTTCCACGACGCCGCGGCGAGCACGGAGCCGAGCGTGAAGACGGTGAGCGCAGCCAGGAGGACCCGCCGCCCGCCGTACCGTCCGATCGCCCAGGCGGCGGCCGGGATGGCGGTCGCCAGTGCGAGCGTGTACCCGGTGGCGACCCACTGGACCACCGGCAGTGAGGCGCCGGTCTCCTGGGACAGCCGGGCGAGCGCGATCGCCACGATGGTGACGTCGACGGGGATCATCACCGTGCCGGCGATGACCGTGAGCGCGACCGTCGTGGAGCTCCGGCGGTCGGGGACGGCCGGAGCGGCGGGCGCGCTCATCGGGACTTCTCGATCTCGATGTCAGGTGAGGTCATGACAGCGAGTCTTCAAGTTGAAGATAACTTGAAGTCAACCCCGTGGGCTCGCGTCATCCCATGAGGTCCCCCGGGACGGCCGGTGGCCGAGTCGACCCAGGATCAGACGGCGTAGGCGGCGAGCTCGCCGGCCAGCGCCTCGGTGGCACGGCCCGAGACCCGGGTGCCCTCGGCGGTGTGCTCCATGGCGTCGATCTCGCCGTCACGGTGCAGCCGGTCGATCAGGTCGCCGCGAGCGTAGGGCAGCAGTGCCGCGAACTCGACCGACGGCCGCGGCAGGTCGGCCTCGATCGCGGCGATCGCCTCGGCGATGCCCTCCCCCGTCCTCGCGGAGACGACGACGGAGTGCGGCTCGCGCTGCCGCAGCCGCGCCAGCACCATCGCGTCGGCGACATCGGCCTTGTTGACGACCACCAGCTCGGGGACGTCGCCCGCACCGATGTCGGCGAGCACCTCGCGCACCGCGGCGAGCTGCCCCTCCGGGTCGGGGTGCGAGCCGTCGACGACGTGCACGATCAGGTCGGCGTCGGCGACCTCCTCCAGCGTGGAGCGGAACGCCTCGACCAGCTGGTGCGGCAGGTGCCGGACGAAGCCGACCGTGTCGCTCATCGTGTAGACCCGCCCGTCGTCGGTCGACGTACGACGCGTGGTCGGGTCGAGCGTGGCGAAGAGCGCGTCCTCGACGAGGACACCCGACCCGGTCAACCGGTTGAGCAGCGAGGACTTGCCGGCGTTGGTGTAGCCGGCGATCGCGACGCTCGGCACCTCGTGGCGGCGACGCTCGGCGCGCATCGTGCGGCGCGTGCCCGCCATCGCCTTGAGCTGACGGCGCAGCTTGGCGATCTTGTCGTTGATCCGTCGCCGGTC
>CAZJDU010000243.1:0-2918 GCA_964544855.1 uncultured Nocardioides sp.
AGGCTGCGGTGAGCGTGTCCTCCAGCTCACCGCGCAACCGGCCCTCGAGGCGCCGTCGGGTGAAGTCGTCGGGAACGGCCACGATCGCGGTGCTGCCGTGCATGGTGACCGGGCGTGAGGCCTGGAGCCAGGCCCGTTGGTGGGCCGGCAACTCGTGGACGACGGTGGACCACGCCGCGACCAGCTTGCTGGTGTCGGGGTCGGTCCCGCCGTCGTGCTGGGAGTGGTCGCCGTCCTCGCGCGTACCCGTCACTGGTCCCTCTCGTATCCCGTTGGTGTCGATGGTCCGGGTCCGGAGCCGGAAGACGCGCGTGACGCTCCCGATGTGGCCTGGGTCACGCTCACCTCCACAGCTTTGTCCACAGGTTGTGGACTTCAGCCCCCACGGCCCGTCGAAGGGTGCTGGCCCGAGACCGTCCGCGGAGCCGAGATCCCATGTGTCTGCGCTGGTCAGGGGGCCAATCGGCCCGTTTCGGTGCCCTGTGACCCCGAGGTCGGAGAATGGCCGGGATCCGGTGTGTCCGAAGCGGTGGGGAAAACCCGGATTGGGTGAACCTAGCCCCCTGCTGGTCGCCGAGGCAACTGTTCTCCACAGGTTTTTCCCCACATCCGAACCCGCACCTGGGACACAACTGGTTGTGAGGTGGAACCACAGGCGTGTAAGTTGCTGCGGTTCGGTGGCGCTGGTTTGACCCCCTTCTCGCCGCGCGCGTACCGTTGGGCGGTCATCCGGTGTCGACCGGCGCCGCATGTCCATGACTGGCTGTCCTGGTTTGCCCGGGGCGGCAGACGTGGGTGCGCGGTGCCAGCCGAAGCGAGCAGCGCTGCTTCGTCGCGTGCCAGCACGCGGCGATGAGGTGGCTCGAGCCGAGCACCCGGATGCCTGGACATCTGACCGAGCGTTCCCTGTGAATGCTGACCCTGCACGGAGAGGCCCATCGTGAGCAAGCGGACCTACCAGCCGAACAACCGTCGCCGTCACAAGGTGCACGGTTTCCGACTGCGGATGCGCACGCGCGCGGGCCGCGCGATCGTGTCCAACCGACGCCGGAAGGGTCGCAAGAGCCTGACGGTCTGAGGCGGTCCTCGCCGACCGAAACCCACCGTCTGGAGGCGGTCCCACCTGTGCTGCCTGCTGCGCATCGGCTGACTCGGCCCGACGGGTTCCGTCGGGCCGTGCGCAGTGGACGGCGCGCGGGCAGCAGGACGTTGGTCGTCCACGCGGCCGCCGCCCGGCATCCTGGATCGCCCGCGCCGGCGGCCGTCGGTCTCGTGGTGAGCAAGGCCGTCGGCAACGCCGTGGCGCGCAACCGGGTGAAGCGACGGTTGCGGCACGCGATGCGCGATCACCTGGCGGAGCTCGAGGATGACTCGCTCGTCGTGATCCGTGCCCTCCCCGCGTCGGCCGCCGCCACCTATCCGGAACTCGTCGGCGATCTCGACCGTTGTCTGACTCGGGTGCTGCGATGAGGACGCGAGACGATCAGGGCGACGATGTCGAGCGCTCGCCGTCGCTCCGTCGCGCCCTCGCCCTGGTGGGCGCGCCGCTTCGCTGGCTGCTGGTCGGCCTGATCCGTGGCTACCAGCTCGTGATCAGCCCGATGCTCGGCCCGACCTGTCGGTACTACCCGTCGTGCTCGGCGTACGCCGTTACGGCGATCCAGCGCCATGGTGCGCTGCGCGGGACCTGGCTGGCGATCCGCCGGCTGCTTCGTTGTCATCCGTGGTCACCCGGTGGGGTCGACCACGTGCCACCTGCCCGCACGGCTGCTGCCGACCGGGCGCGAACCGAACAAGGAGTCTGAATCCGTGGGCGTCCTCGGCGACATCGGGCACTTCATCATGGTGCCGCTCTACTACCTGGTCTCGGCGGTGCTGGTGGCCTGGCACTCGTTCTTCGACTGGATCGGCATGGACCCGGCCGGCGGTGCCGCCTGGGCACTGTCGATCATCGGCCTGACCGTGACGATCCGGGCGATGCTGATCCCGCTGTTCGTCAAGCAGATCAAGTCCAGCCGCAACATGCAGCTGATCCAGCCCAAGGTGAAGGAGCTGCAGAAGAAGTACGGCCACGACCGGCAGAAGTTCGCCGAAGAGACCATGAAGCTCTACAAGGAGGCCGGGACGAACCCGTTCGCCTCCTGCCTGCCGATCCTGCTGCAGATGCCGATCTTCTTCGCGCTCTTCCGGCTGCTGCAGCAGGCCGCGCAGAACGGCACGGCCCACGGCTTCCTGACCACGGAGCTGGCGCAGCAGTTCGGCGAGGCGGAGCTCTTCGGTGAGGTCCCGCTCGCGGCGACCTTCTGGAACTCCCGGATCTGGGGCGGGCCGGATCCGAACGGCCTGGTGATGATCGTCGCCGCGATCCTCGTGGTGCTGATGATCGCCACGACCTTCTTCACCCAGCGTCAGCTGATGGCCAAGAACATGCCCGCTGACGCGATGACGGGTCCCTACGCACAGCAGCAGAAGATGCTGCTCTACGTGCTGCCGTTCATCTTCGGTGTCACCGGTGTCGCCTTCCCGCTCGGTGTCGTCATGTACTGGACCACGTCGAACATCTGGACCATGGGCCAGCAGTTCTACGTCATCCGGAACAACCCGGCGCCCGGCACGGAGGCCTTCAAGGCCAAGGAGCAGCGCGACCGAGAGAAGGCCCGCAAGAAGGGCGAGGACGTCGAGGACGTCGAGACCGCGGCCGGCAGTACGGCGACGGAGGTCGACGACGCGGGTCGACGGCAGGCACAGCGCCAGCAGCCCAAGCGGCAGTCCCGGTCGGAGCGGAAGGGCTCTGGTGGCCAGGCGAAGGCCCCGGGCAGCCAGCCGAAGGCGGCCGGCGGTCAGCCGAAGGGCTCGGGCGGTCAGGCGAAGGGCTCGGGCGGTCAGGCGAAGGGCTCGGGCGGTCAGGCGAAGGGCTC
>CAZJDU010000244.1:0-2912 GCA_964544855.1 uncultured Nocardioides sp.
CGAAGAGCTGAGCCCCGCCACCGTCGAGGCGCTGGGCCCGGACTTCGAGATCCGCACCTGCAACGGTGCCGACCGTGACGAGCTGCTCCCCGCGATCGCCGAGGTCGACGCGATCCTGGTGCGCTCGGCGACCAAGGTCGACGCCGAGGCACTGGCCGCTTCCCAGCGGCTCAAGGTCGTCGCGCGCGCCGGCGTCGGGCTCGACAACGTCGACGTCAAGGCCGCGACCCAGGCCGGTGTGATGGTGGTCAACGCGCCGACCTCCAACATCGTCTCCGCTGCCGAGCTCGCCGTCGCGCTGATGCTCGCGGCGGCCCGCAACATCTCGCCCGCCCACGCGGCGCTGAAGGACGGCGAGTGGAAGCGGTCGAAGTACACCGGCATCGAGCTCTACGAGAAGACCGTCGGCATCGTCGGGCTGGGCCGGATCGGCGTGCTCGTGGCGCAGCGGCTGAGCGCGTTCGGCATGGACGTCATCGCCTACGACCCCTACGTGCAGGCGGGTCGCGCTGCGCAGATGGGCGTACGGCTGGTCGACCTCGACACCCTGGTGGCGGAGTCGGACTTCATGTCGGTGCACCTGCCCAAGACCCCCGAGACGCTCGGACTGATCGGCGCCGACCAGCTGGCGAAGGCCAAGCCGTCGCTGGTCGTGGTCAACGCCGCCCGCGGCGGCATCGTCGACGAGGCCGCGCTGTACGACGCGCTCAAGACCGGCCGGATCGCCGGCGCCGGCGTCGATGTCTTCGCCCAGGAGCCGTGCACCGACAGCCCGCTCTTCGAGCTCGAGAACGTCGTCGCGACCCCGCACCTCGGTGCGTCGACCGACGAGGCGCAGGAGAAGGCCGGCATCGCCGTCGCGAAGTCCGTGCGTCTCGCGCTGTCCGGCGAGCTGGTGCCGGACGCGGTCAACGTGCAGGGCGGTGTGATCGCCGAGGACGTGCGTCCCGGCATCCCGCTGACCGAGAAGCTCGGCCAGATCTTCACCGGCGTCGCCGGCGAGGTCGCCCAGCAGCTCGACGTCGAGGTGCGCGGCGAGATCACCGTGCACGACGTGAAGGTGCTCGAGCTGGCGGCGCTCAAGGGCGTCTACAGCAGCGTGGTCGACGAGGCCGTCTCCTACGTCAACGCCCCGCTGCTCGCCGCCGAGCGCGGCACCGAGGTCCGCCTCGTGACCGAGGCCGACAGCCCCGACCACCGCAACCTGATCACGATCCGTGGCACGCTCGCCGACGGCTCCCGGGTCTCGGTCAGCGGCACCCTGGTCGGCATGCACCAGCGCGAGCGCCTGGTCGAGGTCAACGGCTACGACATCGAGGTCGAGCCGACCGACCACCTGGCGTTCTTCACCTACGAGGACCGCCCCGGCATGGTCGGCACCGTCGGCCGGATCCTGGGCGAGGCGAAGGTCAACATCGCCGGCATGCAGGTCTCCCGGCAGAACAAGGGCGGTCAGGCGCTCGTGGCGCTGTCGGTCGACTCGGCGATCCCGAGCGAGACCCTCACCGAGATCGAGGCCGCGATCGACGCCACCAGCATCCGGCCGGTCGACCTCACCGACTGACGGACCTACGCGACCATCACCCGCTCCGGCGTCGTCCCACGTGCCGGAGCGGGTGAGTCGCCGACATCGGCCCACGCGGCGGCCATCCGGCGGACCGCCTCGTCGAGATCGGCCTCCGGCAGGGTGAACGGGACCCGGACGAAGCGGTCCAGTCCGCCGGCGGGTGCGAAGGCCGGTCCCGGCGCCAGGTGGACCTCGCGGCGATCGGCCTGGGCGACGAGCGCGGTCGACGCGGCGCGGGGGAGCTCGCACCACAGCGTCATGCCGCCCGCCGGCACGCGGAACCGCCACGACGGGAGCTGATCGGTCAGTGCGGCGACGAGGACGTCGCGTTGGGTGCGCAGCCGCTCGCGCTGGTCGCGGAGCAGGCGGTCGTGGTCGCCGGTCAGCAGCCGGATCAGCACCAGCTGCTCGAGGACGGGCGCCCCGAGATCGAGCGCGATGCGGGCCTGGGTGAGCCGGTCGACGAGAGCGACCGGGCTGCGGATCCAGCCGATGCGCAGCCCGCCCCAGATGCTCTTGCTCGCGCTGCCGATGGTGACGGTCCGCGTCGAGAACGAGCCGAACGGCGGCTCGGCGCCCTGGCCGTCGAGCCGGAGCTCGTGGTGGGCCTCGTCGACGACCGCGAGAGAGTCGTGCCGAGCGAAGAGCGTGGCCAGCCGCTCCCGGTCCGCTGCGGCCATCACCAGACCGGTGGGGTTGTGGAAGTCGGGCATCAGGTGGGCCAGCACCGGACGGCGCCGCTGGGTCACCTCCGCGATGCCGTCGACGTCCCAGCCGTCCGGCTCGACCGGCGTCGTGACGAGACGTGACGACCCGGTTCGCAGTGCCTGGACGGCGTTGGGGTAGGTCGGGGAGTCCACGGCGACCCGATCCCCGGGCCCGGTCAGCGCACGGCCGACGACCGCGGTGGCGGCGAGCGCTCCCGAGGTCACGATGATCTGTCCGGGATCGGTCGGCAGCCCGCGGGCGTCGTACGACGCCGCGATCACGGCCTGCAGGTCCGGCAGGCCGGCCGGGTAGTAGCCGCTCCCGCCGAGGTACGCCGGCAGCTCGTCGGCGGCCTCGGCGTAGGCCGCGGCGATCCCGGGTGGCGCGCTCGCCGCCGCGCACACCAGATCGATGCCGGTGGCCGTCACTCCCGGGTGCAGGGCCCGGTCGTGGGCGCGCGCCGGTCCGCCGGGCAGCTGGGTGAAGGTGCCGGCGCCGTGGCGGGCGTCGGCGTAGCCGGAGTCGCGGAGCTCGGCGTAGGCCCGGGTGACCGTGGTGCGCGAGACCCCGAGCCGCGCGGTGAGCTCGCGCTCGCTGGGCAGCCGGGTGCCGTACCCGATCCGGCCGTCGCCGATCA
>CAZJDU010000245.1:0-2849 GCA_964544855.1 uncultured Nocardioides sp.
CCGTCGTGACCAGGTAGCTGGCCGGATAGCTTGCGCCGTTGCCGAGCACGATGCCGGCCGGCACCACGCCCGCGATCACCGTCAGCGGGGCGGCCGCCGCGACGACCATGAAGACGATCGAACCGACACCGAGTCGACCCGACAGCCGCGTCGATGCGCTCGAAGTGGTGGATGTGGTCATGGAAACCTTCCTGACTGACGTTCTGGTCGGGCAACGACCTGTGGCGCGCTCGCCGGGCCGATGCCGCAGAACCATCCCGAGCCGACGTTGCCGAGCGAGATCGGATCGGTGACATCCGTTGAGGTTCACAGTGGTACCTGGATCGCGACGCGGTCCCATGTGGAGCAACGGCTGCAGACACGTCGCCGAAACACCGACGCAACCCTCCCGGGCTACCCTCGCAACTGGCCGGACCACTTGGTCCGGATACTTGCCGACCATGAGCGCGAGCAAGGAGTACTGGTGGACGCCCTGAGTCGCGCGGTGCTGAATCCCCCGCAGGTGGCGGGGCTGCCTCGGGTCTCGCCGATGCGGGGGTTGGACCGGCGACGGCTGCGCCCTGTCGACGTGCTCGGCCAGTCGATCGCCGCGGTCGCGCCATCAGGCGCTGCCGCCACCTTTCCCTTGCTCATCTCCGGTGTTGCCGGCTCGGGTCTGATCTTCAGCATGTTGCTCGCGCTCGGGGTGTTGCTGCTGGTCACCGCGTCGATCAATCAGTTCGCCCGCCGGATCGTGGCGCCGGGCGGCCTGTACACCTTCACCGCGCTCGGCTCCGGCCCGGCGGCAGCCTTCCTGGCCGCCGCGTCCTTGCTCACCGGCTACGCGTTCGTGGTCGCGTTCGCGCTCGCTGGGAGCGCGCGGTCCCTGCAGCTGGTCGGCACGCGCGTCGGCGCCGACATCGCCGGCGACTGGTCGGCGCTGGTCGTGGTGACGCTCGGCACCCTCTGCCTCGTCGTCGTCGTGGTGGGGGTCCGCATCTCCACGCGAGTCACCCTGGTCATCGAAGCGGTTTCGTTCACGGCGATCTCGGTGCTCGTGGTCGCGCTCATCGTGCGGGTCGGGTGGCAGGGACCGCGACTCGCCTTCTCCGCGCCACCGGATGTCCCGGTGATCGCCATCGGAGCCGCGTTGGCCGTCGTCGCCTTCGTCGGCTTCGAGAGCGCGGTCACCCTGGGCGTCGAGGCGCGGCGGCCTCGGGCGACTGTCCCGCGCGTCCTGCTGTGGACCGTGGTCGGCACCGGCGCTCTGTACGTGCTGTCGACCTACGGCCAGTACGTCGGCCTCACCGCTGTCGGCAAACAGATCTCCGACAGCACCAGCCCGGCCGACGACCTCGCTCGGGCCTACGGCGTCGACTGGGTCGGGATCGCCATCGACGCCAGCATCGCCACGTCGTTCCTGGCCGCGGCGTTCGCGCACACCAACGCGCTGGCCCGAGTCCTTCTCGCCCTCGCTCGCGACGGAGTGGCACCGGCCGCGCTCGGCCGCGTCCATCGACGGCTCCAGACACCCTGGCTCGGCGTGTGCGTCTCGGTCCCGGTCATCACCGGCGCCACGGCGCTGCTGCCGGTGTTCGGCGCCGACCTGTGGCAGGTGATGCAGACGACCATCGTCACCGCGGCCACCGGCTTCCTTCTCGCCTACCTCCTCGTCTGCGCCGCGGTCCCCCGCTTCCTCGATCGCGTCGGGGAGCGCACCCGTGGCCCGGTGGTGGTCTCCGCCATCGCGACGGTCGCACTCGGCTGCGGCCTGGCGACCTACCTGGTCGCGGAGTCCATGAATGGCTCGGCACTCGGCGTGGGACTCTTCGCGGCCACCACCCTCGCCGCCTTCGCCTGGTTCCGGGCACGCGCGCGGAACCGCCCGGAGAGCGGCGCCGGGATCGGCACCTATGACCTGGCGGTCGAAGCTGACCTCCTCGGCGGATCAGGATGACTCCGGAAGGTCGCCGACACAGCGACCTTCGAGCGCGACAGCCCAGGGCCATTCAGTCCGCGCTCGCCGTCCTGGAGGTGGTGGCACGCCGTGGGCCGGGCACGACCGCCCACGACATCTCCGCCGACCTCGCGATGCCCCGGACGACGACCTACCGGATCGTGAAGCTGCTGGAACAGGAGGAGTACCTGATCCGGCTCCCGGATCTCCGCGGCTTCGCCCTGGGCCGGAAGGTCCAGGAAATGGCAGGCCCATGGGTGCAGCAGCGGGCCCCCCAAGCCGTCCGGAGCGAGCTCGAGGCACTCCGACAGGTCATCCGCGCCGGAGTCCACCTGCTCCGATTCGACCGACAGCAGCTCGTCGTACTCGACGAGGACGGCGGCTACCCACTGCCGGGCGACCTACTGAGGGTCGACCGGGTCGGTCTCGACCCGGTCGGCCTACTGCTGCTGCTCAGGCACGCGGGCACACCTCCCTCGGAGACCGGCTTCGCGGCCTCGCTGTCGGCGGCAGGAGTGACCGCGGTCGCCGACGCGTGGCCGCATGTGCTGCGGCTGAGCGCCGACGGCTACGCCCGGGCCACCGGGCAGTGCGCCGGCCAGAACGGGTTCGCGGTCGCGATCCACGGCCCGACCGGGGAGTTGGAAGCCGGCCTCGCGGCTCTCTTCCCCGGAGATCTGCCCGTGCGCCATCGCGAGATCCTCCTCTCGCTGCGCGACGGCGCACAGCGGCTCACCCCACTGCTGACCTGAGCGCCGTCCGCGGAGATCGAGCTCGTGCCCGAGGGCCAAGGCGCGACGCGGCCGGCGTCCCCACCCGCCCTGGAGTGAGGACACCCGGCCTGACGATCAGCCGGCGAGCTCCGCCGTCGCGGTCAGCACCGCTCGTCCCAACGTGTGGCCGGCCATCTGGA
>CAZJDU010000246.1:0-2836 GCA_964544855.1 uncultured Nocardioides sp.
TGCTCGCGGGCGACGTCGCTGCCGAAGAGGCGGGCGGACAGTGCGGCCATGTCCTGGCCGCGCTCGTCGATGCGCTCGACCAGCTCGCGGTTCAGCAGGCGCTTGGTCTCGGCCAGCCCCTGGCGCGGGGACTTCGCGAGCTGGGCGACGATCTCGTCGACGGTCGCGTCGAGGTCGCCGGCGTCGACCGCCTCGGTCACCAGGCCCAGCTCCGCAGCGCGGTGACCATCGAAGGTCTCGCCGGTCAGCCATGTCCGGGACTTGGCGCGGTCGTGCATGCGCTGCCCAACGGTCAGCGAGATGATCGCCGGGGTCAGACCCAGGCGGACCTCGGTCAGGGCGAACGACGCATCGCCGCTCGCGATCGCGATGTCGCACGCAGCGACGATGCCGATGCCGCCAGCCCGCACCGGGGCGTGGACCCGGGCGACGACCGGGCACGGCGAGGCCGCGATGCCGCGGAACACGCCGAGCATGTCCTTGGTGCCCTGCGCCCGCCCCTCATCGCCGCCGGCGGTCATCTCCTTGAGGTCTGCACCCGAGCAGAACGCCGGTCCCTGCGCCTGCAGCACGATGACGCGGACGTCGTCATCCTCGGCCGCGCCCTCCAGTCCCGCCAGCAGCTCGGACACCAGCTGCCGCGACAGGGCGTTGCGGTTGTGCTGGGAGTCCAGCGTCAGCGTGCGAACGCCATCGGCGTCCTCGACGTGGACGAGGGTGTCGGCATCGGTCACGGTCACGGTGCTCCCGGTCGGTGCGGCCAACGCTAACGGGCCGGCACCTCGCCACCTCCGACCCGAATCTCTGACGGAGAGTCACGAACGTCTGGAGGTGTTCACGTTCCGTCGTTGATTGACCACCAATCGTTGTCACCCCTGTCGTCGGTGCTTAGGGTCCGGCGGCGCGTCACCGATCCCGGCGGCGCGACCCGAGAACCCTCCGACAACGGTCACACGATGAAGAAGACACTCACGGTGATGGCGATGGCCATCTCCCTCGCACTCACCACCCTGGCGCCGGCTCTGGCCGCCCCGCCCAACGACAACGACGAAACGGTGGTCCCCGGTCACCGCGACAGGGCATCCGGAACGGTGGTGGGCCGCTACGACTCCGTATACGCGTATGACTACAACGGCGACTACTACTGGGACCTGGGCGACGGCCGGGTGCGGGGCACCGTCGGCTCCGTCGATGACCTCGACCCGGAGACCCTGACCGTCTGCGACTACGTCGCGGTCTACCGGGGCGACTTCGGTGCCGATCCCGGCCTCGACGACGGCTGGGTTCGCAACAACATCCGGTGCCACGGCTACGACGGCAACGGCACCTACAACGCGCTGTACATCCACGAGAGCGACCCGCGCTTCACCGGCGACCGTACGCCCATCTGGACGACGTGGGAGGTCTTGGTCGATGCTCGCAGCGGCGTCGGCAACGTCGCCAACTCCAAGCGCCACGCTGACTGACACCTCAGGAGCCCAGGCACGTGGCCCGGGGTGACGCACCGAGCGAGGGGGCAGCGTCACGCTGCCCCCTCGCCGTCGACATCAGAGTCAGAACTTCAGCAGGAGCCGCCCGCGGACGCCGCCCTCGGCGAACCGTTCGTGGGCCTCGGCCGCGTGCTTGGGCGTGAAGGTCTCGGCGACGCGCAGCTGGAGGTGGCCACCGCCGGCCAGGTTCGCCAGGCGCTGCAGCTGGTCGGTGCGGTCCAGCACCTCGAAGACGCTGACCTGGTGGACGGCGATGTCGCGCTCGGCCTCGCCCTCGAAGGCGCGGACCGACGCGATCGCCCCGCCGTCCTTGATCGCCGGCAGGATGGCTTCGTGCAGCAGGGCCGTGTCGACCACGGCGTCCACACCGTCCGGCGACACCTCGCGGACGCGCTCGGCCAGGTCGTCGCCCCGCTCGAGCACGATGTCCGCGCCGAAGCCCTCGACCAGCTCGCGGTCGTCGGGCGCGGCGTCGGCGTAGACCCGGATCGCGTCCTGCTTGGCGAGCTGGATGACGAAGCTTCCCAGCAGGCCCGCACCGCCGGTCACCAGCAGCCGGTCGCCGATCTCGAGGTCCAGCAGGTCCAGCGCCAGCCACGCCGTCAGGCCGTTCATGGGCAGGGTGGCGGCCTGCTCGAGGCTGACCGAGTCCGGGACGGCGACGACCGACGCCTCGTCGACGACGACGAGCGACGCGTAGGCGCCGCCCTCGTCACGCATCGGCGTCACGGCGGCCATGACCTCGTCGCCGACCTCGAACCGCTCGACGCCCGGCCCCACCGCGGCGACGGTGCCCGCGAGGTCCATGCCGGGGATCCACGGCGGCCCGTACGGGGTCAGCCGGTCGCCGTAGCGGCCGCTGCGCACGCCCGTGTCGGTCGGGTTGACCGCGGCGGCGGCCACGCGGACCAGGACCTGCCCCGTGTGGGGCTCCGGGTCGTCGAGGTCCAGGACCTCGAGGACCTCGGGCCCGCCGAACTCGGTGAGGCCGACTGCATGCATGGTGCTTCCGATGTCAGGGATCGCCACACGGTGGGTGTGGCCGACGGGGCCGTGTCGCGACGGCCGTCAGCATGGACATGCCCCCTGAGGCGACGCTCACGCTGCCCGGTCGGCGGTCCGCCCGCCGGTGACCACGCCCGGCAGTCAGCGGACCATCAGCTCGACGCCGTGCAGGAACTCGGCGTTGAACGTCTGCAGCCGCGCCCACACGCGGTCATCGGTGATGAGGTGCAGCGACACCACCCGGGTCAGGCGGGTCAACCGGACGAACTCGTCGAAGAAGCCCTGTTCCTCCATGTTGCGCATGTGGAACAGGTAGGCGTCCGGCTTGGCGTACACCTCGT
>CAZJDU010000247.1:0-2826 GCA_964544855.1 uncultured Nocardioides sp.
GCCAAGGCCAAGTGGTGGTCCTCGCAGGTGCAGAACGAGGTGCTCGACCACTGCGTGCAGCTGCACGGTGGCTACGGCTTCATGAACGAGTACCGCGTCGCCCGCGCCTGGCGGGACGCCCGGGTCTCCAAGATCTGGGCCGGCTCCAACGAGATCATGAAGGAGCTGATCGGGCGGGATCTGGGCCTGTAGCGGGCCGGGCCGCGTCGTACCTGACGAAATCGTTGCAGATCAGGCCGCATCCCAACGATATCGTCAGGTACGACGCCCTGCCGGTCAGCCCGAGGTCGAGCGGCGTACGACGAGCTCGGGCTCGAGCACCACGTGGCGCACCTTGGTGCCGGGGTCGGCGATGACGTCGAGCAGGATCTCGGCGGCGCGGCGGCCGAGCTCGTCACGGGGCTGCCGGACCGAGGACAGCGGGATCGCGGCGGAGTCGGCGAAGTCGATGTCGTCGTAGCCGATGAGTGCGACGTCCTCGGGCACCGCCACCCGGGCGAGGGTGAGGGCCTGCAGCACCCCGAGGGCGACCAGGTCGTTGGCGGCGAAGATCGCGTCGGGCCGCTCGTCGGCGGGCAGCGCGAGCAGCGTCTCCGCGCCGCCGCGACCGGCGGCCGCGTCCATCGAGTCGGTCTCGACGAACCGGATCGTCGCGCCGTCGCCGTGGGCCTCGACCGCCTCGCGTGCGGCGGCGAGCCGGTCGCGGACCTGGCTCAGGCCGGCGGGGCCGCCGATGAAGGCCAGCCGCCGTCGCCCGATGTCGAGAAGGTGCTCGGCGGCGAGGCGGCCACCGCGGTGGTCGTCCACGGACACCGACGAGAAGTCGCGTGACCCGGTCTTGCGGTCGACCATCACGACCGCCACTCCGCGGTCGCGGAGCTGGCGCAGCCGCGGGAGGATGCGGCCGACCGGGGTGATGAGCATGCCGCTGACGCGCTGCTCCTCGAAGAGGTCGAGGTAGGACGCCTCACGGTCGGCGTCCTGTCCGGAGTTGGCGAGGATCAGCGGGCGCTGCTGCTCGGTGAGCTCGCGCTCGACGCTGTGGGCGACGTCGGTGAAGAACGGGTTGGCGACGTCGAGGACGATCATCGCGATCGCCCGGTTGGTGCCGGCTCGGAGCTGGCGGGCGGCGTCGTTGCGCACGAAGCCCAGCTCCTCGATCACCCCCAGGATCCGCTCGCGTGTCGCCGGTGACACCTTGTCGGGCCGGTTGAGCACGTTCGAGACAGTCCCGAGAGAGACCCCGGCGGCAGCGGCGACGTCCTTGACGGACACCCGCCGTCCATTGGGGTGCTGCATCGTCATCCGCGTTTCCTCCATGGTCGGATCAGGTTACTCACAACCACCGGTGTACCCCCGGGTGTTATTGAAATGTTTCAGGAATTTTCTGGACCGGGTTGACGCTGTGATTGCGCTCACCTAGTGTGACGCACAGGTTGAAACCTTTCAATACCCGATGAACGACTGGAGGGAGCCCCATGGCCGTCGCCGACCACGGCACGGAGCCGGTTCTCGAGCTGCGCGATGTCACCAAGAACTTCGGGCCGGTCGCCGCCCTGCGCTCCGGCCGACTGGAGGTGGACGCCGGCTCGATCCATGCCTTCGTGGGCGAGAACGGCGCCGGCAAGTCGACGCTGGTCAAGGTGGTCGCCGGCGTGCACCGCCGCGACGCGGGCGAGTTCCGCTTCCAGGGCCGCGACGTCGACTTCTCCTCGACCGCCGAGTCCAAGGACGCCGGCATCGCCGTCATCTACCAGGAGCCCACGCTCTTCCCCGACCTCTCGGTCACCGAGAACATCTTCATGGGCCGGCAGCCGACCAAGTCCGGCCGGCGCATCGACTACGCCGCGATGTACGCCGAGGCCGAGCAGATCTTCGACCGGCTCGGCGTCGCCATCGACCCGCGCCGCATCGCCGAGGGCCTCTCGATCGCGGACCAGCAGGTCATCGAGATCGCCAAGGCGATCTCCCTCGACGCGACGCTGCTCGTGATGGACGAGCCCACCGCGGCGCTGAGCGGGGTCGAGGTGGACCGTCTCTTCACCATCGCTCGCAGCCTGCGGGACGAGGGTCGCGCGCTGGTCTTCATCTCCCACCGCCTCGAGGAGGTCTTCGACCTCTGCGACACCGTCACCGTGATGCGCGACGGCGAGTACGTCGACACGCGGGCGATCGCCGACATCACCCAGGACGACGTGGTCTCGCTGATGGTCGGCCGCGAGGTGGCCGACCTCTTCCCCAAGTCCGAGACGCAGATCGGCGACGTCGTGCTGGAGGTGGAGAACCTCTCCTCGACCGGTGTCTTCCACGACGTCAGCTTCCAGGTGCGCGCCGGCGAGATCGTCGGCCTGGCCGGGCTCGTCGGCGCCGGTCGCAGCGAGATCGCCCGCGCCGTCTTCGGCATCGATGCCTATGACAAGGGTACGGTCAGGCTCCACGGCACGCCGGTTCCCGCGGCCAGGCCGCAGGCCGCGATCCGGGCCGGGATGGCGCTGGTCCCCGAGGACCGCCGCCAGCAGGGCCTGGTCATCGAGCAGTCGGTGGCCCGCAACATCGCTGCGGTGATCCGACGCAAGCTCGCCCACGTCGGGCTGCTCACCTCGCGCGCCGAGAACGTCGCGGCCGCTCCCTGGGCGGGCCGTCTCGAGGTCAAGACCAACGCGCTCGACATGGACGCCAGCACGATGAGCGGCGGCAACCAGCAGAAGGTCGCGATCGCCAAGTGGCTCTCCACCGAGCCCGAGCTGCTGATCATCGACGAGCCCACCCGCGGCATCGACGTCGGCACCAAGAGCGAGGTCCACCGGCTGCTCTCCGACCTCGCCG
>CAZJDU010000248.1:0-2767 GCA_964544855.1 uncultured Nocardioides sp.
CGGGAGCTGTGCGTGCGGCCGAACGGGGAGGGTGGGGTCTGGTACCTGCTGATGACCGGCGGGGTCGAGACCGATCGTCGGTGTCGGGGCGCGACGGACGTCTTCGTGGGGGAGCGGGTGACGCCGGGGCGGGTGTTGCGGGCGATGCGGCGGTTGGAGTGGCCGGCGAGTGCGTTGGTGGTCCAGCCGCCGGAGGGCAAGACGTTGGTGAACTTCGCGACGAACTTCCTGACGGAGAACACCGAGCCGACGAGGCAGCGGGTGACGTTGTTGGGGCAGCGGGTCGTGATCGAGGCGTCGCCGTCGTCGTACCACTGGGACTTCGGGGACGGTGCGTCGGAGACGACGAGCACGCCGGGGGCGCGGTTCCCGGATCTGGAGGTCACCCATGAGTACGTGGCGAAGGGTGTGTATCGGCCGCGGGTGGGGACGACCTACACCGGTCGGTTCCGGGTCAACGGTGGTGCGTGGGTGGAGATCCCGGGGACGCACGCGGTGGCGGGAGATCCGGTGGAGCTCGAGGTGGTCGGGGCGCGACCGACGCTGGTCGGCGCCGACGACTGACGAATCCCCACAGATCAGCACCTTCGACCCCAGGAGTCGCCAGACACCCGCGGCGAGCGTGCTGGCCGACCGGTCGAGCTCGATGCGCACGGCGCGACCGACCGCTCTCGCCGATCGACCGACGAGGGCACGTGGTGCGCGGCTCGCATCGGTGTAGGTTCGCACCATGGCCTACTGGTACTGCATCAAGCACGCCGCCGTGGAGGGCGAGCAGGGGTGCCGCGCGAAGGACCGGCTGGGGCCGTACGAGACCGAGGAGGAGGCCGCCCGGGCGCTCGAGATCGCGGCCGAGAAGACCGAGGCCTGGGAGCACGACCCGGTCTGGAACGACGACGTCGACGACGACACCTGATGCCGACCTTCCAGCGCCGGCGGAAGATCCAGGCCGCCAACCCCAACAGGATCTCCTTCCAGCCGTTCCTCGGGATGATCCTGATGGCGACGTCGTTCTTCCTCTACGCGACCAGCGGCGTGGTCGCCCCGTGGCACGGCATCCTCGTCCTGATGCTCATCTGGCTCGCCATGTTCGGGCTGTGCGTGCGCTGGTGGACCCCGCACCCGACCCGGCTGCCGGTGATCGGCGCCGCCTCGATCGTGCTCTACCCGGTCAGCATGCTCTTCGGAGCGTTCTTCCTCGGCTGGAGCGCGTAGCGGCGTCGGCGGTGGTTTCGAGGCTCGCAAGCTCGCACCTCAACCACCGTGGCAACCGTGGGAGAATCCCGGGCATGGCGATCCAGATCACCGGCGACGACGCCGCCGACCAGATCCTCTCCGAGAACCCGTTCGCGCTGCTGGCCGGGATGATGCTGGATCAGCAGTACCCCATGGAGCACGCCTTCAGGGGCCCGGCGAAGGTCGTCGACCGCTTCGGTGGCTTCGAGCCGGCGGCGATCGCCGACGCCGACCCGGAGACGTTCAAGGAGCTGTGCTCCACGACGCCGGCGATCCACCGGTTCCCGGGCTCGATGGCCGAGCGCCTCCAGGAGCTCGCCCGCATCGTCTCCGACGAGTACGACGGCGACGCGGCGAACATCTGGCGCGACGTCGCCGACGCCAAGGAGCTGGCCAAGCGGCTCAAGGCGCTGCCCGGCTACGGCCCGCAGAAGGTGAAGATCTTCGTCGCGCTGCTGGCCAAGCAGCTCGACGTACGCCCCGACGGCTGGGAACAGGTCGCCGGCGACTACGCACTCGACGGCTATCGCTCGGTCGCCGACGTCGTCGACGAGCCCACGCTGCAGAAGGTGCGCGACTACAAGAAGGCCAAGAAGGCTGCCGCCAAGGCGGGCTGACCCCACGACAGCGCCGTGGATCCACCTCACGGCACGGGGGAGCGACGAGGTCGATGCTCGTCGTCCACCGGGGCCGTGGCAGAATGTGAACAGCGGTCTTGACGCCTCCGGGCTTCGCCGCGCCCACCAGCAGATCCTTTGTCAACCGAGAGGTGTTCGTGTCCTCGCACGCACGCAAGGTTCCCGCTTCGGTGCTTGAGCACCCCGCCATCGCCACCCTCATCGAGCGGGCCGCACCCGTCGGCAGCGTGACTCCGGAGGCCGTCCGTCAGGCCTGCACCGAGGCCAAGGTCGCGGTGCCCCATCTCAAGCCGCTGATCGGTCACCTGTCCCAGCTCGGCATCGCCGTCGACGTGCCCGTCCACGACAAGGCGGTCGCCGCGAGCAAGACCCGCAAGACGACGTCCGCCGCCACGAAGAAGGCCACGCCGAAGCCCCCGCCGAAGCAGACCGCGACGAAGAAGCCGGCCCCCCAGCAGGCTCCTGCGTCCGCGGAACCGGCCGGCGACACCGACGTCCTCGACGAGCCCGACGCGATCGAGGAGCCCGTCGACATCGACGTGGCCGACGACGTCGAGGAGGAGACCGACGACAAGGTCGACCTCGCCGAGCAGGTGCCGACCCCCGCGGTCGGCCCCGACGGCAAGAAGGTGCTGCCCGACATCCCCGACGAGCAGTTCGAGAAGGACGTCAAGAACGACCCGACGATCAAGGAGGACGAGAAGGAGGCCTCCTTCGTCGTCTCCACCGCCGACGACACCGACGAGCCCGAGCAGACCGTCATGGTCGCGGGCGCGACGGCCGACCCGGTCAAGGACTACCTGAAGCAGATCGGCAAGGTCCCGCTGCTCAACGCCGAGATGGAGGTCGAGCTCGCCAAGCGGATCGAGGCCGGCCTCTTCGCCGAGGAGAAG
>CAZJDU010000249.1:0-2744 GCA_964544855.1 uncultured Nocardioides sp.
TTCACCGAGATCGACGCGGACGATGTCGCACTCGTCGGCGGCAAGAACGCCTCACTCGGGGAGCTGCACCGCACCCTCGCGCTCGAGGGCGTGCGCGTGCCCGAGGGCTTCGCCGTCACCGCCGATGCCTTCCGGTTCGTCCTCGACCGGGCTGCCGCCTGGCCGGCCCTGCACACCGCGCTGGACGGTCTCGACCCGGGCGACGTCGGCGACCTGGCCGAGCGCGCGCGTCGAGCACGGGAGATCGTGGCCCGGGCGGAGCTTCCCGAGGAGCTGTCGAGCGAGATCATCGCGGCCTACCGGCGGCTGCGCGCCGCCGCCGGTCTGGACGTCGCGGTCGCCGTACGCAGCTCCGCGACTGCCGAGGACACGCCCGAGGCCAGCTTCGCCGGACAGCACGAGACCGTTCTCGATGTCCGAGGCGAGCGTGCGCTGCTCGACGCGGTACGTCGGTGCTTCGCGAGCGTCTTCACCGACCGCGCCGTGCACTACCGGCTCGACCAGGGGTTCGACCCGGTCGACGTGGCGCTGTCGGTCGGTGTGATGCAGATGGTCCGTTCCGACCTGGCGAGTGCCGGCGTGATGTTCACCCTCGACACGGAGTCGGGGTTCCGGAACGTGGTGTTCGTGACGGCGTCGTACGGCCTCGGCGAGAACGTCGTCCAGGGCTCGGTGGACCCCGACGAGTTCTACGTTCACAAGCCGACCTACCGGGAGGGCCATCGTGCCGTCCTTCGGCGCCGGCTCGGCGACAAGGCGGTCCAGATGGTGCTGCAGGACGGCCGGCCACGGAACCAGCCCACGCCCCCACCCGAACGCGACCGGTTCTGCATCAGCGACGACGAGGTACTCCAGCTGGCGGGCGTCGGGCTCGCCATCGAGCGGCACTACGGCGTCCCCATGGACGTCGAGTGGGCCAAGGACGGCCTCGACGGCCGGCTGTACGTCGTCCAGGCCCGCCCCGAGACCGTGGCGTCGCAGCGCGCCACCACGACCCTGGAGACCTACGTGGTCGACCGGCACGGTGAGCTGCTGACGACCGGCCGGTCCGTCGGACAGCGCGTCGCGAGCGGCAGCGCGCGGCTGATCCGCGACGCCACCGACCTGGGGGCGTTCCGGCCGGGAGAGGTGCTCCTTGCCGACACCACCACCCCCGACTGGGAGCCGGTCATGAAGACGGCGGCCGCGGTGGTGACCGACCGTGGCGGGCGCACCTGTCATGCCGCGATCGTGGCGCGCGAGCTCGGCATCCCCGCCGTCGTCGGCACCGGCGACGGCACCGGACGGATCGCCGACGGGGCCCCGGTCACGGTGTCGTGCGCCGCTGGCGACACCGGCCATGTGTACGCCGGCCACGCCGACGTGCGCGTCGTGGAGACCGATGTCCGGGAGCTTCGCCGCCCTCGCACCTGGATGATGGTGAACCTCGGCAACCCCGATCTCGCCTTCGCGACAGCCATGCTGCCCAACGACGGCGTCGGACTGGCGCGGATGGAGTTCATCGTCAGTGAGTCCATCCGGGCACACCCGATGGCGCTGCTGCATCCCGAGCGTGTGACGGACCAGGAGGCTCGGACCGCCCTCGCCGAGCTGATCCACGGATACCCGGACGGCGCCGCCTACTTCGTCGAGCGGCTCTCCGAAGGGATCGGCACCATCGCGGCGGCCTTCCACCCCAAGCCCGTGGTGCTCCGGACGTCGGACTTCAAGAGCAACGAGTACGCCCGGCTGCTGGGTGGTGCCGACTTCGAGCCGCAGGAGGAGAACCCGACGCTCGGGTTCCGTGGTGCGTCGCGGTATGCCCATCCTGCGTACGCCGAGGGCTTCGCCCTCGAGTGCCGCGCGATCCGGCGGGTCCGCGAGCACATGGGACTGCGCAACGTCGCCGTGATGATCCCGTTCGTCCGCCGGGTGGCCGAGGCCGACCTGGTGCTGGAGCGGATGGCCGCGCACGGCCTGCGCCGCGGCGACCACGGGCTCCGGGTGTACGCGATGTGCGAGATCCCCACCAACGTCGTGCTGGTCGACGAGTTCGCCCGCCGCTTCGACGGCTTCTCGATCGGCTCCAACGATCTCACCCAGCTCACCCTCGGCGTCGACCGCGACAGCGACCTGGTGGCCTTCGACTACGACGAGCGAGACCCGGGCGTGCTGGAGATGATCCGGCTCGCCGTCGAGGGCTGCCGGCGCAACGGCATCCACTCCGGCATCTGCGGCCAGGCACCGTCGGACCACCCCGAGATGGCGGAGTTCCTCGTGGGGCTGCGGATCGACTCGATGAGCCTCAGCCCCGACAGCGTGGTGGCCACGACCCGCACGGTCCTGGAGGCGGAGCGCCGTACGACCGGGGCCGAAGGTCCCTCGGCGCGGTGACTTCCGCCCGGAGCGCCTCGGCGGTCCCGCTCCTAGCGTGGAGCCACGCGTCACCGGACTGATGACCGAGGAGGCGACGTCATGACGCTGGAGCCGCCGACCATCGACGACCTGCTGGACCTGTCCGCACGCACCGCCATCGTGACCGGCGGAGCGATGGGTATCGGGCGCGCGATCGTGGAGCGCCTCGCCGGGGCCGGCGCGTCCGTGGTCCTCGCCGACGCCGACCTCGAGGCCGCGGAGAAGACCGCCGGCGAGCTCACCGAGCACGGGCGGCAGGTGATGGCGATGTACGCCGATGTCGCCGACGAGGACGACGTACGACGCCTCGTGGCCGACACGATCGGCTGGCGTCGGCAGGTCGACATCCT
>CAZJDU010000250.1:0-2671 GCA_964544855.1 uncultured Nocardioides sp.
CGAAGTGACGCGTGACCAGGTCCTTGGCCTCCGACACGACCCGTCCTCCTCTGGTGTCAACGGACATCTGGGGCTCCCCATGGGCGGACACGAAACCTCCCCACCGGCGGACAGCAAAGCTCCCCGTAGGCGGACACGAGATCTCCCCGCTCATGGTCAGGTCAGTGGTGTCACCCCCTTGCCGTCGCGGGCCTGGGCGAACCGGTAGCTGTCACCTTCGGTGACCACCACGTGGGCGTGGTGCATGAACCGGTCGACCGCGGCGGTGGCGATCGTGGCGGGCAGGAGCTGGTCGAACCCACCGGGGTGGATGTTCGAGCTGATGGCGACCGACCGGCGTTCGTAGGCCGCGTCGATGACCCGGAACAGGGCCTCGGCGGCCTCGGTCGGAACCGGCAGAAGCCCGATGTCATCGACCACGACGAGGTCAGCCTTCAGGACCCGGTTGACGGCCTTGGCGACGCTGTCGTCGGCGCGGTGTCGGGTGACCAGCTGCCCGAGGCTCTCGACGGTGAACCACGCCACCGTCAGCCCGTCGTCGATCGCGGCGTTGCCGAGAGCCTCGAGCAGGTGGCTCTTGCCGGTGCCCGACGGGCCGACCACGGCGAGGTTCTCGGCCCGGCGGATCCACTCGAGCGTGCGCAGGGCCTGCTGGGTGGACGGGCTGATCGTCGATGCGGTCTCACGCCAGGACTCGAAGGTCTTGCCGGTCGGGAACCCGGCCCGCCGGCGGCGGTTGCGGATCGTGGCCGCATCACGGCCCTGGGCTTCTTCCTCGAGCAGGACCCGCAGGACCTCGGCAGGGTCCCACCGCTGCGCCTTGGCGGTGGGCAGGACCTCGACCGCGGCCTTGCGCAGATACGGCATGCGCAGCCGCTTGGCGAGCGTGGCGACCTCAGCCTGCAGCTGCTCCGACGTGGAGGCAGATGTGGTCATCGGCCGACCTCCTGCCACCGTGACGTGCCCGGCTGCAGCGAATGCCCTTCGGCGATGGGGACCACGACCCGGTCGGGATCGCCGACCCGACGGCGGTGCCGCAGGATCGAGGCCAGGTCGGCTTCGGCGAACCGGCCCGCATCGGCGGCCACCGCGAGGGCGGTGTCGACCTCGTCGGTGCCGTAGACCGCGGCGAACTCGACCGCTTGGCGCATCTTGACCCGGACCTTGCCGGTCCCTGCTGCGGCGGCCTTGACCAGCCAGCCGGCGGCACCCGGCCCCAGCGCGAGGAACGCTGCCTCGTCCGGGGTCCGTGGCCTGGGCTGGTGGTCGAGGATCCGGGAGGTGGACCGTGGTGGGTAGTGCTCCAGGTTCAGCTGCGGCTGCCCGGGCGGGGCCGTGCGGTGCCGGGCCACCTCGGTCACCCCGTCGCGGCCCTGATGAGCGATGACGACCTCCTCACCCTCCACGCGGACGAACACCTGCTGGTCGACCAGCTGGTGCGGGACCGAATAGCGGGTGCCGCCCAGCGAGATCACCGACTCGCGCGTCACCACCCGGGTGTCCCCGAGCGCCGCCACGTACGGGTCGGCCGGCACCGGATGCAGACGGGCCTGTTCCTCGGCCAGCATGTCGACCGGGGGCCGACGCGTCTCCCGATGCTCGCGGCTATTCACGCGATCGCAGAACACGGCCGCCTCGGCCCGCAGCTCAGAGAACGAGTGGTAGTCGTCACGCAGGTTCGCGCTCGTGGGCACCAGGTCGGCCTTGGCGATCTTCACCGTCGCCTCCGAGCCGCCCTTGGACTCCGGATCCGCGGGCACGCACGAGGTGATCTGCACCCCGTAGTGACGGCCCGCGGCGGCCATCTCCGGGTGCCGGATGGGCACGCCGGCGACGTGCTCGGTGGTGATGGTCTTCTCGTTGTCGGTCAACACATACGTCGGCGCACCGCCCAGCCGGCGCAGGGTCTGGTCGATGCACGACAGCGTCGTGGCCAGGGTGCGGTCCCAGGTCGGGATCACCACCCGGAACCGCGACCAGGCCAACCACGCGCAGAACAGCATCGTCTGCCGACCGCCCACGATGGGGCCCCAGCCCCAGTCGAACTGCAACCAGCCGCCCGGCTCGGGGATCCACGGCCGATAGACCCGCCGACGCCCGGCCGCGTAGACCTGCTTGGCCTCGGCAACAGCACGACGGGTGGTCCGGTCGGTCCCGTCGAACCCCATCGCGACGATCTTGTCGTGGACCACATCCGCACGGATGCGGCCCTGCGAGCGCTCGACCAGCTCCTCGATCTTCGGGCGGAACCCATCGATGATCGAGGACCGTCGGATCCCATCACCGGGCTTCAGCCCGGCAGCGCGACGCTCGACGTGCAGCTTGACGGTGTGGTGGTCGCAGTCGGCGATCTCCGCTGCGGCCCTAAACGAGCCCACCAGGTCGTAGGCCTCCAGAATGTTCATCACTTCTCCGGCATCCTTCACAAGGTCCCTCTCGGATTGACGGCGCTTCAGCACCGCCGGTCATACCGGGAGGGACCACCGCACCCACGGCGGCAGGTGCGGACTACGGACAGGGCCGGGGAGATCTGCTGTCCGTCAGTGGGGAGGTCTCGTGTCCACCAGCGGGGAGGTCTGGTGTCCGCCTATGGGGAGGATGCCGTGTCCGCGAGCATCTGGTCGCAGCAAGGATCTGGACAGGCGCTGCGGCCTCTCTGTCCTGTGGCGAT
>CAZJDU010000251.1:0-2671 GCA_964544855.1 uncultured Nocardioides sp.
GAGAGCGCCCAGTTGCGCACGATCTGCTTGTCGTACGACGGCTGCGCGCGGCCCGGCTGCCACTCGGCCGCCGGCCAGTAGCGGGACGAGTCGGGCGTGAGCACCTCGTCGGCGAGCACCGTGACGCCGGCGCGATCGCCGAACTCGAACTTCGTGTCCGCGAGGATGATCCCCCGCTCGCGGGCCATCATCTCGGCACGGTCGTAGACGGCGAGGGTCAGCTCCCGCAGCGCCTCGGCGGTCTCCTGACCGACCGTGGCGACGACCGCGGCGAAGTCGACGTTCTCGTCGTGGTCGCCGAGCTCGGCCTTCGTGGCGGGGGTGAAGATCGGTTCGGGGAGCCGGCTGCCGTCGACCAGCCCGGGCGGCAACGGGTTGCCACAGACCTCCCCGGTGGCCTGGTAGTCGAGCAGGCCGCTGCCGGTGAGGTAGCCCCGGGCGACGCACTCGACGGGGTACATGCTCAGTCGGTCGCAGATCACCGCCCTGCCGCGGACCGCGTCGGGCACGTCGGTCGAGACGACGTGGTGCGGCACCAGGTCGGCCAGCTGCTCGAACCACCACAGCGAGGTGCGGGTGAGGATCTCCCCCTTGTCGGGGATGGTCGTCTCCAGCACGAAGTCGAAGATCGACAGCCGGTCGCTCGCGACCATCAGCAGGTGGCCGGCGTACGGACCGTCGGTCAGCTCGTAGAGGTCGCGGACCTTGCCGGAGTGGACGTGGCGGGCGCCGGGGAGCTCCGGCGCGGGCGGGATGTTCGGCAGCGACACACGAGCACCCTATGTGGTGGCCCCGGGGGTGCCGGACAACCCTGAGGGGCTGGGTGGCACAGTGCTGCCATGCCGGAGTCTGCTGAAGAGGTCTACGAGCGGATCGTTGGTCAGGTCGGGCGTCACGGGCATCTCCCCGCGCCCGAGTCCATCGCGTGGGACATCTTCCCGTGGGAGGTCGTCGACGGCACGATCGTGCCGAAGGTGCTCCCACCGCCGTCGGAGGAGCCCTCCCGTCACGGCAGCATCGAGATCGACCCCGACCGGATCGTCTGGGAGGACGAGCGCTGGGTGCTCAGCCACCCCGGCAAGCCGTCCGGCCTGCCGATCGTGCTGCAGCTGCAACCGCGAGAGACCGAGGACGCCGGGCAGCTCGACGACGACATGGCCTCCGAGATGGGCCGCATCATCAACCGGCTGGTGCGCATCATCGAGCACCTGCCGCACATCGGCCGCGTCCACGTCACCCGCTGGGGCGACGGAGGGTCGCACCTGCACGTCTGGTTCTTCGCGCGCACCGAGGGCCTGACCAACGTGCTCGGCTCCCCGGCGATGGAGTGGGACGCCATCATCCCGCCGGGGCCGGAGGACGTCTGGCGCGCCGACCTGCACACCATCGCGGAGAAGCTGGCCAACTGGGGCGGCGACGCCCGGGCGTGAGCCCGGGCCGGCCCGGACTCAGCCCTGCACCTCGAACGACGCCGCCCCCGTCACGTCCGCCGGCTGGTGGTCGACCCGGTCGACGCGGGCGAGCGACGGACCGCTGCGGCACAGCTCCAGCAGCGCCACGACGGCGTCCGCCTCCCCCTCGAAGTGGCCGGCCACCGTGCCGTCCGGCTCGTTGGCGACCCAGCCGGTGACCCCGAGCGAGCGGGCCTGCTCCGCGACGTAGGCGCGGTACCAGACCCCCTGCACCCGGCCGGTCACCCGGACGTCGTACGCCGTGCTCATCGGCTCAGGCGAACGGGTCCGGCAGCGCTCCGGGCAGGTCGGCGAGCAGCTCGCGGGCCTGCTCCGCGCTCTTGTGCTCGACCAGCACCTCGTACTTGGTCGCCACCACCTGGGTGACCGAGGAGAAGTCGCGCTGGCCGCGGGTCATCGCATAGCCCACCAGCGCGAAGATCACGCCGAAGAGCGCGCCGATCAGCATCGCGCCGCCGATGATGCCGAGCCAGCCCTCCTCGGTGAACAGCGCGAAGATCAGCCCGATGAAGAGCCCGAACCACGCGCCCGACGCGATCCCGCCGATCGCGACCCGGCCGGTCGTGAGGCGCCCGGTGACCCGCTCGATGCGCTTGAGGTCGGTGCCGACGATCATGCACTGCTCGACCGGGAACTTCTTGTCGGACAGGTGGTCCACGGTGCGCTGCGCCGACTGGTAGTCGTCGTACACCGCGAGGGACCGGGGGAACTCCAGGGTGAGCAGCGAGTCGATGCCGCGGCCGCCGGGGGTCATTGGATTGCTCATGGCCCCAGTCTGCCGCCCGGGTCACCCGGTTGCCAGGACCATGCTCCTAGGCTGGCCGCATGTCCGTCGTGAAGATCAATGCCATCCACGTCCCCGAGGGCGCCGGGGAGCAGCTCGAGCAGCGGTTCGCCGCCCGCGCGGGGGCGGTCGAGAACTCCCCGGGCTTCCTCGGCTTCCAGCTGCTGCGCCCGGTGCAGGGCGACGACCGCTACTTCGTCGTGACCCACTGGGACAGCGAGGAGTCGTTCGCCGCCTGGCGCGACGGCGACGCCAGGGCCGCCCACGCGGACACTCCGGGTGAGGCACCCAAGAAGCCGGTCGCCACCGGCGCGGACCTGCTGGAGTTCGAGGTCGTGCTGGACGTGAAGCCCGCCTGACGAGCGCAGTGGTTTCGAGGCTCGCACGCTCGCACCTCAACCACCGTACGACCGCA
>CAZJDU010000252.1:0-2665 GCA_964544855.1 uncultured Nocardioides sp.
CTGATGGCGCTCGCCGAACCTCCCCAATGATGCTCATCGAAATTCCCCACCTGGGGTCGGGGTGGGCGCGGGCAGATTAGTCACCCAGCGTGATCGCCTTTCGGAGGTCGTGGGTGTGGTTGCGGTGGGTCCGCATCCGGTAGCTGTCCCCGTCGATCGGGACGATGATCGAGCGGTGCATGAGCCGGTCGAGCATCGCGGCGGCGACGACGGGGTCGTCGAAGATCTCGCCCCACTGGCTGATGCCCCGGTTGGTCGTCAGCACGATCGACTGGCCGAGGGCGTAGCGGCGGTTGACGACCTGGAACAGGGCCGAGGCGGCCTCGCCGGTCAGCGGCAGGTAGCCCAGTTCGTCAACGATCAGGAGCTGTGGGGCGGCGAAGAACCGCATGGTGTTGGCCCACCGGCCTTCGATCGCGGCCTTGTGGCAGCGAGCGACGAGGTCGGCGGCGGTGGTGTAGTAGACGCGGTGGCCGGCGTCGATGGCGGCGTGCCCGAGGGCGATGGCGAGCATGGTCTTGCCCACGCCGGGCGGGCCGATGAACAGCACGTTGCCGCCGTCGTCGACCCACCGCAACGTCCCCAGGTCACGCAGCAGCTCGGGCGTGACGGATGGTTGGGCGTCGGTGTCGAAGTCGTCCAGCCGATGCTCGGCCGGCAGGCCGGCCAGCCGCCGGCGGGACTCGCGCCGCCGGGTTGCGGTGGCTTCGGCTTCGATGCCGAGCAGGGTCTCGAGGACCTCCACGTGGGAGACCTCGTCGGCCTGGTCGAGCACGCCCGCGAGCGCGTCGGCGGCGGCGTCGAGCTTGAGGAAGGCCAGGTGGGCACGCAGCTGCTGGTAGGTCCGGTTGGGTGAGGGTGCGGTCATCGTCCTGCCTCCGGCGCCAGTGCGGCCCACGAGGCCAGGTCGATCACCACGGCATCGCCCGGTGCAGTGTTGTCGCCGCGGATCGCGGCGGCGAGCTCCTTCGCGCGGGGTGAGGGTGGGCGGTTGGCCTTGCGGGTGCAGGGCTTGTCGGTGGTAAACGCCGCGAGCACCGCGGCCTCCAGCGCCATCGCGTGCGCACCGTCGCGCACGATCGCGCCCTGGCCGGGGGCGACCAGCCGGTGGCGGGCCAGCAGCCCGGTGGCGAGGTCGACGATGTCGATCTGGCCGGTGCCCACCGTGGCACGCACCAGCACCTGCACGCCGACCAGCGCGGGGTCGACCGAGTAGTGGTTGCCCCGATACGAGATCGTGGCGTTGGCCGCGACCTTGCGGGTCACCTCCAACGTCGCCGGGAAGCGGGTGGCCGGCGCCCTACGAAGCCGCTCGTGCTCGGCCAGTGCGGCGACCGTGGAGGGTCGGCCGTCGAGGTCGTGGCGGGGGCGGGCGTCCCCGATGGTCTCGCAGAAGATGTCGAAGGACCGTTGGGCCTCCTCGCCCGTGGTGACGTCGGCGGTGCGCCACCACCGGCGGGTGAGGAAGTCGATGTTCTTCTCGACCACGCCCTTGCGCTTGGGGCGGCGCGGCGGGCAGACCTCCACCGTCACCGTGTAGTGCTTGGCGAAGGCCGCGAACGAGGCCAGCACCCGATCCGAGTCCCCGATGGAGACCACGGTGCCCATGCGGTCGAACCGCCACCGGCGGGTCACCCCACCCAGCCGGGCGACGGTGCGGTCGATCCCGTCGAAGACGTGGGGCTGGTCGGTCTCGTCACAGAACACCCCACGGGTGCGCGACGAGTAGGCCAGCGAGCCGACCAGCAGCATCGCCGTGCCGCCATCCAGCCACGGCGCCTCGGGCAGCTCGACCCAGTCCCACTGGGTCTCCTCCCCGGGATCATGCTCGATCTCGGTCGTGGGGACCTTGCCCGACCCCGCCTCGCAGGCCGGGCACACCGGCCGCAACCGCCGGTCCCGCAGCTGGCGGGTGAACGTCGGATAGGTCCGCGGATAGCCCAGCGCCTGGGCTTCGTCGAACAGCGCGGTGGCCAGCACGTGCGGATCGTCGGTCAGCCGCTGGCCGATGTAGTCGGCGATGTCGTCGAACGGGTCCGGCCCTGCCGGGCGGCGCACCCCGGGCTGGCGATCGCCGGCCAGGTAGGCGCGGATGGTCTTGCGGTCACGCTCAAGATGGCGGGCGATCGCCGAGATCGTCCAGCCCTGGGCTCGTAACGCTGACGCGTTCACGTCTTCCTCCGGTGTCATCATGGAGCGGGGTCCTCGTGGTCGCTGCTGTGCTTGGCAGCCGCAGCATCACGAGGGCCCCACGCTCCGTTACGGAACTCGTGCCGTTCCGAACCCCGGAGGTGGGGAATTTCAGTGAGCAGGTCTGGGGAGTTTCAGGGAGCGCCGTCATTGCCGCGTTCGTCGATCGCGACCGCGGTGTGGGATCGCTTGTGGGGATCGATTCCGATCATCACCGTCATGATCACCTCCTGGTCGGGGACGGTGAACACCACGGCGGACAGTCCTGATGCCGACCGATCTCCGGCACGCCTCTCTCGAGCCACACCGTGGCGCAGCATCGGGCCGGCGACACATCGCTATGAGCCAGACCCCGGCAGGGTCGACAGGGCGTTATCGGGTCAGCCGGCCCGATGCTGCAGGACGCTAAGCGGATCGCCCAGCACCCTGCCCCCAATCAACATCAGGGCGATATGGGCCGAGCGAGGGCGGTGAC
>CAZJDU010000253.1:0-2642 GCA_964544855.1 uncultured Nocardioides sp.
GCGGGCGCTACTCGACCAGCGGTGGTTCGTTGGTCGAGTAGCCGCCGAGGGACGAGGCGGCGTATCGAGACCCATCTGACACCCCGGGACGGAACAACCGCCCGGGGTGTCGCTGTTGTCAGCGACATGCGCATCGAGATCTGGTCCGACGTCGTCTGCCCGTGGTGCTACATCGGGAAGCGGCGGTTCGAGTCCGCCCTGGCGGACTTCGACCGTGCTGACGGCGTCGAGGTCGTGTGGCGCTCGTTCCAGCTCGACCCCGGTGCGTCGTCCGAGCCGACGGTGACGGCGCCGGAGCACCTCGGCCGCAAGTACGGCGGTGGTCCGGAGGCCGGTCGGCAGATGGTCGACCGGGTCGAGGCCGCGGCCGCGGAGGAGGGCATGGTCTGGCGCCACCACGAGTCCCGCCCGGTCAACACCCTCGACGCGCACCGGCTGCTCCACCTGGCGCTCGCCGAGCACGGCCCTGCGGTCCAGGGCCGGCTGAAGGAGGAGCTGCTGTCGGCGTACTTCACACGCGCCGCGAACCTCGCCGACCACGCCGTGCTGCGGACGGCTGCCGTCGACGCGGGCCTCGACGCCGGCCGGGCCGAGGCGGTGCTGGCCGGGGACGAGTTCCGCGCCGAGGTCTTCGCCGACCAGGACCAGGCGCACGAGTACGGCGCCGGCGGGGTGCCGTTCTACGTCGTCGCCGCCAAGTACGGCGTCTCCGGGGCCCAGCCGGCTGCGACGTTCACCCAGGTGCTCGAGAAGGCCTGGGCCGAGACCCACCCGCAGCTGGAGATGGTCCGGGCCACGGCCGACGACGACACCTGCGGCCCGGACGGCTGCGCGATCTGAGGAGTTCCTCGAGATCGGGTGTCGGATCGCGACGTGCCCGTTCGTGGTGGCGATGAGAAGCGGCCCAGGTCGCACCATCCCACACCGAAGAGGTTCCATCATGAGCACCGTTCACGCCCAGCACCACCTGTCCACCGCTCGCGCGTCCCGGCCGTTCGCTGCGCGGGTGCCTGTCTGGCTCGTCGCTCTCGGCGCGGTCCTGGCGGGTGCCGTCGTCACGACCGGCTTCGAGTTCCTGGCTCGTGCCGCAGGCGTCGAGCTCGTCGCCGCATCCAACCCGGCCGCCACCCCCGAGCCGATCCCCGAGGGCGGCTTCTTCGGTGGTGTGGTCTTCTGGGGCGCGTTCGGCGTCGTCCTGGCGGCCGCGTTCGCGCGGTTCGCCCGCCGGCCGCGGCGTACCTTCCGGCGGACGACCTGGACGTTGACCGTCATCTCGCTCGCCGCACCGATGGTCGTCGACGCCGCCTCGATCGCCACCAACCTCATGCTGGCCGCGTCGCACGTCGTCGCCGCCGCGGTGATCATCCCGATCGTCGCGGCCCGGCTGGAGCCGACCAACCCGCGCCGTTGAGCGGACCGCCGCTCGCGCCGCGATCGCCCGCCCGGTCAGCCGGGCGGGCGATCGTCGATGGCAGGAGGCGGTCGGTCACTTCACCTCGGAGCGGAGCATCAGCCGTGTGCCGATGAGGCACGGGACCACCACCCAGATCAGGCTGGTGAGGCCCAGCTGTGCCCACTGCTCACCACTGGGGATCTGGTCGTAGAAGGGGAACATCGCGGTGTTGAGGTCGAACCACGCCGCGTTGTCGAGCCACCACTCGTTGACCGACCCCAGGGCACCGGAGATGGTCGGCAGCACCATGCCCCAGACGAAGTAGCCGACGATCGCCGCCGGCGTGCTCCGGAAGAGAGCGCCGAGCGCGAAGCCCACCAGCATCGTGATGAGCATGGTCAGCACCAGCTGCCCCCACATCTGCAGCTCGATGTCCCAGACCTGGTCGACACCGGCGATCGAGGTGCCGACGACGTTGCCGACCGCGCCGGCTCCCATCGCGAAGGCCATTCCGACCAGCCCGACGGCGAGGATGTTGACGAGCTTCGCGGCGATCACGCGGCCGCGGCTGGGCACCAGGGTGAAGGTGGTGAGCGCCGTGCGCTGGCTCCACTCGCTGGTGATGGCCAGGATCGCGATGATCGGCAGCACGACCGACATCGGGATGCCGACGGCTGTCCCGAACGTCTCGTAGGTCAGCTCGTCCCGGTCGGCGAAGATGATGACGCCGGTGGTGGTCAGCAGCGAGACGATCGCCACACTCGCCATCAACCACAGGCCGGCGCGGGTGTCGAACATCTTCTGGAACTCGACGCCGATGAGCCGGCCGAAGGGGATCGGCCCGGGGACGGTGCGTCGGTGTGCCGGAGCAGTCGGCGCGGCGTCGGTGGTGGCGGTGACGGTCATGCTGCTTCTCCTTCGAGGTGGTCGCGCTGGCTCTCGGCGGTCAGCTCGAGGAACATCTCCTCGAGCCCGGCGCCGTCGGCCGTGCGGAGTTCGGTCAGGGCGATGCCGGCGTCGTACGCCGCTCGTCCGACGGAGGCGAGATCGGCGTCGGTGAAGACCGCGCCGTCGACGGCGTTGGCGCTGAGCCCGGCTGCTTCGAGTGCCCGGGCGAGTGCGGTCGGGTCGGCGGCGCGGGCGAGCACCTCGCCGCTGGTGAGGAGCTCCTCCTTGGTGCCGCCGGCGACGATGCGGCCGTTGCCGATGACGACGATGTCGTCGGCGATGACCTCGATCTCGTGGAGCA
>CAZJDU010000254.1:0-2613 GCA_964544855.1 uncultured Nocardioides sp.
CCGGGCGTCTCGATACGCCCGTCCGCTCGTCCCTCGCGGACGGGCTACTCGACGACCTTGGAGGCGAACGGGCTACTCGACGACCCGCGACGGGACATCTCGTGGAGGTCAGCGGTCTAGCGACACGTCCGCCGGTTGTACGACGCCCAGTGCCAGGTCTCTCCCTGGACGCGGAACCCGTAGTTGCCGCTCCGCGTCCGGCGCACCGAGAAGACGCCTCTGGTGCCGTGATACCAACCCGCCTTGTCGCCGTCGAGCGAGCCGGAGAACGTCTTGAGCCTGCCGCCTCTGACCGCGGCTGTCCAGGTCCGGCGACCGGCGGACCCGTCGACGACGAGGCCCTTCCGTCGCTGGAACGCCCGGGTCGCTGCATCGGTCCGGTCGCCGAAGACGCCGTCGATCCCGCGGAGCGACAGATAGCCGTTGGCCCAAAGGATCGCCTGCCACAGGCAGGTGGCGTTGGAGTAGCGGTGCACGCGGACGTTCACGACGCCCTCGTCGGTCCAGTCGTTGTACATCGACCCGACGCCCGCGACGTACGCCCTTCCGGTGTAGGAGCCGCTGGCCTGCGCTGGCTGCGCCGCAGCCGACCCGAGGCTCACGGCCAGCCCGGCGCCGGCAACCAGCACGGCGGCCTTGCGAAGTGTTCCGGTGAACATGGGCGCCATCTCTACCAGCGCGGGCCGCGGCGAGGGGTCGCGCTCAACTGGGCACCGCGAGCCTCCGCCACACTGCGTCCACGACACCGGATCAAGCCCAAGGCCTTGAGGAGACATGGATGACGACGGCGGTGGCCGACGTGGCTGCGTCGTACGCGCGCAGCCTCGCACGGATCGCTGCCGATCGCGATGTGCTCGCCGCGCGTGCGGCAGCGCAGACCTCATCCCGCGCTGACGACCGCAGGCGGGACATCCTCGACGACCTGCTCCGGACCGTGCCCCGAGTGGAACTCACCCGGAACCGCATGCGAGTGGTCGAGGCTCACCGGCAGTTCCTCGAGTACAACCCGGACGACGGGGGCGTCGTGGAAGTCGTGGGCGACCTGACGACCGCCGCGCGAGTCGCCGTCATCGTTCCGGGGGTCGGCCGTTGCATCGAGAACAGCGGCACGCTCCACGACCGGGCGCTCGTGGTCGCGGAGGCGTGCGGCCCCGGCACAGCGGTGATGACGTACGGATACCGGCGGCCCCAGAGGATCGAGGCCCTCACCGACTGGCACGCGGTGCGCGGCGCGCGGCGACTACGTCGCCTGCTCACCTGGATGCAGCTGCAACCGGCGGCCGGCGTCACCGCCATCGGGCACAGCATCGGCGGCGTCGTGGTCGGCCAGGCACTCCGTCGCGAGGCTCGGATCGACCGGGCCGTGCTGCTGGGTGCACCGGGGCTGGGAGGTGGCGTGAGGTCGGCGACGGACCTCGGCGGCGCCCAGGTGTTCGCAGCGCGCGCGCCCGGTGACGTCGTACCGTACTCGCGCTACTTCGGTCCCGATCCCGTCGACCTGCGCGGCGTCACCCGACTGCAGACCGGGATGCTGCCGGCTTCGACGAGCAGCCACGTGCGTTACTTCGATCCGGCCTCGGAGCTGATGCGCAACATCGCACGAGTCGTACGCGGCGATCTCGGCCAGGTCACGGCGCCATCGATCTCGACGATGCGCGAAACCGGCTTGCTGTTCGTCGGCGCGTCGCGTGATGCGCGCCAAGCCGTCTTGCAGCGCTTCCGGCGGGACGGCCAGGTCACGCCCCCTCACCCGGCTGGCGCCGATCACGGAGGACCGAGCCGATGATGCCCGACCACACGACCGGCCGGACCCGGTTGCGCGAGGAGCTGATCGCAGCGGCGCGGGTCGCAGCGCCCGGCGCCGAACCCGTCGTGGCGCACGATCCCGGCGCCCGGGAGCTCGAGACGGACGGTGGGTCCGGCGAACAGCGGCTGGCGGTGGTGCTGGTCGTGACCGGCGCAGCAGACATCGACGTCGGGTCCGCGGTCTCGAGGGCCGCGCGCGAGCTGCGGCACCACGGCTGGCAGATCGAGGCCGAGTACGACGAGTCGGCGGGCCTCCATCGCGCGGCGGGCGTGCGCGGGGGTGCGGGCGCCGCCGTGCACGGCTGGGTCGGTCAATGGCGGATCGTCCTGATGGGACAGACGCCGGTCACGTGACCGATGCGTTGGTCCGTTCGCGTGTTCAGCTGAGGATGTTCGTCGGGAACGACGTGCTAGCTGTAGCCGGCCCGAGAACCGCAGTGTCGCGGATGGGTGGTGGGACCCACCGAAGGCACTGCCGCGGCGACAACCACCGGCTCGTGGGCGGGCTCGTACGCACCGTCGACCTCGCTGCCCAGGTTGTCGCAGTTGAACCGACCTTGCCGACGACAGGTCTGGTTGTGACGATCCTCGCGCACGCGGCACGGTGTCGCGGCAGGCACTCGGTCGCTGCTCACCGGGTTGCTCTCCCCGATCACGGGTTCACGATGGCCCACGCCGCCCAGCCGGGCGTCGGCGACAACGCGAACACCGCGGGATCTCACTGGAGGATGAGGACGAGGTATGAGCACTGAGAGACATCGTGAGCCGATCCTGCGCCGTCGACGGAGATCGCACGGCAGGCCGGCA
>CAZJDU010000255.1:0-2567 GCA_964544855.1 uncultured Nocardioides sp.
AGGTCCGCGAGAACACCACGACGCTGCGCAAGAACACCCAGTCCTACGCCGACGCCGCCAACCTGGCCGTCAACCAGACGCTGGTGCGGTCGATCAACACCTCGATCGTCGCGCTGATCCCGATCGGCGCGATCCTCTACGTGAGCGCGATCTACCTGGGCGCGAGCTCGTTGCAGGACCTCGCACTCGCCCAGTTCGTCGGCATGGCGGCCGGTGTCTACTCCTCGGTGATGCTGGCACCGCGGGTGCTGGTGCACCTGAAGTCCTCGGAGTCGGAGGTCCAGGAGCAGGAGCGTCGTGCCCGGGCCAAGGCCCGTGCGATCGCGGCCGACCCCTACCACTCGGTGCCGGCGTACGCCGAGGGCATGCCGATCGGTGAGGGGCAGCGCGAGCTCGACGAGGACGAGGAGAGCGACGAGGGGGAGGCCGTGACGGTCGCACCGTCGCGGGACCGTCGTCCCAACGAGGCGGGGAAGGGGCGCACCCAACCCACGCAGAGCCGTCCGGTCACCGAGAGCAGCAGCTCGGGCCGCAAGCAGCCGCAGCGCAAGCCACGGTCGCAGCGGGGCAGGAAGTGACCGACGGGGTGAGCAGTCCGGTCGACCGCGCGTCCGCGGCGATCGGCCGGCTGGTGCGCGACGTACCCGACTACCCCGAGCCCGGGATCGTCTTCAAGGACATCACGCCGCTGCTCGCCGACCCCGACGGGTTCGCGGCCGTCGTCGCGGGCCTCGCCGCGGCGGGGCGGGGCGCCGACGGCCTGCCGGTGGTCGACAAGGTGATCGGCATCGAGGCCCGCGGCTTCATCCTCGCGGCGCCGGTGGCGCTCGACCTCGGCGTCGGCATGGTGCCCGTCCGCAAGACGGGCAAGCTCCCTGGTGACACCCACGCGGTCGCCTACACGCTCGAGTACGGCGAGGCCGAGCTGGAGCTGCATCGCGACGCCATCTCCGCCGGCGAGCGGGTGCTCGTCGTCGACGACGTGCTGGCCACGGGCGGCACGGCACGGGCCACCCGACAGCTGGTCGAGGAGTGCGGGGGCACCGCGGTCGGGCTCGCGGTCCTGATGGAGCTCTCGTTCCTGCCGGGCCGAGAGGCGATCGGTGGCCTGCCGCTCACTGCGCTGACCACGGTCTGACGCCGCGGCCCCCGCCACTACACTGGGTAGATGACCGAGGAACGCACGACGCCGCGCGCCGGTGCCGTGCCGGGCCCGGTCCGCCCGGAGCCGAGCGCTGACACCGGCACGGGGCGGGGGGTGCGAGCACGTCTGGCGCGGATGGGCCGCAGCCAGTCGGGCACCAATCCGGTGCTCGAGCCGCTGTTCCGCGCGGTCCGGCAGAACCACCCCAAGGCCGATCTCGCGCTGCTGGAGCGTGCCTACAAGGTCGCCGAGCGGCTCCACGAGTCACAGATGCGCAAGAGCGGGGACCCCTACATCACCCACCCGCTCGCGGTGACCACGATCCTCGCCGGCATCGGGATGACCGAGCCGACGCTCGTCGCCGCCCTGCTGCACGACACCGTGGAGGACACGCCCTACACCCTCGAGGAGTGCCGCCAGGACTTCGGTGACGAGGTGGCGGCCCTCGTCGACGGTGTCACCAAGCTCGACAAGGTCCAGTACGGCGAGTCCGCGAACGCCGAGACGATCCGCAAGATGATCGTGGCGATGTCGCGCGACATCCGGGTGCTGGTGATCAAGCTCGCCGACCGGCTGCACAACATGCGCACGCTGCGGTTCGTGAAGCCGTCGACCCAGGAGCGCAAGGCGCGCGAGACGCTCGACATCTACGCGCCGCTGGCCCATCGGCTCGGCATGAACACCATCAAGTGGGAGCTGGAGGACCTCGCGTTCGCCACCCTGCACCCCAAGATCTACGACGAGATCGTGCGGATGGTGGCCGAGCGGGCGCCGTCGCGCGACCAGTTCCTCGCGGAGGTGATCAGCCAGGTCGAGAACGACCTGCGCGAGGCGAAGGTCAAGGCGACGGTCACCGGCCGCCCGAAGCACTACTACTCGATCTACCAGAAGATGATCGTGCGCGGCCACGACTTCACGGAGATCTACGACCTGGTCGGCACCCGTGTCCTGGTGGACTCGGTGCGCGACTGCTACGCGGCGCTCGGCGCGCTGCACGCGCGGTGGAACCCCGTCCCGGGGCGGTTCAAGGACTACATCGCGATGCCGAAGTTCAACATGTACCAGTCGTTGCACACGACGGTCGTGGGCCCGGGCGGCAAGCCGGTCGAGATCCAGATCCGCACGCACGACATGCACCGCCGGGCCGAGTACGGCGTCGCCGCGCACTGGAAGTACAAGGAGACCGCGCGCGCCGGCAAGGGCGGGGCGGACGACCCGCGCGCCAACGACATGGCCTGGCTGCGCCAGCTCGTCGACTGGCAGCGCGAGACCGCCGACCCCGGCGAGTTCCTGGACTCCCTGCGCTACGAGATCGGTGCGGCCGAGGTCTACGTCTTCACGCCCAAGGGCGAGGTCATGGCCCTGCCGGCCGGGGCCACCCCGGTGGACTTCGCGTACTCGGTGCACACCGAGGTCGGCCACC
>CAZJDU010000256.1:0-2560 GCA_964544855.1 uncultured Nocardioides sp.
ACCTCCGAGACCGGCAGCGCACTGGGGCGGTTGAGCACCACGCCCAGCGCCCCCTCGTCGTTGACGTCGAGCAGCAGCACCACGGTGTCGGCGAAGTTCGGGTCGAGCAGCTGGGGGGTGGCGAGCAGCAGCATCCCCGGAGCAGGCTCGGCGGTCGGTTCACTCACCCCTCCATGATGCCCGGACCTCGCGCCCATCGGGAGCGGGGATCCGACGTACGACAGCCCCGGTGACCGACGCGGGAGGGAGGGTGCGTCGGGCCGGGGCTGCCAGAACGGCCTGAGGGAGGGAGGGTCAGGCCGCCACCACCGCCCGGAGGCGGTCGATCAGGCTCCGCCGGCGCGGAGCGGACTGCTCGAGCAGCGCGGCGCCGCGGTGCAGCTCGCGCGCATACTCCTCGATCGTGGCGCCGATCCGGGCCGCTGCGACGTCGGCATCGGGGCTGCCGAGGCCGGCCCGGCCGGCGGTCACCGCGAGCAGCTGGTGCTCCTTGGCGGTGGCCTTCAGCATCGCACCGGCCATCGCGTAGTCGACCGGGTGCGCGCGATAGTTGTCCAGCACCAGGCGTACGCCGCCGAGCTCGTCGGCGGTGCGGCCCCACGCGACGGCCACGGCGTGCTCGAGGTCGAGCGGCTGGCTCGCCAGCTCGCGCTCGATGTAGCCGGACAGTCGGGTGTGCCACTTCAGCTGGAGCGCGCCGAGCAGGTCCAGCTCGTCGCGGAAGGTCTCGGCGACGCCCTCGACGTCGGTCGGCAGCTCGCCGTCGCGACGCGCGTTGGCCGCCGCGATGACGGAGCGCAGGGTCTCGCCCCGGTGGTGGAAGGTCTGCCAGGTCATGGTCAGCTCCTTGCTCGGGTGCGGCTGCCGGCCCCACATGCCCGCGTCGGGATCGGTCCCGACGCACCGACATACCGCGAGTACGTACTATGAGTATGGAGCAGACCGTCGGTCCGCCCAAGGCTCCGGCGCCGTGATCCCGCCCACGTGACGACGACCACCGACCCCTATGCTGAGCGGGTGGCGAAGTCGGTCTCCAAGCTGGTCCCGAAGGTGCCCAAGGTGCCCGGCAGCGGCCGGCGGGCGTCGTACTCCGCCTCCACCAAGCGGGCGCTGGTCGACGTCGCCGACGAGCTCTTCACCGACCACGGGTACGCCGCCACCTCGCTCGACGCGATCGTCGCCGGCGCCGAGGTCACCAAGGGCGCCCTCTATCACCACTTCTCCGGCAAGCAGGCGCTCTTCGAGGCGGTCTTCGAGCGGGTCGAGGACGACGCCGCCCAGCGGATCCAGCAGTCGCTGCGCGGGCAGAAGGACCCGTGGGCGAAGGCCACCGCGGGGCTGCGGTCCTTCCTCGAGGTGGTGCAGGAGCCGCGCTACCGCCGGATCGTGATCCAGGAAGGGCCGTCCGTGCTCGGCTACGAGCGGTTCCGGGAGCAGGAGGAGCGCTCCACCTACGCCAACGTGGTCGACATCGTGCGCTCCGTGCTCGAGGCCGCCGGCACCTGGAGCCTCGAGGAGCCGATGCTCGACACCTTCGCGCGGATCTTCTTCGGCGCGATGTCCTCGGCCGGCGAGTCGGTCGCGACCGCCGACGACCCGGAGGCCGCCGCGCAGCGCGTCGAGGACGCCATCGGCTTCCTGCTCTCCGGCGTGCAGCAGCTCGTCGAGCAGGGCGTCGACCTGCCCGCCCGCGACGACTGACCGCCGACGCTGGTCGAGTAGCCGGCGCGAGGAACGAGCGCCGGCGTATCGAGACCTACTTCGAGAAGCCGACCGAGCCGTTGAACTGGTCGGTCGGCACCAGCTCCAGCCAGGTGCGACCGGCCGGCACCGCGAGCTCACCCTGCTTGCTCGACAGCGTCAGCTGGGCGTCACCGGCCTCCTTGTGCCAGGTCGCCCGGATCGCGCGGCCCCCGTGGAAGAGGATCGCCGGCCCCTTGCCCTCGAACTTCGTCTCGGGCACGAAGTTGCCGGCCGGGTCCTTGTAGCCCGCATCGACGATGCCGACGCGCAGCGCCAGCACGGTGTCGGCCGGGAACTGGTCGCCCTGCGCCGCGTGGGTGTTGGTGTTGACGTAGCCGCCCTTGCGGTACTGCCACTGCGTCACCCGGCTGCCGAAGTCGGCCGAGATCGCCGTCGCCTTCTTGCCCTTCGGCAGCTGCGAGGCGTCGCCCCACGGCAGGTAGTCCGCCGGGGTGCGCTTCTTGCCCTTCGCCGCCTTCGCGACGTCGGGCAGGTTGTTCATCAGGTTGTACGGCGCGCTCCGGGCGCTGTCGCGGACCATGCCGGGTCCGCCCTCGCCGTAGAAGGTGATGCCGGCCTCGTTGATCCGTCGTACGGTCGGCGCCGCTCCCCCGCTGGTGACGATCTGCGCGCCGACCGGCGAGACGATGTCGATGTCGCTGGCACGCATCGAGCGCACCGGGCCGACCGTGTCGGGGATGTCGGAGTAGTAGAACGCCGCGAGGCGGGTGATGCCGCCCTCGACGAGCTCCTCGACCACGAGGTCGGCGCTGCCGAGGCCGACCTGCGGCGCGCTGGAGTCGGTGTTGTCCATCTT
>CAZJDU010000257.1:0-2511 GCA_964544855.1 uncultured Nocardioides sp.
CGCTGCCGATCGCGGTCGGCGTGATGATCAGCCCGCTGCCGATCGTGGCGGTCGTGCTGATGCTGGTCAGCGGTAGCGCTCGCGCCAACGCGATCGCCTTCGTGCTGACCTGGTTCGTCGTGGTCGGTGCCGTCGCCGCCGTGGTCGCGCTGGCGGCGGGCTCTGCTGCCGGCGACGAGGGCCCTCCGGCCACGTGGACCGGGTGGCTCAAGATCGGGCTCGGAGCACTGCTCCTGCTGCTGGCGGTGCGGCAGTGGCAGGGCCGCCCCCGCGACGGCGCCGAACCGGCCACGCCGAAGTGGATGACAGCGGTCGACGCCTTCACGCCGGTCAAGGCGGCGGGGTTGGCGGCGCTGCTCGGCGGCGTGAACCCGAAGAACCTGCTGCTGGCCGTGTCGGGAGGTGCCGCGATCGCGACCGCCGCGTCGGGTGATGCCGGCGTCAGCATCGGTGCGGCCGTCGTCTTCGCGGTCGTCGCGAGCGTCGGCGTCGCAGCCCCCGTCGTGGTGTACCTGACCACCGGCGACCGAGCCGCCCGGGTCCTGGACGACCTCAAGACGTGGATGGTCGCGCACAACTCCGTGATCATGGCGGTGCTGCTGCTCGTCATCGGCGCCAAGCTGATCGGCGACGGCATCACCGTCGTGTGAGCCTGATCAGGACGCGTCCGCGACGGCATCGAACCTCGCCACCAGGCTCTCGAGAGCAAGGTCGAGCGGACGCACCGAGCGGCTCACCCGCGCCATGGTGATGGCCCCCTCGAGGGTGGCGATGCTGAGCATGGCCAGGTCGGTCGCCACCGCCTCCTCGCGCCCGTCGGCCCGGAGGGCCCGGGCGAGGATCGCGATCCACCGCTCGACGACGCCCGCGACGACCGGTCCGAGGTCGGGGTCGTCGTGGGCCTCCTGGGCAGCTGCCCAGACGGGGCAACCGGCCGCGAAGTCGGTCTCCACCAGCTGACGCCGATAGTGGTCGGCGATGCCGCTCACGAGCGTCACCGGATCGGCCCCGGCCTCGGCTGCGGCCCGGAGCTGCTCCACGAGCTGCTGACCGACCCACTGCAGGGCGTCGGTCAGCAGCTCGGTGCGCCCGCCCGGGAAGTGGAATCCGACCGAGCCCCGGGGACCGCTGCTGTGCTCGAGCACGCCGGCGACCGTCGTACCGGCGACGCCGCGCTCACGGAGCAGCAGCGCGGCGCTGATGACCATGCGTGATCTGGTGTCGGTGCGTGCTCCCATCGTTGCCGTCTCTCCGATCTGTTATATGTTCTGCTGCATAGCATAACAATCGGAGGAGTCGCATGCAGGAACTGACCTATGTCCGCTCGGGTGTCGTGGAGTGGCACGAACGACGAGAGCCGGCCCTCCTCGAGTCGTCGGATGCGCTCGTGCGGCCCTTCGTCGCCAGCCGGTGTGACGGCGACACCCTGCCGCTGCACCGCAGCGTCAGCCGCCCGATGCAGGCCGGGCTGCGCACCGGGCTGATCGATCCGGTCGTGGCGTCGATCGTCGGCGACGTCCCGTTTCAGGGCCCGTTCGGCATCGGCCACGAGGCGATCGCCCAGGTGACCGCCATCGGCCCCGACGTCTCCGGCCTCGCGGTCGGTGATGTCGTCGTCGTTCCGTGGGCGATCTCGTGCGGGACCTGCGACCGCTGCGTCCGCGGCCTGACCGCGAAGTGCTCCACGACCGTGGCGACGTCGCCCGGCGGCACGCTCGCCGCCTTCGGATTCGGCCCAGCCTCGGGCTCCTGGGGCGGCATGGTCACCGATCTCATCCGGATCCCCTTCGCCGAGCACATGCTGGTCCCGCTCCCCGCCGGGCTCGACCCGCTGCGGGTGGCCGCCGCGAGCGACAACCTCGCCGACGCCTGGCGCTCCGTCGTACCCCGTCTGGTCGAGCGGCCGGACGCCCGGGTGCTGGTGATCGGTGGCGGCGGGCAGAGCATCGGCCTGTACGCCGCCGGGCTCGCCCACGCACACGGCGCCGGGACCGTGGACTACGTCGACGACCGCGACGCCCGACTCGAGATCGCCGCGGGCCTCGGTGCCAACGCCGAACAGCTGGCCAAGCCCCGCCGTGGGGCGTGGTTGACCGATCGCGCGGGTCGCTACGACATCGTCGTCGAGGCCTCATCGACGACTCGCGGCCTGCGCGCCGCGATCAGGGCCCTCGCGCCGGGAGGCGTCTGCACGGGCACCGGCTACTACCTCGGGAAGGGCACCGCGCTTCCCGTGATGGACATGTACGCCACCAGCGCCCGCTTGGACGTCGGCGTCTCACACGTCCGGCCCGTCCTGCCGGACCTGCTCGACTTCGTCGCACGCACCGGATTCCCCGCCGAGCAGGTGACCACCGTCCTCGCGGACTGGGAGGACGCCCCCGAGGCCTACCTGTCGCGCACCACCAAGCTCGTGCTCCATCGCGAGCCACTCGACCTCTCCTGACCCGACCACCCACCAGCACCATTCAGGAGATCCCGACGCCGCAGATCCGGCTCACCGTCCCCGAG
>CAZJDU010000258.1:0-2507 GCA_964544855.1 uncultured Nocardioides sp.
CCCCAGATCGTCATCGCCAGCTGGTGGGTCGCGATCGGCACGGACTCGACGGGGGCCGTGCTCGCGGCGGTGACGACGGCGTACGTCGTGATCAGCAGCGAGGCCCGCAGCGTGAGGGTGCGCACGAGGAGCGGTACGCCGGCGCGGCCCGCCGTACGGATGCCGGGGAGGTCGGGGCGCAGCGAGGCACCTTCGCGGCGGGCGGCCCGGGTGACGACGGCGATGAGGACGCCGGCGCTGGCGACCTGGGCGATGACCGAGCCGACCGCGGAGCCGGCGATGCCGAGGTGGGGCACCGGGCCGAGGCCGTAGACGAGCACGACGTTGAGGCCGAGGTTGCCGACGTTGCCGCCGATCGCCACCCACATCGGGGTGCGGGTGTCCTGGAGCCCGCGGAGCACGCCGGTGGCGGCGAGCATCAGCAGCAGCGGGGTGACGCCCAGCAGGGCGATCCGCAGATACGTCACGGCGGGGTCGGCGACGTCGTTGCTGGCGCCGAAGGCCGCGACGAGCGGTTCGGTGAGCGCGACGCCGACGACCGTGGCCGGGATGCCGATGGCCACGGCGAGCCAGAGGCCGTCGATGCCCTGCGTGAGTGCGGCGCGGCGGCGGCCGGCGCCGAGCTGGCGGGCGACGCCGGCGGTGGTGCCGTAGGCGAGGAAGACGCAGAGCCCGACGACGGTCTGCAGGATCGTGGCCGCGACCCCGAGGCCGGCGAGCTCGCGGGTGCCGAGGTGGCCGATGACGGCGGCGTCGCCGAGCAGGAAGAGCGGCTCGGCGACCAGCGCGAGGAACGCCGGCCACGCCAGGCGCGCGATCTCACGGTCGTCGGCGGTCAGCCATGACGGTCGTCGGGTCACGACGCCTCCGCGGTGCTCACGGAAGGTTCAACCACCTGTGGAGAACGCCTGTGGAGAACGCTGGGACGCGGACGGATCCGGCGGGCGGGGTCGATGGCTGGGGACGATGCACCGGTGGTCGAGGTATTCGTCATCCACAGCCCGGGGATTGCATCGCCGCAGGTCAGAGCGGTCGTCACCACTGTTGTCGGGACCATTTCCCCAACCTCCTTCACAAGGCGTGCACATCGGCTCCGCGTGTCGTCCACCGGTTGTCCCCAGTTATCCACAGACCCTGTGAGTCCCGGTTCGCCAGCCCCCGACAGCGGTGAGTACGTTCGCTCTTCGTGCTCGTCCCGTCGGCGTGTCGTCCGGCGTGTCGGGCCGTTTCGGACAGTGTCGGTGGCTGCCTCTAGCGTCGGTGATCGCTGGGTGAGGGGTCGTCATCGTCTCAGAGTCGCTGTAGGGGATCAGGGGGTGTCGGGTGAGCGTCGCGGAGATGCCGCCGCCGGAGGACGAGTACGGCGACGGCCCGATGCCCTACGAGCCGGGCCACGCCCCGGTCGACGCGCGGATGCCCCCGCAGGATCTCGCCGCCGAGCAGTCCGCGCTGGGCTCGATGATGATCAGCAAGGACGCCATCGCCGACGTGGTCGAGGTGGTCCGCGGCCCCGACTACTACCGGCCGGCGCACGAGGCGATCCACGACGCGATCGTCGACCTCTACGGCCGGGGCGAGCCGGCCGACATGGTCACGGTGGCCGACGAGCTGCAGCGGCGGGGCGAGCTGCAGCGCATCGGCGGCGCGCCGTACCTCCACACCCTCGCCGCCAACGTCCCGATCGCCGCCAACGCCGGCTACTACGGCGAGATCGTCCACGAGAAGGCGGTGCTGCGGCGGCTGATCGACGCCGGCACCAAAGTGGTGCAGATCGGGTATGCGGGCGAGGGCGAGGTCACCGACATCGTCGACCGCGCCCAGGCGGAGATCTACCAGGTCGCCGACGGCCGCAAGACCGAGGACTACGTCCCGCTCAGCGACATCATGGACTCGGTGCTCGACGAGATCGAGGCGATCGAGAACCGTGAGGCCGGCCTCTTCGGCGTGCCCAGCGGCTTCGCCGACCTCGACGAGCTCACGAACGGCCTGCACGCCGGCCAGATGATCGTGGTCGCGGCCCGGCCCGCCATGGGGAAGTCGACGCTGGCCCTCGACTTCTGCCGCGCGGCGTCGATCCACAACAACCTGGCGAGCTGCTTCTTCAGCCTGGAGATGACACGCTCGGAGATCACGATGCGGCTGCTCTCGGCCGAGGCGCGGATCCCGCTCAACCACATCCGCAACGGCAAGATGGGCACCGAGGAGTGGGAGCGGCTGGCCCGCCACGTGGCGAAGGTGTCGGCGGCGCCGATGTTCATCGACGACTCCCCCAACATGACGATGATGGAGATCCGCGCCAAGGCGCGGCGCCTCAAGCAGCGCCACGACCTCAAGCTGATCGTGATCGACTACCTCCAGCTGATGACCTCCGGCAAGCAGGTGGAGTCCCGCCAGCTCGAGGTCTCGGAGTTCTCCCGGCAGATCAAGCTGCTGGCCAAGGAGCTCGAGATCCCGATCATCGCCCTCTCCCAGCTCAACCGTGGCCCCGAGCAGCGCTCCGACAAGCG
>CAZJDU010000259.1:0-2496 GCA_964544855.1 uncultured Nocardioides sp.
TCGGCATGGAGGCGGTCTGGAAGATCGAGGTCGAGGACTTCCCCGCCTTCATCGTGATGGACGACAAGGGCAACGACTTCTTCACCGACCCGTCGGGCGAGGTCACCGTGCCGCTCAGCGGCATCCGGGTGCGCTCCGCGGAGTAGCCGGAACCTTCCCGGTCGCCCCGTAGATTGGTCCCGTCGACGCAGCCGACCTGGGAGGACCTTCGCATGCAGTGCCCGACCGACGGCGTCACGCTGGTGATGAGTGAGCGCAGCGGGATCGAGATCGACTACTGCCCGCAGTGCCGCGGCGTGTGGCTCGACCGCGGTGAGCTGGACAAGATCATCGACCGCTCGATCGCGATGACGGCGCCGGAGCCGACGCAGGCGCCACCTCCGCCGGCCCCGCAGCCGGCGTACGAGCGCTACGACCAGCCGCGCTACGACGACCGGCGCTACGACCGGCGCTACGACGACCGCACGTACGCCAAGAAGCGCAAGAAGGAGAGCTGGCTCTCCGAGCTCTTCGACTGAGCGGATCCCGACGACTCAGACCCCGGGTGGGAGTATCGCCACGACACCAGGACCCCTACCCTGTGCGGATGCAACTTCTCCGCGCCGCGTCGACCGAGTTCGAGCGCATGGTCGGTGCCGTGCCCGCGGACGCCTGGGACCGGCCCACCCCCTGTGACATCCCCGTCTGGGAGCTGGTCGAGCACGTGATCGCCGGCAACCGATTCAGCGCCATGCTGCTCGGTGCGCCCGCTCCGGAGCACGAGCCCGAGGACGACTCCGACGAGCTCGACGAGACCGACGACATCGACCCCGTCGAGACGTTGGAGGAGGTCCGCGCCTCGGCCAAGGCCCAGGTCGCCGCGTTCGAGTCGGCCGACCCCGAGAGCACCCTGGAGGTGCCACTCGGGCGGGTGTCGGTCGAGACGTTCTACTGGCTCCGGGTCGGGGAGCTCGCGGTGCACGCCTGGGACCTCGCCCGGGGCGCGGCGATCGACGAGACCCTCGACGGCGAGCTCGTCGGCGACCTGTGGGAGCTCACCGAGCCGAACCTCGCGTGGATGCGCACCACCGGGACCTACGGCGAGGGCGCGAGCACGGACCTCCCTGCCACCGCCACGCCCCAGCGACGGCTGCTCGACGCCTACGGCCGCCGGTCCGCCTGACACGCACGTCGCTGCGCCCCCAGCGCGCGACACGCCGGGACCGACGGCGTGCCGCGCCAGTGGGGCGCAGCGAGGGTCGCGTCAGCCGAACTCGACGCCCTGTGCCAGCGGCAGCTCGGTGGAGTAGTTGATCGTGTTCGTGGCGCGCCTCATGTAGGACCTCCACGCATCCGAGCCGGACTCGCGGCCGCCGCCGGTCTCCTTCTCGCCGCCGAACGCCCCGCCGATCTCGGCACCCGACGGTCCGATGTTGACGTTGGCGATGCCGCAGTCGGAGCCGATCGCGGACACGAAGGTCTCCGCCTCACGCACGTCGCCGGTGAAGACCGACGACGCCAGCCCCTGGGTGACGCCGTTGTGCAGCGCGATCGCCTCGTCGAAGTCGTCGTAGCCGAGCACGTAGAGGATCGGCGCGAAGGTCTCCGCGCGGACGACCTCGGTCTGTGCCGGCATGTCGACGATGGCCGGGTGCACGTAGACGCCCTCGCCGGCGCCGGCAGCACGCCCCCCGCCGGTGACCAGGGTGCCGCCGTCGGCCTCCGCCGCGGCGATCGCCTTCTCGAAGGCCTGCCCGGCAGAGCCGTCGATCAGCGGGCCGACCAGCGTGCCGTCGTCGAGCGGCGAGCCGATCGGCAGCGTCTCGTAGGCCGCCTTCAGCCGCGCCACGACGTCGTCCCTGATCGAGGAGTGCACGATCAGCCGCCGCAGGCTGGTGCAGCGCTGGCCCGCGGTGCCCACCGCGGAGAAGACGATCCCGCGGACCGCGAGCTCCAGGTCGGCGGACGGCGCCACGATCGCCGCGTTGTTGCCGCCGAGCTCGAGCAGGCACCGTCCGAGCCGCGCCGCCACGCGGGGGGCGACCAGCTTGCCCATCCGGGTCGACCCGGTGGCCGAGACCAGCGCGACGCGCGGGTCGTCGACCAGCACCTCGCCCACCTCGGGACCCCCCAGCAGCGCCGTGGAGAGGTGCTCGGGAGCCCCGACGCGACGGGCGGCCTCGTCGACGAGCGCCTGACACGCGAGCGCGGTGAGCGGCGTGCGGTCCGAGGGCTTCCACACCACCGGGTCGCCGCAGACGAGCGCGAGCGTGGTGTTCCACGACCAGACCGCGACGGGGAAGTTGAAGGCGCTGATCACGCCGACGACCCCCAGCGGGTGCCACTGCTCCATCATCCGGTGGCCGGGGCGCTCGCTGGCAATGGTCAGCCCGTGCAGCTGCCGCGAGAGCCCGACCGCGAAGTCGCAGATGTCGATCATCTCCTGGACCTCGCCGAGACCTTCGGAGCGGATCTTGCCCGCCTCGAGGGTCACCAGCGTGCCGAGGTCCTCCTTGT
>CAZJDU010000260.1:0-2479 GCA_964544855.1 uncultured Nocardioides sp.
CCTCACGGCGGGCACTCGACGTCCTTCGGACCTCACAGCGGGCACTCGACGTCCTTCGGACCTCACGGCCACTCGACCAACGACCGACAGCCGGTGGTCGAGTAGCGAGAGGTGAGGGACGAACCTCTCGCGTATCGAGACCTCAGCAGTCGACGTCGTCCCTCGGGGCCTCGCCGTCGATCAGGAGGCCGTGGATCGTGTCGTCGACGCACTGGTTGCCGCGGTTGTAGCCGGCGTGACCGTCGCCGTCGCGGGTGAGCAGCACGCCGGAGTCGAGCTGCTTCGCCAGCGCCACGGCCTCCTCGTACGGCGTGGCCGGGTCGCGCGTGGTGCCGACGACGATGATCGGCGCGGCGCCCTCGGCACGGATCTCGAGCGGCTCCTCGGTGGACTCGACCGGGATGCCCTGGCAGGTGGCCAGGCCCCAGGCCCACATCCGGCCCAGCGTCGGTGAGGCCTCGTCGAAGTCGTCGAAGTACTCCGGCGCCTTCTTGGCGTCGATCGCCCACGGGTCGTCGAGGCAGTTGATCACCGCGATCGACTCCATGATGTTGTCGCTGTAGCTGCCGTCGGCCTCGCGAGAGGCATACCAGTCGGCGAGGAAGAGCAGCGTGCTGCCGTCGCCGTCGAGCGCCTGCTGCAACCCCTCGTCGAGCACCGGCCAGTTGATCTCGTTGTAGAGCGGGGCGATCACGCCGGTGTAGGCGGACCCGATCTCGAGGTCGCGGGACACGTTGGTCGGCAACGGGTCGTCGTCGATGTCGTCGAGCAGACCGCGGATCGTCCCGAGGCCCTCCTCGACACTGCCACCCAGGAAGCAGTCGCCGGATCCGACGCAGTCCTCGACGTAGGACCGCAGTGCGGTCTCGAACCCGGACGCCTGGCTCAGGGAGTCCTCCAGCGAGGTCAGCTGCGGGTCGATCGCGGCGTCGAGGACGAACCGCCCCACCTGCTCGGGGAACAGCTCGGCGTAGGTCGACCCCAGTCGCGTGCCGTAGGAGAAGCCGAAGTAGTGCAGCTGCTCCTCACCGAGCACCGCACGCAGCACGTCCATGTCACGCGCGGCCTCGATCGTGCTCACGTGGCCGAGGATCTCGTCGGTGCGCTCCTCACACCCGGACCAGAACGCCTCCTGCTGAGCGACGAAGTCCGCGGGCTCGCCCGGGTCGTCGGGGTCCGGGTCGGACGCGAGGTAGTCGTCGAGCTCGGAGTCCGAGAGGCAGTCGATCGGCGCGGAGTCACCCGTGCCGCGTGGGTCGAAGCCGACGATGTCGTAGGCCTCGAGCAGCGCCGGCTTGAAGTAGTCGCCGGCGTTGGTGGCCATGTCGGTGCCGGGCGCTCCCGGGCCGCCGGGGTTGACCACCAGCGAGGCGATCGGGTCGTCACCGGTGGCCGCCGCCCGCTCCAGCGCGAGGTCGATGGTCTCGCCGCCGGGCTCGGCGTAGTCGATCGGCACCTCCAGCGTGCCGCACTCGTTGTCGCCACACGGCTCCCAGGCAACCTGCTGCTCGTAGAACCGGGAGAGGTCGCCGGCATCCTCGGTCGGCGCCTCGGAGGTCGGCTCCTCCGCGACCGTCGGCTCCGGCTCGTCGTCCCGGATCAGCACCAGGACCCCGACACCGACCGCGGCGACGACCACCAGCGACCAGACCACGGCGACCGCCACGATCAGCTTTCTCACGGAATCCCCATCTCCCTATCGCCCGGCGCCCTCGGGCACCTTCAACGCCACCATCATGGACTCCAGCGCCAAGGCGACCGGCACGTTGAACTCGAGCATCTGCTCGCGGGCCTCGAAGATCCAGCCGATCCGGCGCAGGTTGAGCTCAGGCGTCGAGGTGCGCACCACCTCGGCGACGTCGTCACGAATCTCCTCGTTGACCAGCGCCCCGGGGGCTCCGGTCTGCAGTGCGATGGCGTCCCGATAGACCGAGATCAGATCCATCAGGCCGCGGTCGACCATGTCCAGGTGGCGGCGCTTCGCGCGGGTCTTCTGCCCCTTCTCGAGGTCCCGCAGCGCCGGAGCGTACTCCCGCGGGCGACGGCCCCGCTCGACCACGCCGTACGACGCGTCCAGGTCGGCCTTCTCCCGCGCGTCGAGCTCGGAGGTGATGTCGTCGGCCTCCGCCTTCGTCACCTCGGCCAGCCGGGTGGCGGCCGCCATGCAGCGCCCCAGCGAGGTCAGCCGGGCCGGGATCGTCACCACGTCGTGGCGGCGCTTGCGGACGTCCTCGTCCAACGCCAGGGCGCGGGCCCGGCCGATGTGGCCCTGGCTCGCGCGGGCGGCGTACGACGCGAGCGCGGCCTCGACCCCCTGCCGCTGGAGGAAGTCGGCCACCTGCTCGGCGGTGGGTGTCGCCAGCGTCACGAGCCGGCAGCGGGAGCGGATCGTGGGCAGCACGTCCTCGACCGTCGGCGCGCAGAGCATCCACACCGTGCGGTCGGTGGGCTCCTCGATCGCCTTGAGCAGCGCGTTGCA
>CAZJDU010000261.1:0-2469 GCA_964544855.1 uncultured Nocardioides sp.
GGCCCGGTCCTGTGCACCACGGACACCGCCCGGCTGGCGGCGATCGTGATGCGGGACGCGGCGTACCTCCAGGAGGAGGACGCGCGGTGGGCCCAGCGAGCCGGGTTCAGCAAGCACGACCCGCCGCGCCCGCTGTTCGACAGTGCGGACGCGGAGAAGGCGATCGCCCTGTTCGCTCCCGCGCCACGGAACGAGGACCTGCCGCTGCCGGGTGGAGTGACGGTCGAGCTGCGCCGAGCGGGCCACATCCTGGGGTCGTCCTTCGTGCGGGTGTCCTGTGGCGGACGCCGCCTGGTCGTCAGCGGCGACCTGGGCCGGAGCGATCATCCGCTGTTGCGCCCGCCGGAACCGCCGGGGGAGGCCGACTACGTCGTCGTCGAGTCGACGTACGGCGAGCGCCGCCACGTGGGCGGGGCCGCCGACGAGCTGGCCGACGTGCTGTCGCGGACGCTCGCACGCGGCGGCGTCGCGCTGGTGCCCGCGTTCGCCGTCGACCGGACGGCGATGGTGCTCCACGAGATCGCCGGGCTGGTGGCAGCGTCCCGGATCCCCGACGTCCCGGTGTACGCCGACAGCCCGATGGCGCTCGAGGCGCTCGACGTCTACCGGACGAGCCTGGCCGACGGGGCCGAGGACTTCCGGCCGGACCTGCGGCGCGACGGCGACCCGTTCGATCCGGGCCGGCTGCGTCTGATGCGGACGGTGCAGGAGTCCGAGCAGCTCAACGACCCCGGTCATCCGTGCATCGTGGTGTCGGCCTCGGGGATGGCGACCGGAGGACGGGTGCTGCACCACCTGGCGCACCAGCTGCCCCACCCTCGCAACAGCGTGGTGCTGACCGGGTACCAGGTCGCGGGCACCCGAGGGCGCGCCCTCGTCGACGGCGCCCGCGAGGTGAAGATCCACGGGCGGTACGTGCCGGTGCGCGCGGAGGTCGCGAACGTGCGCGGGTTCTCAGCGCATGCCGACACCGACCAGCTGGTCGCCTGGCTGCGTTCCCTGGCCGCGCCGCGGACGGCGTACGTGGTGCACGGGGAACCCGGTGCGTCGGCCGCCCTCGTCGATCGGCTGCACGACGAGCTGGGGTGGACCGCGGTCGCACCTCGCTATCTGGAGCGGGTGCGCGTCAGCTGACCGCCACGCCGACGAGCACAGCGATCAGCACGCCGAGGACCGGGGCGGCGAGCAGCCAGGCCACCGTCGGCGTGCCGTTCGACAGGTCGGCACGATCCTGCTCCTGCCGCGGCGACCGGCGACGACGCGCCACCTGGAGGGCCGCGAGGAGCAGCACGACGCCCAGCGCCATCAGCGCGAGCGGCGCTGCGAGGCGGTCGGGCCACCAGTTCGTGACAGCGGCGGGCAGCACCAGGAGGGAGCCGACGGCACCCACGGCCAGGAGCAGGAGGTCGCGGAAGAGCACCGCCGTCGCGACGACGCCGCCCGCGGTCAGGAGCGCGAGCACGGTGCCGGCGTCGGTCGGGATCATCGTCAGGCCGCCGACGATCGCGACGGCGGCGCCGGCGGGCAGCCCCAGGACGCGGTGGTCGACCACCCCACCCCAGGCCCACGCCGCCCACGTGATCCCGACGCACCAGACGCCGAGGCCGGGCAGGCTGTCGCTGCTGGAGAGGTCGACGATGGTCACGGCGGTCGCGATCGACGCCGAGACGAGCAGCACGAGCTGTTGCAGCGCTCCCCGTCCGACGACCCAGAGCGCCGCTGCCACCAGCGTCGCCCCACCGCTCGCCAGCACTCCGACGTCGGTGCCCTCGAGGTCGAGCACGTCGGTGCCCAGCACCGCGAAGAACCCGGCCGTCGCCGGCACGGTGGCCAGCCACATCACGGACCGGAGCCGGATCCCGACCGCGCCCGCACTCCTCGGGACGGCGGCGCCGACCGCACCGAGCAGCACCGCGCCACCACCGACCAGCGCGAGATGTGCGCCGGTGCCGATCTCGTCCCACACCTGAGATCCGAGGAGGAGCACGGCGACCACGACGATCACGCCGCCGAGATAACCGAGAGCCTCGACCGCGATGCTCTGCGCCCGGCCCGTGCCCGGACGGAAGGCGGCCGAGGGATGCTCCGCCTCGTGCCGCAGGATGCGATCCCGCTGCGTCGGGGTGATCAGGTCCTCGGCCACCCACGACGCGGTGAGCTGCTCCAGCCACGACTCGGCTGCCCGCTGCAGGTCTGCGACCCGGTCGCGACGGCGATGCGGCGCGGCGCGCCCGTCGGGGACCCGCGTCCTGCTCTCGGTCATGCCGGTTCCTCCGGGTCGATACGCAGTGTCCGGGTCCGGTCGTCGACCGCCTCGCGGATCTCTCGCCGTGACAGTGTCCACGCGCCGCACGAGCACCAGCCGGGCACCCGGTCGTCGAGGTCGGCGACGCCCGCGTCGAGCAGGTCGACGTACTCACCGTGGTCGGCGGAGCCGTGCGGGCTGCTGTAGAAGTCGCGGGTCCCGTG
>CAZJDU010000262.1:0-2461 GCA_964544855.1 uncultured Nocardioides sp.
CCATGATCTTGGGGTCGAGCAGCTGGTCGATGTGGACACCGATCTCGTCGGTGATGGTGTTCACCACCGCAGGGAGCTGGGCGTCGACCCGGTCGATCACCGCCTGCCGCACCGGCCCCGGCAGGTCCCGCCACAACCGCGGGTGCTCGCGCCGCATCACCTCGTCCACCAGCGTCGGCAGCTCCGGGCGGAAGACCCGGACGATGTGCTCGGCGATCTGCTCGGGGTCGAGCTGCTGATAGAACTCCGCGGGCGTGCCCAGCTTGGCGATCACCTTGTCGACCGCGATGCTGCCCATCTTCGCCGCTCTCGCGGGGATGATCCCCTGCCATCCGAGTCGTCCATAGGGCAGCCCGGGCACCTCCTGCAGCTTGCGGGGCAGCACGGTCGTCAGCTCGCGCAGGCCCGGGACCCTGAGGCCGTAGAACCGGATCGGGCTGAAGAGCATCCACAGGCCGGACCAGTTGATCAACCAGCCCACCACACCGGTGAACAGCGGGATCGTCGCGAAGGTGACCCAGTCCTGGGAGTCCCAGGTCGTGACGTCGAAGCCACTCAGCAACTGCATCACCGCGTCCACGCGCACCCCTCGTTCGGCGTCCGTCACCCCATGTCGCACCTACCGGGTCCCGCTGAGGCTAGTGCCAATTGTGGCGATCAGCACAGTCGTCTCGGAAGTCGCCCGGAGCGGTCAGCCGACGGGCTCGAGCCGTACGCCGTGCTCCAGCCGCCCGAGGTCGGAGAGCGGCAGCAGCCGCAGCCACAGCCGGCCACGGATCTGCTCGGCCGCGACGAACCCGTAGGTGCGGGAGTCGTCGGAGCCGCCCCAGTTGTCGCCGACCACGGGGACGGCGACCACTCGGTCTCCGGTGTGCAGGCTCGGCTCCATGCTGCTCCCGGTGACCCGGCCGGAGAGCGCCAGTGCGGCGACCACCACGAGCATCAACGCCGAGACCGGTGGGCCGATGAACCTGCGCGACCTGACGATCGAGGTGGGGCCGAACGTCCCCGAGTGCTGGTCGGAGGCGGGCGGCACCGGCGACCTTCCTCACTGAGCGGATTTCGGTGAGGACCCGCCGCCGGGAGAGGATGCCGCCGTGACCGCACTGGCTTCGCTTCCCAAGGGCCCTGTCGGCCTGCGCCTGGTGGTGTCCGACATGGACGGCACGCTGCTCGACGGCGACGGTCGGGTGCCGGACGCGTTCTGGCCTCTCCTGGAGCGGCTGCGGGAGCAGGGGGTGCTCTTCGTGCCGGCGAGCGGACGGCAGTACGCCGCGCTCACCCGGGAGTTCGCCGCCGACGGCGACGGGCTCGCCTACATCGCCGAGAACGGCAACTACGTGGTCAAGGACGGAGCGGAGCTGGCCTCGTCCGCCCTGGCTCCGGAGGACGTCCGCGACCTGGTGACGACGCTCCGGGAGCTGGACCCGCAGCAGCACGACGTCGGCGTCGTCCTGTGCGGCAAGCGGTCGGCGTACGTCGAGCGCACCGACGCCGCGTTCGTCGAGCAGGCCGGGCGCTACTACGCCGCGCTCGACCAGGTGCCGGACCTGCTGACGGTCGACGACGACGTGCTCAAGGTCGCGGTGTACGACTTCGACGACCCGGTGACCGGCGCCGCCGCGGCGCTGGCACGCTTCGAGGAGACCCACCAGGTGGTGGTCTCGAGCCCGCAGTGGGTGGACGTCATGGTCCCCGGCGTCGACAAGGGCACGGCCGTGCGGCACCTGCAGGATGCGCTCGGGATCACGCCCGCCCAGACGGCGGTGTTCGGCGACTACCTCAACGACCTCGACATGATGGACTCCGGCGAGTGGTCCTTCGCCGTCGCCAACGCCCACCCGGAGGTGCGGGAGCGCGCACGGTACGACGCCCCCGCCAACACCGACCACGGCGTGCTCGCGGTGCTCGCCCGGCTGCTCTGACCCGTCGAGATCCGATGGCCCGGACCCGCCTGACGACGCTCGAGCTGCCGAGCGGCTCGCTCGAGCTCGACCGGGCCGGGTGGGACGACGTCGGGCCGATCCTGCGTCTGCTGGCCGACGACGAGGTCTCCCGCGCCCGTGGCGACAGTGTCGTCCAGGTGGCGGCCGAGCATCGGACGGCCTTCGACGCGATCGATGCCGACACGTCGCAGCTGCTGGTCGTCGCGCGCGATGCGACCGGCCTGGTGGTCGCCACGATGCAGCTCTCCTTCATTCCCGGCCTCTCCCGCGGTGGCGCGACGCGGATGCAGGTCGAGGCGGTGCGGGTCGACCGCTCCTTCCGAGCCGGTGGACTCGGGACTGCGATGATCGAGTGGGCGCTCGACGAAGCCCGGCGCCGCGGCGCGGCGATCGCGCAGCTCACGTCGGACCGGCAGCGCGACGACGCCCACCGGTTCTACGAACGGCTGGGGTTCGTCGCCTCTCACACCGGCTTCAAGCTCGACCTGCGGTCGTGACATACCGACAGCCCCGCC
>CAZJDU010000263.1:0-2451 GCA_964544855.1 uncultured Nocardioides sp.
CAAAGGCCTCCATTCGTATCCCACGACGACCACCTCGAAGGTGCCGATCGACTGATCGCGCGCACGCCCCTGGACCGCCGAGCGACCGGGATCCTCAGAGGACGCCGACGCCGAGGACCACCAGCGCCCCCGCCTTGACCACCTCGAGCCCGACGTACCAGCGGTGGAACTGCGACCGCCGACCGCCCGCTCCGGCCCCGGCGAGCACAGCGTCGGAACGTCGTGTCAGCCGGGGTCGTACGGCGACCAGCTGCACCACGAGTACCACGACCGCGACGGCCCCGCCGACCAGGGGCACAGTGCCGGGCCGGTCGAGTACGAGTGCCGCCACGAGTGCCAGCGCCAGCAGGCACTCGACGGTGTTGAGCGCGCGGAAGACGACGCGGCCGATCGCGAGTCCGGTCGCGAGGTCGACGCCCGGCGCACGGAACTTCAGTGGCGCCTCGAGGAACGAGATCGCGAGTACCATTCCGAGCCACAGCCAGCTGACCGCCGTGGCGACGGCCAGTGCGGTGGGGCTCATGCGCTCTGCAGCTCGCGATCGGGCCCGAATACCTCGTAGTGGACCCGGTCGGTGGCGACACCGCGATCGAGCAGTGCCCGGTGGACGCCGGCCATGAAGGGCAGCGGCCCGCACAGGTAGACCTCGGCGTCGTAGGGCAGCTCGACGTCGTCGAGGTCGATCCGCCCGGCGCGCAGCGAGGTCTCGGCCTCGCGAGCGCCGAGGTCCTCGTACCACCGGTGCAGTCGCGCCCCGGGCAGCTCGTCGACCAGCCTGTTGAGCTCGGCTCGGTGCGCGTGGCGCGCCGGGGAGCGGTCGGCATGGAGCACGACGACCTGTCGCGCAGAGCCGGTACGACGCAGGTGGTGGAGGAACCCGATCATCGGGGTGATCCCGATACCGGCGGAGATCAGCACCAGCGGAGCGTCGCCGTCGGCCAGGGTCAGTTCGCCGAACGCGGCGGAGACTTCGAGCTCGTCGCCCTCGAAGACGTTGTGGTGCAGGTGGTTCGAGACCTCGCCGGCGGGGACGATGCCGTCCTCGGTCAGGCTCGCGGGCACGGCCTTCACCGAGATGCCGACGGCGTCCTCGCCAGGGACGCGAGTGACGCTGTACTGCCGGATCTGGCGCGCGCCGTCGGGCAGCCGGGCAGCGACGGAGACGTACTGGCCAGGACACGCGGGCGCGAGCGCGGTGCCGTCGGGTGAGGCGAGGACGAGGCTGATCGTGTCGGGCGCCTCCTGCACCCGGTCGCGGACGACGAGCGTGCGCCACACGTCGCCGGGCGCGACCCCGGCCGAGTCGTAGAGGCCCCGCTCGATCTCGATGAGCGCGTGTGCCATGTGCCAGTAGACCTCGTCCCACGCGGCGGCGATCTGCGGTGTGACGGCCTCGCCGAGGACGTCGCCGATCGCCGCGAAGAGGTGCTCGTGGACGATCGGGTAATGCTCCGGAAGGATGCCGAGCGATGCGTGCTTGTGGGCGATCCGGGCGAGCACCGAGCGCGGGTCGGGGCCGTCCTCGGCCACGAGGAGGGCGGCGTACGCCGCGATGGCACCGGCCAGAGCGCGCTGCTGATCCCCTTGGGCCTGGTTGCCTCGGTTGAAGAGATCCCGCTCGAGCTCCGGGTGTGCGGCGAACAGCCGCCGGTAGAACACCGGCGTGATGTCGCCGATCGCCGCGCCGATCACGGGCAGGGTGGCGCGGACGACGTCGGCTGAGGCAGGGGACAGCATGATGTGGCTCCTCGGTGATGGTGGCGGGATGGTCAGGCTGCTCACTCCGGCGGACCCGACCCGAGGGAGAGCAGCAGGGACCGGGTCGGCGACGCGGCGACGTCGTCGATGGTCACCGGGTCCAAGGTCGCGTAGAACGCCTCCTGGGCCCGTCGCAGTGCCGACCGCAGTCGGCAGCCGCTCCGGAGCGGGCACGGATCGGCGCCGTCGCAGTCGACGACCTCACGCGCCCCCTCCAGCTCGCGGACGATGGCGCCCACTGAGATCTCCCGTGCTCCGGCCGCGAGCCGCAAGCCGCCGGCACGGCCGCGGCGGGTCTGCACGACGCCGAGCTTCTCGAGCGCCGTGACGACCTTGGTGGCGTGCGTGTAGCGGACGTGGAGCTGCTCGGCCAGCGCGGCGGTCGTCGCGGTGCCGTCTCCGTCGAGAACGGCGAGCCGCATCGCGATGCGGAGCGCGAGGTCGGTGAACGCGTTGAGCTGCACGGCCTCACCCTAGCCAAATAGGCATTTGAGATGCGAAATAACGCCGTGTGGTGCCGGTCACGCGCCCTCTGTGCGGCGCATCGGACCGCCTCTAGGCTCGAGCCCATGGCGACCACGGAGCAGACTCCAGCCGACAGCGGGACCGAAGCAGCCGCCTATCCGACGCTCGAGGTGGACGTCGACGCGCTGACGCGGCTGCTGGACGGCGAGCACGCCGAGGTGCGGGCGC
>CAZJDU010000264.1:0-2438 GCA_964544855.1 uncultured Nocardioides sp.
TCCCCGATGAGGAGCTCGTCGTCTCGATCACCCGCGGCGGCTACGCCAAGCGCACCCTCGCCGGTGAATACCGCACCCAGAAGCGCGGTGGGAAGGGCGTACGCGGCGCCACCCTGCGCGGCGACGACGTCGTCGAGCACTTCATCTCGACCACCAACCACCACTGGCTGCTCTTCTTCACCACCGCCGGCCGGGTCTATCGCACCAAGGCCTACAACCTGCCGGAGGCCACCCGTGACGCGAAGGGCGGCCACGTCGCGGGGCTGCTGTCGTTCCAGCCGGACGAGTCGATCGCGCAGGTGCTGGCGATCCGCGACTACGACCAGGCGCCCTACCTCGCGCTGGCGACGCGGAGCGGTCTGGTGAAGAAGACCCGGCTCTCGGACTACAACAGTCCGCGCCAGGCGGGGGTGATCGCGATCAACTTCCGCGAGGACGACGACGAGCTGATCGGCGCCCAGCTGGTCTTCGCCGAGGACGACATCCTGCTCGTCTCCCGCAAGGGGCAGTCGATCCGGTTCCGCGCCGACGACACCCAGCTGCGGCCGATGGGACGGGCCACGTCGGGTGTGACGGGCATGAAGTTCCGCGACGGCGACTCGCTGCTGTCGATGTCGGTGATCCGGGCGACCCAGGTCGCGGCCGAGGAGGCCGCGGGGCTGGCCGAGCACGACGAGGACTCGCCGGACGTCGAGGCCACGGCCGAGCAGGTCGAGGAGGTCAAGCCGCAGTACGTCTTCACGATGACCGACGGGGGCTACGCGAAGCGCACCCGGATCAACGACTACCGGCTGCAGGGCCGCGGCGGTCTCGGGATCAAGGCGATGGCACTGGTCAACGAGGCCAAGGGCAACCTGGTCGGTGGGTTCATCGTGGAGGAGGGTGACGAGATCCTGTCGATCACGCAGTCGGGCCAGGTCGTGCGCAGCCCGATCAACGAGGACTTCCCGGCCAAGGGCCGGTCCACCCAGGGCGTGAAGTTCGTGACACCCAAGGACGGTGACGCGGTCGCCGTGGTGGCGCGATCGGCGGAGTCGCAGGTCGTCGACGAGGCGGACGAGGAGGCCGGCGGCGACGGCACGAACGGGCAGGCCGACGCGGAGGAATCGCCGGATTCGGGCCCGGATGTCACAATCGAGACGACAGCGCCCACGGATCGGGGCAGCGACGGGGCGACAGCCCCCGGGGAGTGAGGGTAGATGTCGGAACGCGCGACCGAGCCGTCGCCGGCCTCCCCACGTCAGGGGGACCGGCCTCATCCGAGGACCCCGCCGCCGTCACACCCGCCGCCCGCTGATCCCCCGCGGGTCAACGGGCGTGACGGGGATACTGCGGACCGACCTGCGGCCACCCCTGGTGCCGAGCAGGCCGACCAGCCCCGTGCCGACCAGCCTGAGGCCGGGAAGCCCCGCGCCGGGCAGACGGAGCAGAACGGCGCCAGCGGCAACCCGGACCAGCAGTCCTCGGGCGCCGCCGGCGACCGGCCGCAGGGATCGGAGCGGAGTCGCTTCGACGGGATCCCGCCCGCGCCGACCGAGCCGCCGCCGTACGCTCCGCCGGCGAAGCCGCCGAAGCCTGGGGCCGCCGAGTCCGAGGACGAGCAGACCTCCGAGCGGCCGACGCCCGCGTCGGCTGCAGCCGGCCCGGAGTCCCGGGGTGGGACGACGGCGCCGCCGAAGCCGGTGCTGCCGACACCGCCGGGAGGGGCAACGCCCCCGCGGCCGACGCCCACGCCCGCCGACCCGATCGCGACGGCGCGTGCGGCGGACACGCCGACGACGGCCGACAAGCCGGCGCCGGCCCCGCGGGGACGCGCTCCGCGTCGCGCCCGCCTGCGGCTGACCCGCATCGACCCCTGGTCGGTGATGAAGACCGCCTTCCTGCTGTCGATCGCCTTCGCGGTCGTCACGGTGGTCGCCGTGGCGATGGTGTGGCAGGTGCTCGGCGCCGCCGGCGTCTGGGAGTCGATCAACAGCACGATCCAGGAGAGCATCGGCGGCACCGACGTGGCGTCGTTCCGCGTGGAGGACTATCTCGGCACCTCCCGGGTGCTCGGCTTCACCATGCTGGTCGCTGCGATCGACGTGGTGCTCCTGACCGCCGCTGCGACGCTCACCGCCTTCCTCTACAACATGGCGGCCGCCCTGCTCGGCGGTATCGACGTCACCCTCGCGGAGGACCAGGACTGACGGTGGTCGAGGTGCGAAGGCCGCCTGGCGGCCTGAGCCTCGACACCACCTGGTCCGCCGCCGCCCCGGTTTGGCCGGCCCGGTCAGCACGGGGTAACGTTCCTCCTCGGTTCACCCCCATCCCGGGCCTATAGCTCAGACGGTTAGAGCGCTTCCCTGATAAGGAAGAGGTCACTGGTTCAAGTCCAGTTAGGCCCACCATCTCGTGTCGCCCCCGACCCGCATCGACGGTTCGGGGGCAGCGTGCTT
>CAZJDU010000265.1:0-2423 GCA_964544855.1 uncultured Nocardioides sp.
GTGAGAGCGGGCGACCCCGATGCGCCGCGAGTACCTGGTTCCTCCAGATGAGGTCGGCGGGCATGCCCGCCAGCGTCCGGACCACCATCGAGGCGGCCACGGCCGTGGGATGCGCGCCGACCTCGCGCCCCCGACGTCGTTGTTCGAAGCAGTCGCTGGCCAGCTCGAGCACGCGTCGCTCGGTGACCTCCTCGGGCAGCGCGCCGGTGTAGTGGCGTGCCCATCCCAGCACGAACGACTCGGCGCGGTCCGGGGCACTCACACGGTGTCCGTCCCGGGACGCAGCACGACGGGCCGCGGATGGTCCTGCTGCCAGCGGGCGTGGGCACGCTCCCCCGCACCGGTGACCTCGTACAGCCGGCGTCGCGGTCGTCCCTCGGCGACCGCGATGTCAGGGTCCTCCCACCGGCTGGAGAGCAGCCCCATGTCCTCCATGCGCCCCAGCGCCTTGTAGAGCGTCCCGTGGGCCGTGAGGCGCCGAGCCGCCGAGCCCTCGGCGATCGCCGTCGCCAGCTGGAACCCGTGGAAGTGGTCCGCGCCCCCACGGCGCAGGCGCAGCGCCGCCTCGAGGACGTCGACCTCGATCTGGAGCAGGGTTCCTGGCTTGCGTCGTGGCATGGGACCGTTATAGGAAGATATCTTCGCAATGTCAAGACCCGCAGCGACCGCGCCGAGCGCGGACCGCCGAGCGTGACGGTGTCAGCCTGGCGTGCGCAGACGCTCGGTCAGGCTGACACCGTGGTCACGCGGCCGACGTCCGGCGACGATCGCGCAGGGCTGCGACGCCGCCGAGCGCGAGGAGCGCCAGCAGCATCGCGCCGGCACCGCCGCCGGTCTCGGCGAGGTCCGGGGTCGGCGCGGCCGCGGGGGGCTCCTCCGGCGGGACGGGTGCACCGAACGTGGCCAGTGCCTGCGTGGTCGGGCGGTTCACCCAGTGCATGGACAGCGCCGCGGTGGGCAGGAACAGGATCCGCTCCCCCTGCGCGTCCGCGCTCCAGTCGCTCGGCTCCTCGCTGCCCTGGTCCTCGGCGAGCTGGGCACCGGTCGCCTGGAGCGACGCCCAGAGGGCGTCGGCACACGCCCCGAGCGAGCCCCCGGCGAGGTCACCGGCACCGCAGTAGGTGCGGTCGGTGGGCGACAGGACCTCGTCACCGAGCAGCATCGACAGGTCGGTCCAGACCTGGCCGTAGAAGCCGTCCTGGAACGCCGAGCCACCGCTGCCGGGAGCGTTGTGGAACGTTGGGATCCTCGTCGTGGCCTCGATCTCGCGGTCGAGCGCGGGCTCGTACATGGCCTCGATCATCGGCACCCACCACGCGTCCATGATCGCGATCGCGGAGGTCGCCTCGTAGGTCCCGTCCTCGTCGGCGTCGCGCCGCAGCGCACCCCACGGGTAGCCGTCGACCGGCGCGATCCAGTCCCGCAGCAGGTCGGCCATCGCGGCGGTGCGCTCGTCGGGGGCCTCGCCGGCCTCCAGCACGCGCAGCACCTGCGGCAGGACGTGGCTGCCCCGGAAGTCGGTCAGGCCCGCGTGCTCCATCATCTGCGTCAGCCGCACCGGGGTGATCTTCTCACCGGCGGCCTCCGCGGCGAGGATCTGGTCCTCCAGCATGTCGGCGCGGTACAGCGCCGAGAAGCCCCAGCCCGAGTCGTCCTCCGACCAACCCGGTGCCTGCCGGTTGTTCCAGCTGACGAGGTAGTCCTTCTCGGGGTTGACCACGTGCGGGTGCTCCTGCCCGTCGCGGTAGACGTCGTCGCCGTCGGCGTCGGTCTCCCACTCCCAGTAGCCGGTGCCGAGCACCGGGAAGTCCGGGTGGACCTCCTCGGAGCGGATCGGGAACAGGCCGCCGTGGAAGTACGCGATCTCGTCCCTGCTGGCGTAGCCCCAGTTGGTCGAGAGCGTGTGCGACTCGGCGAAGATCTCGACGAAGTCCTCACCGGTCGTCGCCTCGTTGCGGTTCAGCTTCAGGATCGAGACGCCCGGGTCGAGCTCCTTGAGGTAGGTCGAGCGCTTGCGGCTGACCGCGACCGGCGTGTCGCCGATCGTGCCGCGCCCGGTGACCGGGCCGTGGACGGTGCGCTCGGCGTAGATGTCGGGCAGGACGTCGGCGAGCTCCGCGGGCGCCTCACGGACCAGGCGCCGGTCCATCGGCACGCACGCCGGCTCCTCGCCGCCCTCACCGTCGGCGTCGAAGAGGTAGTGGTTGGACGCCTCGGTCGGGTCGCCACCGTCCGGCTCGCAGAGGATCTCGACGAAGGTGTCGATCATGTCGGAGCTGCCGGCGGTGGGCGACCACGCGTAGTCCTGCGTGCGACCGACGATGACGAGGCCGAAGCCGGGGAAGGTCGACCCGGCGACGTGCAGCGACGGCGAGTGGATCGTGTTCTCCATCAGGATCTGCGGGTCGAAGTAGCCGGCCTGC
>CAZJDU010000266.1:0-2390 GCA_964544855.1 uncultured Nocardioides sp.
GCCCGGATCGAGGGCCGCTCGGTGGGCGTCGTCGCCAACAACCCGATGCAGTTCGCGGGCACGCTCGACATCGGCGCCTCGGAGAAGGCCGCCCGCTTCGTGCGCACCTGCGACGCCTTCAACGTCCCCGTCCTGACCTTCGTCGACGTCCCGGGCTTCCTGCCGGGCACCGACCAGGAGTGGAACGGCATCATCCGCCGCGGCGCGAAGCTGATCTACGCCTACGCCGAGGCCACGGTGCCGCTGGTCACCGTCATCACCCGCAAGGCCTACGGCGGCGCCTACGACGTGATGGGCTCCAAGCACCTCGGCGCCGACATCAACCTCGCCTGGCCCACCGCGCAGATCGCGGTGATGGGCGCCCAGGGCGCAGCCAACATCGTGCACCGCAAGACCCTCGCCTCGGTCGAGGCCGAGGGCGGTGACGTGGAGGCGAAGCGAGCCGAGCTGGTCGACGAGTACGAGACCACGCTCGCCAACCCCTACATCGCGGCCGAGCGTGGCTATGTCGACGCGGTGATCACCCCGCACGAGACCCGGGTCGAGGTGGTCCGCGCGCTGCGGCTGCTGAAGACCAAGCGGGAGACGCTGCCGCCGAAGAAGCACGGCAACATCCCGCTGTGAGCGGGGGCGCGGAGCGTCCCCCGAACAGCGGGATCGAGCCGATTCGGCGCCCCGGCAGCATCCGAGACCAGCACGACTACCCTGACCACGACGTCGGTCTGCACCACTGACGACGCCGGAGGCGGAAGGACGACCGTGACCACATCAGACGAGCCCGAGGCAGCCGACCAGCCCGCGCCCGACCAGCCGCTGCTGCGCGTGGTCACCCCCGATGCGACCCCGGAGGAGGTCGCGGCGGTCGTCGCGGTCTTCGCCGCGATGGGCGGCGGCGAGCCAGCGCCGGAGAAGCCGCGGTCGGAGTGGGCCTCACCGGTCCGCCGGATGCGCCGGCCCCACCACTCCGGACGAGGCGCCTGGCGGGCCAGCGCGCTCCCGGGCTGATCGTCCCGGACTGATCGTCCCGCCCCGGCGCCCCGGCGCCCCGGAGACGTCGTACGACCCGGGCGCTCGAGCGCTCCGGGTGCGTGATGTCCCGGAGCGACGGGGACTGCGAACTCACTGGCACACCGTCGGGCGGCCTGGTTAGCCTCTCCCGGTGACCCGACCAGTCGACGACCGCACCGGCACCTACGTCGAGGAGATCGCCGCCCTCGACCCGCTGCTGGCCACCTTCGCCGGCATCGCCGGCCACGACCACGCGCTGCCCGACCTCTCCCCCGACGGCTACGCGGCTCGCGAGGATCTCACCCGTCGGGCGCTGGCCGACGTGAGCGCGCTCGCGCCCGTCGACCAGCGGGAGGCGGTGGCCCGCGACGCCTTCTGCGAGCGGACCGGGCTGGCGGTGGAGACCGTCGACGCGGGGCTGTCACGACACGAGCTGTCGGTGATCAGCGGCGCCTCCCACGAGATCCGGGAGGCCTTCGACCTGATGCCGACCGACTCGGCAGCGGACTGGGAGGCGATCGAGGCCCGGCTGGCGGCGGTGCCGGCCGCGCTCGCGGCGTACCGGGCGACGCTGCTCGACGAGGCCGGCCGGGGTCGCGTCGCCGCCCGACGGCAGTACGTCGAGCACGCCCGCCAGATCCGTGGCTGGACGGCCCAGGAGGGCAGTGGCGGCGACTACTTCGGCAACCTCGCCGCACCGGCTCCCGACCCGGTCCGCGACCGCGTCGGCGTGCGCGCAGCGGAGGCGTCGGCGGCGTACGCCGACTTCGGGCGGTTCCTGGAGACCGAGCTCGCCCCGCTCGGCCGGGAGGACGACGCCGTCGGCCGGGACCACTACGCGCTCGCCTCGCGTCTCTTCCTCGGCGCGACGGTCGACCTCGAGGAGACCTACCGCTGGGGCTGGGAGGAGCTGAAGCGGATCAGCGACGACATGGCCGCGACGGCCGGGCGGATCGTCACGGGCGGGACCGTGGCCGACGCCGTGGCCGCGCTCGACGCGGATCCGGCCCGTGGCTTCGACACGCGCGACGCGTTCGAGAAGTGGATGCAGGACCGCAGCGACCGCATCGTCGCGGACTTCGACGGCGTGCACTTCGACATCGCCGAGCCGATCCGGACCCTGGCGTGCAAGGTGGCGCCGGTCAACGACGGCGGCGCGTGGTACACCCCGCCTTCGGAGGACTTCTCGCGGCCCGGCACGATGTGGTTCTCCTTCCCCGACGACGTCGAGCGGTTCTCCACGTGGCGGGAGACCACCACCGTCTTCCACGAGGGCGTGCCGGGCCACCACCTCCAGTGCGCGCAGGCGGTGCACCGCGCCGACCTGCTCAACCGGTGGCAGCGGCTGCTGTGCTGGGTGAGCGGCCACGGCGAGGGCTGGG
>CAZJDU010000267.1:0-2303 GCA_964544855.1 uncultured Nocardioides sp.
CCGGCGCTGGGTCCGGCGCTGGGTCCGGCGTCGGGTCCGGCTCCGGGGCGGCCGCGGACGCGACCGGGCTCGGCCCGCGGACCAGCGGGTCCGGCACCGCCGGCAGGTCGACCGGCCGGATCTCGTTGATCGGCGGGATCGAGGACGCCAGGGCCTGGGGCAACCCGGCCGGGTCGCCGATGAACTCCATGAGCCGGTCGTGGATCGCGCCCGCGGTCGAGACGTCGGCCTGCTCGGAGGACGCCGGCCAGAACCGGCGCGGGTGACGGTCGGTGATCTCCAGCCAGAGCTCGTCGAGCTGGCGTGGGACGCCGGCCCGCACCCGGCGCGGCGCGAGCACCGTGTCGTGGTCGCGGGGCGCCGGGTCGACGGCTGACGGTGTCGGACCGGGCCAGGTGCCCGTGAGCGCGCAGTAGAGCAGGCCGCCGAGGTCGGCACGGTCGCCCGTACGACGCCCCCGCGGCAGCCCGTGGAGGGCGGCGTCGACGCCGAGGCCGATCAGCTTGATCGCACCGAACCGGTCGATCAGCACGTTCTCCGGGTTGAGCCGGCCGTGGGTGACACCGGCGTCGTGCGCGGTCTGGATCGCGGCCGCCACCTCGGCGACGAGATAGGCGCTCCGACGCGGCCCGAGGGTGCCGCCGTGGGTGACCAGGATGTCGAGCGAGGTGCCGGTGCCCCACTCGTTGACGACGTAGCACAGACCGTCGATCGTCGAGGCGTCGAGCACGCGGAGCACCCGAGGGTCGTGCACGCGGGCCGAGTCGCGCGCGGCGCTCTGCAGCTCGGCGGCGCGCGGGTCGTCGGCGTCGAGCACGTGGAGCGCGACGTAGCGCTCGAGCACCCGGTCGTGCGCCCGCCAGAAGCGGCCGCCGCCGCTCTCGGTCAACAGGTCGATCAGCCGGTAGCGCTCAGCGAGCACGTCTCCCGGCCGCGTCGACATCGTCACCCAGCCTCACTCCTTCGAGCGCTCACGAACAGAAGGCGCCGGCGACACGCCGTTCGTCCGCCGAACTCTCGGGGTCATCCTACGGTCGGCGGGCCATGAATCCTCAACCAGCGGAGCGTCGCCGCAGTCGCGAGGTCACCATCCCCACCACCGAGGTGACCTCGCGGAGCGCGAGCAGCCGTGCGGCGAGGAGGAACACGGCCCCCGCCGCCACCGAGAGCACCACGACCTCGACCGCCGCCCAGGGCCAGGCACCACCGTTCGGCAGCTCGTCGCGCACCGCCTCGACCGGCCACCGCAGCCCGAGTGCGGTGAGCCCGGCGAGCGCCGCGGCGACGAGCAGCAGCAGCAGGAACCCCACCAGCGCGCTCGCCCCCACGCTGCCGAGCCGGTGGGTCAGCAACCCGAACGAGACCGCGGCGCCGACGGCGTACGCACAGGTGTAGGCGACGACCAGCGCCGGCGCCGTCCACACCGGTGCCACCATGCCGACCAGGCTCACCGCCACGGTGATGTTGACCGCCGCGATCACGCACTGGATCCAGAAGACGGTCCGGGTCTGCTCGAGCGAGTAGAAGCCGCGCAGCGTGAGGTAGTGGATGGTGAAGAACGCGAAGCCGACGCCGAAGAGCGAGAGCGTCGGCGCGAACCGCTCATAGCTGTCGGCGGTGGCACCGTGGCCCCAGATCACCTGGGAGAGCGGCACCGCGATCACGGGGAGCAGGGCCGCGAACGGGATCGCGACGACGAGGGCGGTACGGATCGTGGCGGTGAGGGTGCGGACGACGCCGGCCCGATCCTCGGCCTCGGCCTGTCGCGACAGCTGCGGCAGCAGTGCGGTCGCCAGCGACACGGTGATCACCGAGTGCGGCACCATCACGACCAGCATCGCGCTGGAGTAGATCGTGATGCCGGTGCCGTCCTCCCCCGCGGCCGTTCCGCCCGAGGCCAGCCGGACGACGACGACGTACGCCGCCTGGTTGACGATCACGAAGAGGACCGTCCAGATGCCCAGCCGGAGGGTGTGGCCGATCCCGGTGCCGCGGAGGTCGAACCGCGGGCGATAGCGCACGCCGGCGGCGCGCAGGTAGGGGATCAGGATCAGGAACTGCGCCACGATGCCGAGCGTCGAGCCGAGACCCAGCAGCGCCTCCTGGGTCGGCGTGAACGCGCCCTCCTGCTGCGCCGGCGTCGCGGCGCCGAAGACGACGAGATAGGTCACCAGCACGCCGACCGCGATCACGTTGTTGGCGATCGGCGCCCACATCATCGGCCCGAACCGGCCGCGGGCGTTGAGCACCTGGCCGACCAGCACGAACATGCCGTAGAAGAAGACCTGCGGCAGGCAGTAGCG
>CAZJDU010000268.1:0-2281 GCA_964544855.1 uncultured Nocardioides sp.
ACGACCCGCGGTTCCTCTTCACCTGGCCGTCGGCGAAGTCGGCGGTGATGGGCCCGCAGCAGCTCGCCGGCGTGCTCGAGATCGTCGCGCGCCAGTCCGCGGAGTCCAAGGGCGAGGTCTTCGACGCCGCGGAGTTCCAGGGCGTCAAGGACATGGTCGAGCAGACCATCGAGGAGCAGTCGCTGCCCTACTTCCTCTCCGGGATGGTCTATGACGACGGCGTCATCGACCCGCGCGACACCCGCGACGTGCTCGGCATCTGCCTGTCCGTCATCACCACCCAGCGAGTGGAGGGCGCCATGAACTTCGGTGTCTTCCGGATGTGAGGCGAGGACACCCGTGATGATCCACAAAGTGCTGGTCGCCAACCGCGGCGAGATCGCACGGCGCGTGTTCGCCACCTGCCGCCGGCTCGGCATCGAGACCGTGGCGGTGCACTCCGACGCCGATGCCGAGCTGCCCTTCGTGGCCGAGGCGGACGTCGCCGTACGACTGCCCGGCAACACGCCCGCGGAGACCTACCTGCGCACCGACCTGATGCTGGACGCGGCACGGCGTACCGGCGCGGACGCGGTCCACCCCGGCTACGGCTTCCTCTCCGAGAACGCCGACTTCGCGCGCGCCGTCGCCGACGCGGGCCTGACCTGGATCGGGCCGTCCCCGGACTCGATCGAGCGGATGGGCTCCAAGATCGAGTCCAAGAAGCTGATGGAGGCCGCCGGCGTCCCCGTCCTCGGCAACCTCACCGCCGACACCGCCGCCGCAGCCGACCTCCCGCTGCTGGTGAAGGCGTCCGCCGGTGGTGGCGGCCGCGGCATGCGCATCGTGCGCAGCCTCGACGCGCTCGCCGGCGAGGTCGCCACCGCCGCCGCGGAGGCGGAGTCGGCGTTCGGCGACGGCACGGTCTTCGTCGAGCCCTACGTCGAGCGCGGCCGCCACGTCGAGGTGCAGATCGTCGGCGACGGCACCGACGTGGCCGTCTTCGGCACCCGCGACTGCTCGCTGCAGCGGCGCCACCAGAAGGTCGTCGAGGAGGCGCCCGCGCCCGGGCTCTCGGACATGACCCGGGCCGCGATCCACGAGGCCGCCCGGGCCGCAGCCGCCAGCGTGTCCTACGTCGGCGCCGGCACCGTCGAGTTCCTCTACGACCCCGCCAAGGAGTCGTTCTACTTCCTGGAGATGAACACCCGGCTCCAGGTGGAGCACCCGGTGACCGAGGCGGTGCACGGCGTCGACCTGGTCGAGCTGCAGCTGGCGGTCGCTGAAGGTCGGGGAGCATCGTCACAAGAGTTTGCGTCGCAAAATCGCCCCGAAACCGACGATTTCTCTTGTGACGATCAGCCCACCGGCCACGCGATCGAGGTCCGGCTCTACGCGGAGGACCCGTCGGCCGACTACGCCCCGCAGACCGGCACCCTGCTCGACTTCGCCGTCGACCACGACGACGAGTTCGCGCTGGCGTCGTACGGCGTCCGCGTCGACTCGGGCTTCGATCCCGGCGACGAGGTGGGCACGTTCTACGACGCGATGCTCGCCAAGGTGATCGCCTGGGCACCCACGCGGGAGCAGGCGGCACGGGCGCTGGCCCGGCGGCTGGAGTCGGCGCGGCTGCACGGGCTCGTCACCAACCGCGACCAGCTGGTGGCCTCGCTGCGGCATCCGCAGTTCCTCGCCGGCGACCTGTCGACCTCGTTCTACGACGAGCACGCGGAGCTGCGCGCGCGGGCTGCCGTCGACGACCTGATCCCCTTCGTGGGGGCGGTCGCGCTGGCCGAGCACCGGCGGGTCCACGCGCGGGTGCAGTCGGGGATCCCTGCCGGGTTCCGCACCGTGACCTCGCAGCCCCGCGTCACCCGGTTCGAGCTCGACGGCGAGGAGGTCGCGGTCGAGTGGTACGGCGGCCGCACCGGCTTCCAGCTCGCCGAGGCGGACGAGGACCGGCCGGTCACCGTGGTCGCGGCCGCCCCCGACCTCGTCGTCCTGGACGTCGCGGGTGTCGAGCGGCGCTACGCCGTACGGGTGGCGTCGACCTCCACCGGGGCCGTGCTGGTGGACGGCCCGGACGGTGGCGCGACGCTGCGGATCGTGCCGCGGTTCGTCGACCCGGCCGACCAGGTCGCCGAGGGCTCGCTGCTGGCGCCGATGCCGGGCAGCGTGATCGACGTCCGCGCCGACGCCGGTGACCATGTCACGGAGGGCCAGCCCATCGTGGTGATGGAGGCCATGAAGATGCAGCACACGATCGTGGCGCCCGCCGACGGCGTCGTCACCGAGATCCCGG
>CAZJDU010000269.1:0-2275 GCA_964544855.1 uncultured Nocardioides sp.
TCGCCACCCAGGTCTTCGGCGGCTACGGCTTCATGGAGGAGTACCCCGTCGCGCGGTTCTACCGCGACGCCAAGATCCTCGAGATCGGCGAGGGCACCTCCGAGGTGCAGCGGATGCTGATCGCTCGCGGGCTGGGGCTGCCGGTCGAGTGAGTGTCGTCGTACCTGACGTATTCGTTGTCCGTACGGCCTCCGGCCAACGATTACGTCAGGTACGACGCCAGTAGTCGGTCCAGCGGTGACCGAGCTCGGCCATCAGGTCCCGCACCAGGGGCAGACTGACGCCGACCACGTTGTGGTGGTCGCCCTCGATCCCGGTGACGAAGGCGCCGCCGAACCCGTCGACGGTGAAGGCCCCCGCGACGTGGAGCGGCTCACCGGTGGCGACGTACGCCGCGATCTCGTCGTCGGTGACCTCGGCGAAGTGCACCGTGGTGGAGGCGGTCGCGGCCGCCTCGTGGCCCGCGGCGTCGCGCAGGCAGTGGCCGCTGTGCAGGACGCCGGAGCGGCCGCGCATGTCCTTCCAGCGCCGGATCGCCTCCTCGGGCGTGCCCGGCTTGCCGAGTGCCTGGCCGTCGAGCTCGAGCACCGAGTCGCAGCCCAGCACCAGTGCGTCGGTGGGCACCTCCGCCCGGTCCGCCACGGCTCGGCACTTCAGCTCGGCCAGCGCCAGCGCCAGCTCGGCCGGCGGCAGTCCGTCGACCTCCGACTCGTCGACGCCGGAGACGATCACGGTCGGGTCGAGGCCGGCGCTGCGGAGCGTCTGGAGGCGAGCGGGCGAGGCGGAGGCGAGCACGAGGGTCGGCACGCGGCGACCCTAACGACAGGTCCGAAGAACGGGCTGCCGGCAGGGTGATGCAGGTGATGCGCGATCATCGATGATAGACTCATCACATGCGCACGACGGTCAATCTCGACGACGGTCTGCTGGAGGCCGTGAAGCGGCGGGCCCGTGAGCGCGGACAGACGGTGGGGGAGGTGCTCGAGCAGGCGCTGCAGCACTACCTGACCCTGCCGTCGCCACAGCCGGGCCAGCCGGCGGAGCTTCCGGTCTTCCGGGGCCGTCTCGGCGTACGACCGGGGGTCGACCTCAGCACGAACGCCGGCCTCCACGATGCGATGTACGCCGAGGAGGATGCCGCCTACGCAGAGCAGTTCCGTCGTGAACGTTCTTGACGTCAACGTCCTGGTCGCGCTCTACCGACCCGATCATGTCCACCATCTCCCGGCCATCGAGTGGTGGCGAGCGTCGTCCGCTGCGGGTGAGCCGTTCACTGTGGCCGACCTGGTCTGGGTCGGGTTCGCCAGGGTGGCGACGAACCGTCGGGTGTTCGAGGAGGCGGCCACCTTCGAAGCGGCCTGGCAGTTCGTCGAAGCCATGAGCGGTCTGCCGACCCATCGACGCGCGGGTGCCGACGCGGGTGTGCTCGAGCAGCTCGCCCGCCTGGGACGCGAGATCGGGGCTTCGGGCCCGATCGTGACCGACACCTACATCGCGGCGGTGGCCGCGGCGTACGGCGGCACGGTGGTCACCTTCGATCGCGACTTCCGCAAGTTCGACGGCCTGCGGGTGAAGGAGCTCAGCGCCTGAGCCTGCCCGGTAGCGTCGGGTGCGTGTCGCACCGATCAGCCATCCCCACGGGCCGGCTCCGCTTCCGCGGGGCGATCGCGGGCGTGGGCACGACCAGCGGCGTGCGGGTCGTCGTGGGGCGCTGGGACACCTCGCCGTACGGCGCCTTCGCCGATGCCATGATCGAGACCGCGGCCGGTCACCGCATCCTGGTTGCCCCGTCGGAGCCGGTCGCCGACCTGGTGGCCGCCACCTACCGGTTCGACGAGGTCCGCGTGGAGCCGGTCACGATCAGCGACTGGACGCTGCGAACCGCGTCGCTCACGCTGACGCTCGAGATCGGCCGCCGTACGGCACTCGGCCGGCTGCTGCGCGTGGTGCCTCGGCCGGTCGCCGAGAGCCCGGCGTGGTGCGCGGTCACCGACCCGGTCGCCCGGGTGGCGCTGCGCGGTGTGCGGACGCGGGGCTCGGCCGGAGGCGGCCGCCGGGAGTGGTACGGCGCCACCGACGTCCGGGCGGTCGTGGCGGCGGAGGGCAGCGTCGACGGGGTCGACCTGGGCGCGCTGGCGCCGGTCGAGCCCGCGCCGCGGTTCGGCTTCTCCGCGACACCGCGGCGGCCGTCGGTCACCTCGGTCGTGACCACCATCGCGGCCTGACGCGGCGCGCGCCCGAGCTCGGCCGGACCCCGGTGTCTACGCTCGCATCA
>CAZJDU010000270.1:0-2251 GCA_964544855.1 uncultured Nocardioides sp.
GGCGACCGGATGTGGGAGTTCCTCGACCGGCTGCTGACCCTGGCGCTGCCGCGGATCCGTGACTTCCGCGGTCTCTCGCCGAAGCAGTTCGACGGCCGCGGCAACTACACGTTCGGCCTGACCGAGCAGGTCATGTTCCATGAGATCGACCAGGACAAGATCGACCGTTCCCGCGGCATGGACATCACCGTCGTGACGTCCGCGACCGACGACGAGCAGGGGCGCGCGCTGCTGAAGCAGCTCGGCTTCCCGTTCGCGGAGCGCTGAGGAGAGAGCAATGGCCAAGACGTCCCTCAAGGTGAAGGCGAACCGCAAGCCGAAGTTCAAGGTGCGGGCCTACACGCGCTGCCAGCGGTGCGGCCGGCCGAAGGCGGTCTACCGCAAGTTCGGCCTGTGCCGGGTCTGCCTGCGGGAGATGGCTCACCGCGGTGAGCTCCCCGGCGTCACCAAGTCCAGCTGGTGAAGATCCCTCACCGCTTCCACCGATGACAACGTCACAGGTCGCGTCCGGCCCCGGAGACCCGGCGCGCGGGCGCGAAACCACGACGAGAAAGAACTACGCATCATGACGATGACTGACCCGATCGCAGACATGCTGACGCGTCTGCGCAACGCCAACCAGGCGTACCACGACGAGGTGTCGATGCCGGCGAGCAAGCTCAAGCAGGGCGTCGCCGAGATCCTGAAGCAGGAAGGCTTCATCACCTCCTTCGACGTGGCCGACAGTGAGAGCGGTGTCGGCAAGACGCTGACGATCACCCTGAAGTACGGCCGCCACCGTGAGCGTTCGATCGCGGGCGTCCGCCGGATCAGCAAGCCCGGCCTGCGGGTCTACGCGAAGCACAACGGGCTGCCCAAGGTGCTCGGCGGTCTCGGCGTCGCGATCATCTCGACCAGCCAGGGGCTGCTCACCGACCGTCAGGCCAACCAGAAGGGCGTAGGTGGGGAAGTCCTCGCCTACGTCTGGTGACGAGACCAGGAAGAGAGGCACAGCTATGTCGCGCATTGGCAAGCTCCCGATCCCGGTCCCGGCCGGTGTGACCGTCTCGATCGACGGTGCGGATGTCACGGTGAAGGGCCCCAAGGGCCAGCTCAGCCACACCGTGGCCGCCCCGATCGTGGTCGAGCAGAACGACGGCGTCGTCGAGGTGAAGCGTCCGGACGAGGAGCGGGAGAGCCGCGCCCTGCACGGGCTCACCCGGACGCTGGTCAACAACATGGTGATCGGTGTGACCGACGGCTTCGAGAAGAGGCTGGAGATCAGCGGCGTCGGTTACCGCGTGCTCTCCAAGGGGCCGACCACCCTCGAGTTCCAGCTCGGATACTCCCACTCGATCACGTTCGAGGCTCCCGAGGGCATCACGTTCACCACCGACGGACCGACCAAGCTCGGTGTCGCCGGGATCGACAAGCAGCTCGTCGGCGAGGTCGCGGCCAACATCCGCAAGCTCCGCAAGCCCGAGCCCTACAAGGGCAAGGGCGTCCGGTACGCCGACGAGCAGATCCGTCGCAAGGTCGGAAAGGCTGGTAAGTGACCATGGCGATCACGCTCAAGCAGCAGCGCCACCTGTCGGCCCGCGCGAAGTCGCGGCTGCGCCGCCAGGTCCGGGGACGTCGGAAGATCTCGGGGACCGCCGAGCGCCCGCGCCTGGTGGTGACCCGGTCGAGCAAGCACCTCACCGTGCAGGTCGTCGACGACGTCGTCGGCAAGACCCTGGCGTCGGCCTCCACCATGGAGCGCGACGTGCGGGACTCCGAGGGCGACAAGACCGCCAAGGCCACGAAGGTCGGCGAGCTCGTCGCCGCCCGGGCCAAGGACCAGGGTGTCGAGTCGGTCGTGTTCGACCGGGCCGGCCACCAGTACCACGGCCGCATCGCGGCCCTCGCTGACGCCGCCCGCGAGGGCGGCCTCAGCTTCTGACCGCGGAAGCAAGAGGAGACCTACTCATGAGTGAATCCCAGCGCGGACAGCGTTCGGGTGGCGGGCGCCGCGGTCGCGACGACCGGCGCGGCGGCTCCGACAAGAACCAGTACGTCGAGCGCGTGGTTGCGATCAACCGCGTCGCCAAGGTGGTCAAGGGTGGCCGCCGCTTCAGCTTCACCGCCCTGGTCGTCGTCGGTGACGGCGACGGCCTGGTCGGGGTCGGCTACGGCAAGGCCAAGGAGGTGCCGGCCGCGATCGCCAAGGGTGTCGAGGAGGCGAAGAAGAACTTCTTCCGCGTCCCGCGCATCCAGGGCACCATCCCGCACC
>CAZJDU010000271.1:0-2243 GCA_964544855.1 uncultured Nocardioides sp.
GCCTTCCGCAGCTGCTTGGTGAGGCTCCAGCCGAGGAACGCCACCGCCAGGATCAGTCCGATGAAGACGACGAACCCGATCCAGCCCGCGACGACGTCGTTGGCCTCGGGGCCCTCGTCCTGGGCGCGGATGATCAGCTCGAGCAGCACCCGGTCAGTCTCCCATCCCCGGCTCGACACCGGCGAAGAGGTCGTCCTCGGGCAGGCTGGTCCCGACGTGGCTGGTGACCAGCTCGTAGTCCTCGGTCGGCCACACCTCGGTCTGCAGCTCCCGCGGGACGGCGAACCAGTGGCCGTCCGGGTCGATCTGGGTGGCGTGCGCCAGCAGCGCCTGGTCGCGCACCCCGAAGTAGTCCGAGCAGGGCACCCGCGTGGTCACCCGAGCGTCCCACTCGGGCTCCGGCTCCCACTTCTCCAGGCGCTCGGCCCAGGGCGACTCGAGACCGTGCTCGACCATCGCGTCGTTGAGCGCCTGGATCCGGGGCCGGTTGAAGGTGTGGTGGTAGTAGAGCTTCAGCGGCTGCCACGGCGCTCCCGCGTCGGGGAACCGCTCGGGGTCGCCGGCCGCCTCGAACGCGGCGACGCTGACCTCGTGGCAGCGGATGTGGTCGGGGTGCGGATAGCCGCCGCGCTCGTCGTACGTCGTGATCACGTGCGGTCGGAACTCCCGGATCAGCCGCACCAGCCGCTCGGTCGACTCCTCCAGCGGCACCAGCGCGAAGCACCCCTCGGGCAGCGGCGGCTTCGGGTCGCCCTCGGGCCAGCCGGAGTCGACGAAGCCGAGCCAGTCCTGGCGGATGCCCAGGATGTCGCGGGCCCGTGCCATCTCCTCGCGGCGGATCTCGGTGATGTTCTCCAGGACGTCCGGACGCTCCATCTTGGGGTTGAGGATCGACCCTCGTTCACCCCCGGTGCAGGTCGCGACGTGGACGTCGACCCCCTCCGCGACGTACTTGGCCGTCGACGCCGCGCCCTTGCTCGACTCGTCGTCGGGGTGGGCGTGCACGTGCATCAGCCGCAGGCCGGTGCGGTCCGGGTGAGAGGGCATGCCGGGAATGGTAGTGAGCGCGACCATGGGACGATGAACCGGTGAGCACGGACGCCCATTCCCTCCGACAGCGGTACGGCGGTCCGTCGCGCGTCGGCCGTGCCGTGCTGATCACGCTGGCGGTGCTCGTGGTGGGCGGCCTGGCCGGCTGGCTGGTCTGGGTCACGGCCGTGCACTCCGACCCGCCGGTCGACTCGGAGCTGATCGGGTTCGAGATCGTCGACGACCACACCGCGACCGCGGTGCTGCGGGTGGAGCTGGCCGAGGACGCCGCCGACGTCGACTGCACGGTGCGCGCGATCGCGGTCGACAAGACCATCGTCGGCGAGGTCCGCTTCACCCCCGACCCGGCCGACGGCCCCGATCACGACATCGAGATCGCCACCGAGCGCCGCGCGACCGCGGTCGACGCACCCGGGTGCACGGCGGAGGGGCAGCCGCGGCCGCGGTGACCGGCGGCCGCCAGTGCGCCGAGTTTTCCACGACCGGCTGGGTCACTTGTTAGACTTGTACGTCTGTCCGGCCCGCGAGTCGCGATCCCCCGATCGCACGAGCGGCACCGATGCCCGACTCGCGTACCGAAGGGGCCGGACCCAGCACAGACCGCACCGTAGTACCGCTATCCCAGGAGTTCCCATGACGCAGACCGAGCAGCCCGGCGGGCAGAGCACGATCTGGCTGACCCAGGAGGCCTACGACAAGCTCGAGGCAGAGCTGGCCGACCTCAAGGGGCCGCAGCGCCAGGAGATCATCGCTCGGATCAGCGCCGCCCGTGACGAGGGCGACCTCAAGGAGAACGGCGGCTACCACGCGGCCAAGGAGGAGCAGGGGCGCCTCGAGGGCCGCATCGTGCAGCTCGAGGACATGCTGCGCCGCGCCGAGGTCGGGGCCGCTCCGGAGGACGACGGCATCGTCGAGCCCGGCATGGTCGTGACCTACAAGTTCGAGGGTGATGACGACGACGAGGCCGAGGAGTTCCTGCTCGGCGCGCGTGAGATCGAGTCCGGTCAGATGACGGTCTACTCGCCGCAGTCACCGCTCGGCCAGGCGATCAACGGCCACAAGAAGGGCGAGACGGTCGCCTACGAGGCGCCGAACGGCACCCAGCTCAAGGTCATCATTCTCGACGCGGTGCCCTACTCCGGCTGAGCCCGGTCGTCGGGTCGGCTCGGCTCTACAACGCGGTGACGCCGTAG
>CAZJDU010000272.1:0-2231 GCA_964544855.1 uncultured Nocardioides sp.
CCGATCCCGGCCTCGTCGACGTCACGTCGTACTTCACCACCGAGGCGCCGTCCCTGGTCTCGGAGAACGGCCGGCACGCGCTCATCACGGCCACCACGGCGCCCGGGGAGGAGACCGATCCGGCCGCCGTGCTCGAGGAGTACGGCGGCGACCGGGGCGAGGTGAGCGTCCACATCGGCGGCCCGGAGGCGATCGCCGAGGAGGTGAGCTCCCAGATCGGGAGCGACCTCGGGCTGGCGGAGAGCATCGCGATCCCGCTGATCCTCGTCCTGCTGGTGCTCGCCTTCGGCAACGTGGTCGCGGCGCTGGTGACACTCGGCGTCGGCGTGATGGCGATCCTCGGCACGTTCGCCGAACTGTCGGTGCTCGGCTCGGTCACCGACGTCTCGATCTATGCGGTCAACCTCACCACCGGCCTCGGGCTCGGGCTCGCGGTCGACTACGGACTGCTGATGGTCGCCCGGGTCCGCGAGGAGCGAGCGGCCGGGCGGGCGACCGCGCCGGCGGTGGTCCGGGCGGTGGAGACCGCGGGCCGCACCATCGCGTTCAGCGCGACGACGGTGGCGGTGGCGCTCGCCTCACTGCTCGTCTTCCCCCAGTACTTCCTCCGCTCCTTCGCCTACGCGGGCATGGGCGTCATGCTGATCACGGCGAGCAGCGCCATCCTGTTGCTGCCGGCAGCGCTGACCCTGCTCGGTCACCGCATCGACGCGTGGCGGGTCCCGGGCGTGCGCGGCATCCGCGGTGGCGCCGCGCCGTTCTGGATGCGGCTGGCCCGCTTCGTCACCCGACGCCCGGTGCTGAGCGCCACCCCGGTCCTGGTGCTGCTGGCGCTGATGACCGTGCCGCTGCTCGGGGTGAGCTTCGGCACGCCCGACGACCGGGTCCAGCCCACGACGGCGTCGAGCCGTCAGGCGGGCGACCTGCTGCGCGAGGAGTTCGCGGGCGACGACAGCAACCCGATCGAGGTCGTCGCCACCGCCCGGATGGGCGAGGACGCAGTGTCGTCGTACGCCGCCGAGCTGTCCGGGCTCCCCGGAGTGGTCCGGGTCGACACCCGCCTCGGCAGCTTCGCCGACGGCTCCGTCCAGGACGGCGGGCCGCCGCCACGTCCCGAGCCGGAGGGCGTCACGGCCGAGCGGTTCACGGTCGTCAGCGCGTACGACAACCGTTCGGCCGAGGCGCGCGACCTGGTCGAGACGGTGCGGGACGTGTCGGTGCCCGGCGGCACCGAGACCCTCGTGGGTGGCCGGACGGCCAACCTCCTCGACAGCATGGCCGCGATCGGCAGCCGGCTGCCGATCGCGCTGGGCTGGATGATGCTGACCACCATCGTGATCCTGTTCCTCTTCACCGGCAGCGTGGTGCAGCCGCTGCGGGCGCTGCTGCTCAACGCGCTCGGGCTGTCGGCGACGCTGGGCGCGATGGTCTGGGTCTTCCAGGACGGCAACCTCAGCGGGCTGCTGGGCTTCACGCCGCTGCCGATGGACACCAGCATGATGGTGCTGCTCTTCTGCGTGGCGTTCGGCCTGTCGATGGACTACGAGGTCTTCGTGATGGGCCGCATCAAGGAGATGCACGACCTCGGGTACGGCACCCGCGAGGCCGTCGTCCGTGGCCTGGCGCACTCGGGCCGCATCGTCACCACGGCCGCGGCGCTGATCGCGATCAGCTTCATCGCGTTCGCGGTCAGCGAGATCAGCTTCATCCAGTTCTTCGGGCTCGGCACCGGGCTGGCGATCCTGATCGACGCCACGCTGGTGCGCGGCGTGCTGCTCCCGGCGGGGATCAGCCTGCTGGGGGACCGGGCCTGGTGGGCGCCGGCGCCACTCCGGGCGGTGCATCGCCGGTTCGGCCTCTCCGAGGCGGCGCCGGAGGGGACGCCCGAGCCGGAGCGTGCGTCGGTCGGGGTGCGCTGACGGATCAGTCGTCGGGGTCGTCGAGCCGGGCCAGCCAGGTGGCGAACCGCTCCACCGCGGTCTCGAACTCGGGGTGGACGTCGGTGAACTCCTGCAGCCGCTCACCCAGCCACGCCAGGGTGACCTCCTCCTCACCCCGGCGCTGCTGGAGCTCCTCGATCCCGCGATCGGTGAAGTACATGGTCGAGATCTCCTTCTCGGGTCACGTGGTCTCGATACGGGCGGTCGCGGCTTCGTGCCTCAGCCGCGCGCCCACTCGACCTGCCGGACCCATCGGACCCGGCCTCGTTCCTCGGCCGGCTCCGGTCAGGC
>CAZJDU010000273.1:0-2227 GCA_964544855.1 uncultured Nocardioides sp.
GCGACGAGCCTCGAAACCACCCACGAGCCGCAGAATCCGGATGCCCGATGTCGGCGGATGCTGCCAGGATGCAGCGCATGACAACGCTCGGAGTCGTGTTCCGTCCGCAGTCACCGCCCGAGGAGCTCCGTGCCGTCGTCGACGCGGTGGAGCAGTCGTCGGCGGCCGAGCTGTGGCTCTGGGAGGACTGCTTCCTCGAGGGCGGCTTCACCACCGCGGCCGCCGCGCTGGTCTGGTCCGAGCGGGTGCGCGTCGGCGTCGGGCTGTCCCCCGTGCCGCTGCGCAATGCTGCGCTCACGGCGATGGAGATGGCGACCCTGGCGCGGCTCGCGCCCGGGCGGTACGTCGCCTGCCTCGGTCACGGCGTGCAGGAGTGGATGGCGCAGATCGGTGCCGCCGTCGCCTCGCCGATGACGCTGCTGCGCGAGCACGTGACCGCCGTACGGGATCTCCTCGCCGGCCACACCGTGGACGTGTCCGGCCGCTACGTCACGCTCGACCGGGTCACGCTCGACTGGCCGGCGCCCGAGCCACCCGAGCTGCTGGTCGGCGCGACCGGGCCGCGCACGATCCGCCTCGCGGGCGAGCTCGCCGACGGCGTCCTCCTGACGGCCGCCGCCGACGCCGATGCCGTACGACGCGCCCGCAGCCTGGTCGACGAGGCGCGCGCCGACGCGGGTCGCGACGGCCGGGGCCGGCTGGTGGTCTACGCCGAGCTCGACCCGCGCAGCCCCAACCTGTCCACGATGATCGACGAGCGCCTGGCCGAGCTGAGCGACGCCGGCGCCGACACCGTCGTCCTGCAGGGCACCGACACCGCGCACGACCCCGGCGCTCTCATCGAGGCGCTGCGGCCCTGAGCGACGACGGCCCGCCTTCGGGTGACCGGGGAGGACCCGGCACAGCAGTCGTGTCCAGGACTCCCCACTGATGCGCCACGCGCCACGATCACAGCTCGAACCGGAGCTGCGGCAGCACCCGCCCCGGGATCGAGCCACTCGGCGCCTCCCCGACCCGGACGGCACCATGACGGACGTAGAACGGCTGAGCGTCCGGGTCCGCGTCGAGCATCAGTGCCCGGAACTCCTGCTCGCCCGCGGCGGTGAGTGCGTGCCGGAGCAGCACTCCTCCGATGCCGCTCCCGATGGCGTCGACATCGACGAAGAGCGCCAGCAGCTCACCGACGGGCGGCGTACCGCCGAGCAGGTAGAAGCCCACCGCTCGTCCCGCTCGTTCGGCGACCATCATCGCGCCGGACATGCACTGCTCCGCGGTGTAGGTCAGCTCGGCGCGACACGCCTCCAGGAAGTCGTCGTCGTAGCCCCAGTACCCCTTCGACCGGAGGGCCAGCGCGGAGAGCTCGTCCGCCTCGGAGGCGCGCGCCGGGCGGATCTCGACCGGCCCCTCCACGTCTCGATACCCGCCCGCGGAGTCAGCCCCGCTCCTCCTCGACCTTCTTCTTGATCAGCACGGCCGGAAGCACCAGCACGCCGATCAGGGACACGATCCACACGATGACCGTCGCGGCGATCCAGGTCTCGATCCCGTCGATCGACAGTCCGTCGGAGACCAGCGAGGTGACGATCAGTCCGACCAGCGTCGCGATCAGTGCGACGCCGCCGCGCAGCGCGGATGCCTTGGTCATCGCGAGCTGGGTGAGGAACGGCTGGGCGAGCATGTAGACCACGGTGAAGATCAGCACGGCGATCACGAAGGCCGTGCCGGAGACCTCCATCCCGTCCAGGATGGCCGCCGCGACGAGCAGCCCGAGGGCGTTGGCCAGCAGCTGGATGCCGAAACTGATGAGCAACCGGATCATGCCCCGAACGCTACTCTCCTCGGAGCGCTGCCGGCGGGACGTCGCGCCGGCTCAGCCCTGCATGCCGATGAAGTACCGGTGGACCCATCGCGCGGAGTCCGGGCCCGTCGGACCGAGCACGACCGCCGGGATGCCGCCGACCGCCCACGGCGCGACGCCGCCGGGCACCATGTCGGTGCGCAGCCGTGCCCCCGCGTCGTCCTCCCCGAGGTCGACCTCCCCGCCACAGGTCATCCGATAGACCACCTGCCGCTCCGGCTCCCCCGCGCCGGTGAGGTCCTGATACCAGGCTCGGACCAGCACGAACTCCGACAGTGCGTCCTGACAGGCGCCCTCGACCGGCGCAGCGGGCGCGCGCTCCTGCGCCCGGAACGCAGCGGCCGCGCGGTCTGCGGCGAGCGGCGCCGC
>CAZJDU010000274.1:0-2220 GCA_964544855.1 uncultured Nocardioides sp.
GCGTTCGACCAGGTGCTGATGGACTGTGCGCTGCACCGGTGCGGCGTGACGTTCGTGCTCGACCGTTCCGGCGTGACCGGCGACGACGGTGCGAGCCACAACGGCATGTGGGACATGTCGGTGCTGCAGGTGGTCCCCGGGCTGCGGCTGGCCGCTCCGCGCGACGTCACCCGGATGCACGAGCTCCTCGACGAGGCGCTCCAGGTCGACGACGCGCCGACCGTGGTCCGCTTCCCCAAGGGAGCGCCGCCGGAGGACGTCGCGGCGGTCGACCGCATCGAGGGCGAGCAGGGGCCGCTCGACGTCCTCGTCCGCGCCGGAGAGCGGGACGTGCTCGTCGTCTCGGCGGGGGCGATGGCCACCATCGCCGTCGAGGTCGCCGAGCGACTCACCGCGCAGGGCATCGGCGTCACGGTCGTGGACCCGCGCTGGGTGAAGCCGGTCGACCCCGCGCTGGTGGAGCTGGCCCGTGGGCACCGGCTGGTCGTCACCATCGAGGACAACGGCCGGGTCGGAGGCGTGGGGGCCACCGTGCTCCAGGCGCTCACCGACGCCCGCGTGCGGACCCCGGTGCAGGTCCACGGGATCCCGCAGGAGTTCCTGCCACACGCCAAGCGTGGCGCGATCCTCGAGCGCGTGGGGCTGTCGGCGCAGGCGATCGCCCGCGACATCACCGAGGACGTCAGCGGGTTCACGGCCGTGACCACGGCCGAGGAACGGGCGTTGCTCGATGTCGATGGGACCCGCTGACCGCACCCCCCCGACGACGCCCCCGCTGCGGCGCCGCTCGCCCGGTGCTGCCACGGGTGCCCTCACCCTGCTCCTGGTGGCGCCGCTGTCGCTGGTGGCGTGCACCGACGATGTCGCGCCGCCCGTGCCACGCCCCGTGGTGGAGGCCGACGCGCGGGAGCGGATCGAGGACCTGCTGCGTCTGCGCGCCGCCGCGCTCGAGGCGGGTGACGAGCGGGGCTTCCGGCGCACGGTCCTGCGGCGGGACCGCGACGCTCGCGCCACCCAGCGCACCTACTTCGACAACCTGGACCGGCTGCCGCTGGGACGGGTCGGGCTCGAGCTGGACGCCGCCACGCTCGTGCTCGACGACGACCGCTACTGGGGTGAGGTCCGGGTCAGTCTCGAGCTCGACGGCTACGACGACGCGCCGGTCGTCACCCGCGACCGCTACCAGTTCGCGCTGAGCAAGGACGGCGCCCGCTACGTGGTCGCGTCGATGTCCGACGAGGTGTGGGAGGCCGACCGGCAGGTGGCGCACCAGCCCTGGGAGCTGGGTCCCATCGTGGTCGAGGAGGAGCACGGCGTGCTCGGCATCTTCGACGAGGGCACGGCCGCCACGGCGCAGCGGGTCGTGGATGCGGTCGCGCGGGGGCGCGCCGAGGTCGCCGCCGTGCTGCCCGCGAGCGACCCGGTCGACGTGATCGTCTACGCGCTCAGCGACCTCGGCCCCCTCGAGCGGGCCCCGGGGCTGCCGGTCGACGACCCCGAGCAGCTCGACGCCGCCACGATGCGGGTGGTCGTCGACACCGAGACGTCCGACCCGGCCGTGGCGTCGTACCGGATCCTGGTCAACGACCGGGTGCTCGACGAGGACCGCCGGGTGTTCGACCGGCTGATCCGCCACGAGCTGACCCATGTGATGCTCGGCGACCGGGGTCGCGGCGGTCCGCTGTGGCTGACCGAGGGCATCGCCGAGTACACCTCGGTGCAGCCGATCGCCCCGGTGGCGCGCCGGCTGTCGACGGGCTCGCTGGCGCTCGCGGAGGCGGGACTCGACGCACTGCCCGAGGACGAGGACTTCCGCGGAGGCGAGGCCGAGGCGTGGTACGGCGTCGCGTGGTGGATCTGCGAGTACGTCGCCCGCAGCCATGACGAGGCCTATCTGTGGCGGCTGCTGGACGAGCTCGAGGGCGGCCCGGACCCGGCGGTCGTGCTGTCCGACCTGCTCGACCTGACGCCCGGACAGCTGGTCCGTCGCGCGATGCGGATGATGAGCGGCCACTACGGGGTCGCTCCCGAGCCGACCTCGCCACCCGCCCCGACGTCGTCGTCGACGGCGACAGCCACCGAGGACCCCATGGCGAGCCCCACACCCCACTGACGATGTCTGCAGGTCAGGTGCTCCTCTAGGGTTGGGGTGTGACCACCGCTCAGCCGCCCCGACTCGTGCACATCGTCGACGACGTGCCGGAGCTGGACGACGTGCAC
>CAZJDU010000275.1:0-2166 GCA_964544855.1 uncultured Nocardioides sp.
TGGGCTGCTTGGCGAACAGCTCCTGGAACGGGATCGTGACGATGTGCAGGTGCTTCGAGTTCAGGGTGAATACCAGGAAGGCACCCACGATCGCGATGTGGCCGATGAGGTTGACCGCCGCGATCCACTCCAGGAGCTCGTGGTCGATCCCGGCGAAGGCCTCACCGAACTTCTGCGAGAAGAAGGCGGCCTCGGTCGGGGCGTGTCCCAGCTCGAACCGGGCGCCGTGGGCGATGAGCAGCGTCCAGACGACGAGCGACTCCGCGGCGAGCACCCACCAGCCCTGGTTGAGGTTGGAGCCGGCGAAACGGCTCTTGCGCCCCATCCGCTTGGGGTCCTGGGCGAAGCGCATCGCGACGAAGATCGTCAGGGCGATCAGCGACAGGACCATGAACGAGTCCTGCGAGAACCCGAGCAGGTCGTAGGCCGTGATGTTCAGGCCCGGGATGGTGATCGAGTTCAGGAAGGCGAGGTTGTAGGCCGGGTCGTACAGCTCCAGCGCGGCCTCGAGCAGCGTCGTCTGGAGCACGAAGAACGAGTACATGACCCAGAAGTGCGCGATGCCCGGCAGCGACCACTTCAGCAGCTTCTGCTGGCCGAGGATCTTGGAGAACCAGTACTTCACGTTCGCGCGGACGACCTCGCGGGCGGTGCGGTCCGGCATCGGACGGGCGACCTTGACGAGGCTGTAGAGCCACAGCGCCCGCTGCGCCGACAGCCATCCGACGATGGCGATGACCCCGACCCCACCGACGAGACGGAAGACCTGCTGGGCCTGTTCGGTGTCCAAGCCATTGCTCCTGGTCGGGTGGTGGCACAGGGGTGGCCGCGCGAGTCTAGGCGGCGGCCGGGTGCGGTCCCCAAGCGCTGCACGGCCGTTGGATCGCCAGGGGGCGAGGGCACGGCCGGGTGACGCGAGCGGTCAGATGAGGTCACGCGAGACGAGCGCCGCGATTCCCGCCAGGGCCAGCACGAGACCGATCGCGACTCGCACCCACATGCCGACCAGGTGCCTCCTGGTCGGCGGCTCGTCACCCGGTGCCCCGCTGGGGAAGTACCCGTTGCGCCGATAGTGCGCGAGCGCGGCCAGGGTGCCGGCCGCGAGTGCGAGGCCGACGGCGCCGAACGAGCCGACGAGGAGGAACTGCCACGAGACCATGGGCGCGAGCGTAGGCCGAGCGCCGCGAGGCCTCGGCGCCGGCCCCAGCGGTCACATCCGGCCGTCCCGCACCGGCGCCGCGATCGCACCCACCTCGGCGCCGGTCCCAGCGGTCACATCCGGCGGTCCCGCACCGGCGCCGCGGTGGTCGGCGCGCCATCGCACCGGCCGGGCGGGGACCACCCGGCCGTGGAAGACTCCACGGGCTCGCGATCCGAGGCGCCGATGCTGATCCAGGTGGTGGTCGTTGCCGCGATCCTGGTCCTCGTCGTGCTCGCGGTGGAGCGCTGGGTCCGAGACCGGGCGCCGCGCGAGGCGTCGAGGCGGCTGTCGGCGGCGCTCGGCGTGCCCACCCACGTCAACGCGGTCGGCCGGCCCCGCGACTGGATCCTCCGCCGCACCGTCCCGGCGGTCGCCCTGGCGGCGGACGGCGTGCCCATCCGTGGCGGCCGGGCCCAGATCGACCACCTCGCCGTCACGCTGCTCGGCGTCCGCCTCGAGGGGCGGGGCAGCGATCGCCGCGTGGTCGCCGACGAGGGCAACTTCGTGGCGACCCTGAGCCAGGAGCAGCTGCGCCGGCTGATCGACCTGCCCCCGCTGGTGCGGGGCATCGAGTTGCGTGGTGAGCGGGTCCGCCTGCTCACCAGCGGGGGGCTCGCGATCGACGTCCGGCTCCGCGCGAACGACGGGGCGATCGAGCTGCGGCCGGTGGGCAACCCGCTCGGCGGGGTGCTGCCGGTGCGCTACCGGATCCCGCTTGACAACCTCCCGGCCGGGGCACAGGTGGTGCGCGCCGTCGTCCGCAACGGCGCCGTGGTTGCATCGGGCCCGCTCGACGGCGCCCGACTGTCCGGTCCCCGGTCGGCCTGATCCGGCCGCCGGCCGTCACCACGCGACCCGTCGGCACCTGACCGGCGCCCACCCCGACGCCAGGACTCACCGTGAAACTCGCCATCCTGTCCCGCGGGCTGCACAGCTACTCGACCCAGCGGCTCAAGCAGGCCGCC
>CAZJDU010000276.1:0-2160 GCA_964544855.1 uncultured Nocardioides sp.
GTCGAGCACCTCCTTGATCATCTCCGGGTCGAGCGCCGAGGTGGGCTCGTCGAAGAGCATCACCTTGGGGTTCATCGCCAGCGCGCGGGCGATGGCCACCCGCTGCTGCTGACCGCCGGAGAGCTGGGCGGGGTACTTCTGGGCCTGCTCCTGGATGCCGACCCGGTCGAGCAGCTCGTGGGCGCGTTCCTCGGCCTCGGCCTTGGCCTTCTTGCGTACCTTGATCGGTCCGAGCGTGACGTTCTCGAGGATGGTCTTGTGGGCGAAGAGGTTGAAGCTCTGGAAGACCATGCCGACGTCGGCACGGTGGCGGGCGAGCGCCTTGCCCTCCTCGGGCAGCTCGTCGCCGTCGATCGTGATGGTGCCGGAGTCGATGGTCTCGAGCCGGTTGATGGTGCGGCACAGCGTCGACTTGCCGGAGCCGGACGGCCCGATGACGACGACGACCTCGCCGCGGTTGACCGACATGTTGATGTCCTGCAGCACATGGAGCGGGCCGAACCACTTCTGGACGTCGGTCATGACCACCAGCGGCTCGCCGTACGACGCGTCCGGTTCGCGCGCCTCGTCCTGCTGCAGCGTCATGCCGACTGACGCTAGTCGGCGGGATCCCTGCTCGGCTAGGGACACGCGGTCACCGAGACCATTCCGTGACCGACGGTGGCCGCGGGATCAGCGTCGAGCGGCGTCCTGAGCGTGATACGCGGCCAGCAGCGCACGCTCGCCGTCCTTGCCGGGGAAGAGCGCCGCGACGAGCGCGGCGCCGGCCAGCACCGCGACGATGCCGGCGAGGTAGGCCCAGTGGTCGCCGGCGAGGAACGCGGCGGTCGCGGCATCGGTGATCTGGTCGGCGTGCTTCGGATGCCGGTCGGCGACGGTCTCGGCGCTCGTGAACGACTTGGTGAGCGCGGCTGCCGTGGAGTCGGTGATCGTGTCGGCGTCCGGGGCGTCGCCGATCGCGGAGCGCACCGAGCCGGCGTAGCCGGCGGTGAGCAGCGCGCCGAAGACCGACTGCAGGATCGCTCCGCCGAGATCGCGCTGGAGGTCGGCGGTCCCCGACGCCATGCCGACGCGGTTGACCGGGACCGAGCCGGTGAGCGCGTTGGACGCCGGCGTCCCGGCGAAGCCGACACCGATGCCGACGCACGCGTAGCCCGCCGCCACCACGGCGTAGCCGCTGTTCTCCTTCCAGAGCAGCAGCATGGTCAGGAAGCCCAGCAGCACGAAGGTGTAGCCCGTGAGCAGGGTGAAGCGTGACCCGCGTGCCTCGACCAGACCCGCCGAGCGCGGCGCCACGAGCACCATCATCACGACCGCGGGCAGGATCGCGGCGCCGGACTCGAGGCTGGAGTAGCCGAGGACGTTCTGCAGGTACTGCTGGCCGATGAACATCGCGCCCATCAGGGAGCCGAAGACGATCATCCCGGCCACGGCCGCCACCCAGAAGGTGCGCCGCCGTGCGACACCGAGGTCGTAGAGCGGGTTCGGCGCGCGGCGTTGCCGCAGCACGAAGAGCACGCCCGCGGCGAGCGCGAGCACGGCGAGGCCGATCACCAGGCCGGTGGAGTCGGGCACGACCGCGAAGTTGATCCCCAGCACCAGCGCGCCGACCAGCAGCACCGACAACGCGCCGCCGAGGTTGTCCACCGGCTCGGTGCCCTCGTTGACGTGCGAGGGCACGAAGACCAGCGCCAGCACCAGCGCGACGACGGCGAGCGGCAGCGTGATCAGGAAGACCGAGCCCCACCAGAACTGCTCGAGCAGGTAGCCCGCCGTCAGCGGTCCCAGTGCCGAGATCGCCCCGCCGGTCGCCGACCAGAGCGCGATCGTGCGGGTGCGTCGCGGTCCCGACCAGAGCGCCGCGATGAGGGCGAGCGTGGTCGGGAAGGCCATGCCGGCGGCGATCCCACCGAGAACGCGAGCGGCGACGAGCACCTCGTCGCTGGGGGCGTACGCCGCCAGCAGGCAGGCCGGCACCGACAGCACGACACCCAGGCAGAGCAGCTGCTTGCGGCCGTAGCGGTCGCCCAGCGCCCCGAGGTAGAGCACCGAGGCCGCCAGCCCGAGCGAGTAGCCGACCGCCACCAGGTTGAGCATCGTCTGCGAGGAGTCGAAGGCCTGGCCGATGCTCGGCAGCGCCACGTTGGCGACCGCGAGGTT
>CAZJDU010000277.1:0-2158 GCA_964544855.1 uncultured Nocardioides sp.
GGCGTCAGCGTGCGCAAGAAGGATGCCGGGCGGTTCTGGGCGGCGTACGACACCGCGCGCGAGCGAAATGCGGCGGACGTCGACAAGATCTGGCTCGACGCAAAGGTGAGCGTGGACCTGGCCGACTCGGTGCCGCAGATCGGCGCCCCGGAGGCATGGCGGTCAGGGTTCGACGGCGCGGGCGTGACGGTCGCTGTGTTGGACACTGGCATCGACAAGACCCACCCAGACCTCGAGGGTCAGATCGTCGCGGAGCGGAACTTCACCGACGCCGAGGGAACCGTGGACGGGTACGGCCATGGCACTCACGTGGCATCGACGATCGCGGGAACCGGCACCGGAAATGGCGCCAAGGGTGTCGCCCCGGGGGCAAAGCTCCTCAACGGCAGGGTCCTTGGGGCCAACGGCTCCGGCACGATCTCTTGGATCATCGAGGGCATGCAGTGGGCCGTCGCTCACCATGCAGACGTCGTCAACATGAGTTTGGGCGTGCCGGTTCCGGACGACGGCACCGGACCATTGGCCTCCGCCGTGAACGCGCTCACCGCATCCAGCGACACCTTGTTCGTCGTCTCGGCCGGCAACAGCGGCCCGAACACGATCGGCGAGCCCGCCTCCGCAGAGAGTGCGCTGACGGTAGGCGCAGTGGACAAGTCCGATGTGCTCGCGGGATTCTCGAGCACCGGACCCCGCCTTGGTGACTACGGCGTCAAGCCGGAGATCTCAGCACCCGGCGTCAACATCGTCGCCGCACGCGCTGCTGGAACGTCGATGGGCACCCCGGTTGACGACAAGTACACGACGGCTTCCGGCACGTCGATGGCGGCACCACACGTCGCGGGGGCGGTGGCCCTGCTCGCACAGGCGCACCCCGACCTGTCGGCCGCCGACCTCAAGGCCACGCTGGTCGGCTCGGCCGAGACTGGTGACTATCGTGTCGAAACCGGCGGCGCCGGGCGAGTCGCCGTTGTTCCCGCCATCGAGCAGCAGGTCTATGCCCTGCCTGACACCCTTGACTTGGGCGCTGTTCGCTATGCCGCCGACGGTGCGTACGAACCGGTCACCGCGTCGGCCACCATCCACAACGATTCAGATGTCGAGCAGACCTTCGCACTGACGGCGGCTGTGAGTGCCGAGTCCGGTGCCGCGGTACCCGACGATGCTGTCGATGCTCCGACAGAGGTCACCGTGCCGGCAGGCGGCAGCAGCAAGGTCACGATGGCGCTCGACCCGAACCAACTGGAGCGCGAGACGCTCTACAGCGGTCTGATCACGGCCGTAGCCAGTGACTCCAGCGCGGCTCTGCGAATCCCGCTGAGCATGTACGTCGAACCGTTGATGTACGACATCAGCCTCACCGCGACCACGCCGGACGGCGGGCCTGTGTCAGACTCCAGCTGGGTGACGCTGTTCGGCGACCAGGGATTCCGGACTGCCCAGGCAACGTTCCGCAACGGCGTTGCTACCGCGCGTGTCGAGCCCGGCGTCTACTCGGCAATCACCATCCTGCTTTCGCCCGACGAGGGCGGCCAGTGGGCGAACGAACTCGCCACCGAGGTCCGCACGGCGGTCGACGCCACCGCGCACGACGTGTCGTGGACGCTCGACACCGCCGAGGCGAGCGAGCTCGCGTTCGACACCGGCCGCGAAACGGAGTTGCAGGGTGGCGCGCTGTCCTACTGGTCCCATGGATATCTGGTGTCGTTCGGCCCAGACTTCAAGCACCTACGCGTCTTCCCGACCGATGCATCGCCGTCGGATACACCACGGGTGGCGGTGCACACGGCACTCTCGGCGCCCGTGTTGCAGGTCGGCGCTGGTGGGCTGGACCTCGAACCGACGGGGCTCGACGGGGCTCGCTCGTTCGAAGGTGAAGCGACGCTTCGGCTGGTCGACGTCGGCGACGGCTCCGCCGACGGTTTCGCGGGCAAGCGGGTCCGTGGGGCGCTGGTGCTAGCCACGCCGGCGGACCGATCGACGCTGACCGACGTGATCGAGACGGCCGCTGCGGGTGGTGCCCGCGCCGTTGCTCTGGGCAATGACAGTCCCGGCCGTCTGGTGGCACCGGTCGAGTCACGGGCCGTGCCGGCGTTCGCTTTGCGCGGGGCCGAGGCGTCGGCGTTGCGCGAGCGCGCCTCCCAGGCGGGTGGGATCCGCG
>CAZJDU010000278.1:0-2100 GCA_964544855.1 uncultured Nocardioides sp.
CCCGTCCCTGGCACACTCGCCGACATGAGTGTGACCGAGACGGACCTGCAGCACCTGCGCACCTGCGTCGACCTGGCGCGCGAGGCGGTCGAGGACGGCGACGAGCCCTTCGGCTCGGTGCTGGTCGGCGCCGACGGCACTGTGCTGTTCACCGACCGCAACCGGGTCAAGGACGGCGACGGGACCCGCCACCCGGAGCTCGAGATCGCCCGGTGGGCGGGTGAGCACCTGACACCGGAGGATCGTCCGGCGTGCACGGTCTACACCTCCGGCGAGCACTGCCCGATGTGCGCAGCGGCCCATGCCTGGGCGGGCCTCGGCCGGATCGTGTACGCCGCCTCCAGTGCCCAGCTCACGGTCTGGCTGGCCGACTGGGGCGTCGCGCCGGGGCCGGTGCGGCCGCTGCCGATCCGCGAGGTCGCGCCGGGTGTCCCGACGGCCGGTCCGGCGCTCGAGCTCGAGGAGGAGATCAAGGAGCTGCACCACCGCCTCCACCACTGAGAGGCCCGGGGGGGTGTTGGCAACTCCTGCCAGCACGTGACCATCGCGTTGGCCGATTGTGCCGGTGTCCCGCGTCACGCCGATCACTAGTTTCGACGCCATGCGGATCGTGATCGCCCTGGGCGGCAACGCCATGACGGCACCGGACGGCAGCGCCGGCGTGCGCGACCAGCAGGCCGCCATCGCCCGGGCGGCCGAGCCGATCGCAGACCTCGTCGCGGAGGGCCACGAGGTCCTCCTCACCCACGGCAACGGGCCCCAGGTCGGCAACCTGCTCCGCAAGAACGAGCTCGCCGCGGCCGTCGTCCCTCCGGTGCCGTTGGACTGGTGCGTCGCCTCCACCCAGGCCACCGTCGGCGTCACCGCGAACGACGCGCTCGACGCGGCGCTGCAGGCGCGCGGCGTCGACCGGCGACCCGCGACGCTGGTCTCGCGCACCCTCGTCGACCTCGACGACGCCGGCTTCGCCTCGCCGACCAAGCCGATCGGCCGCCACCTCAGCCGAGACGAGGCGCAGACGATGATCGAGCACGGCCAGCAGTTCGTCGAGGTCCCGGGCAAGGGCTGGCGGCGCGTGGTGGCCTCACCGGAGCCGCGCGAGTGCCTCGACGCGCCGGCCGCCGACGCCCTGCTCGCCGCCGGGTACGTCGTGGTGTGCTCGGGCGGCGGCGGGATCCCGACGGCTCGCCAGGACGACGGCCGGCTCGTCGGGGTCGAGGCCGTCATCGACAAGGACCTCACCGCCGCGCTGATCGCCGACCACATCGATGCCGAGCTGCTCGTCATCGCCACCGATGTCGACGCGGTGATCGCCGGCTACGGCACCGACCACGCCGCGCCCGTGGGGGAGGTCGGTCCCGCCGAGATGCGCCGGATCGCCGAGCGGGAGCGGTTCGCGGCCGGGTCGATGGGGCCCAAGGTCGAGGCCGTCACCCGGTTCGCCGAGCGTGGCGGCACCGGCATCGTCACCTCGCTCGCCCGGATCGGCGACGCCGTCGCCGGCACGGCGGGCACCCGCGTCGTCCCCGACGCCGCGGCCGCCCGCAGCACTCGCCCCGCCTGACCACCAGCCCGACCGAGCACCACCCGAGAAAGGACCCACCGTGCCGCAGCCCATCGAAGTCAGGAAAGTTCCGATCCACTCCGTCGCGGACGCCAGCGAGCTGACGAAGCTGATCGACGACGGCGTGCTCGAGGCCGACCGCGTGATCGCGATCATCGGCAAGACCGAGGGCAACGGCGGCGTCAACGACTACACCCGGATCATCGCCGACCGCGCCTTCCGCGAGGCCCTGGTCGACAAGGGTGCCGCGCCGGAGAAGGTCAAGGAGATCCCGATCGTCTGGTCCGGTGGCACCGACGGTGTCATCAGCCCGCACGCGACGATCTTCGCCACCACCGACGCCGAGCCGGTCGACGAGCCGCGGCTGACCGTCGGGTTCGCGATGAGCGAGGAGCTGGCCCCGGAGGACATCGGTCGTACGGCGATGGTCACCAAGGTCGCCGACGCCGTGAAGGTCGCCATGGAGCGCGCCGGCATCACCGACCCCGCCGACGTGCACTACGTGCAGACCAAGACCCCGCTGCTCACCATCCACA
>CAZJDU010000279.1:0-2087 GCA_964544855.1 uncultured Nocardioides sp.
CCAAGCAACAGGCCTACTACCTCGGTGCAGAGCCCGTCGAAGAACGCCCGGTACAGGCTGGGCTCGACGACCTCAGTCTCGCACGATACAAACGTGTTCGTTTATAATCGAACAGTGCGAACATCCACCGAGGAACTGGCAGCCAGCGCCGTCGAAGCGCTGGTCGAGGCGTGCCGCCGGGTCCGGCTCGAGGTGACCGTGGGGGAGGAGGGGTCGGTCGTGCGGATCCGACGGTCGGGGCGGACCTTGGCGGACCTGCTGGTGCAGGGGCGTGCCGTGGTGTCGGGGGATGTCGCCGTGGCAGACGGCCGACCGCTCGTGGTCGTGGCGGACGTGGTGACCGGCAGCGCTCGCGAGTCGTTGCGAGCCCAGGGGGTGGGATGGCTGGATCGGCGGGGGCATCTGCGGCTGGTGGTCGACGGCCGCGTGCTGGTCGACATGGATGTAACGCCGCTGCCGCGCCAGGCCGTCGGGGACGAGGTGCCGGCGGACGCGTTCGGTCGCGGCCGGGCGACCGTCGAGGTCGCCCTGGCTCTGCTGTTGACGCCCGACGATCCGCCCGGCATCCGTGAGCTTGCTCGGGAAGTGGACCTGGCACCGTCGACGGTGTCGCAGGCGCATGCACGGCTGGTCGGGGCGTCGCTGATCACACCTGAGGGGCCGCCGCTGGTGCCGGAGTTGTTCTGGGAGCTGGCGGATCGGTGGCGACCTCGCTGGATCGACCTGGCTGCCGAGCCGACCGCCACGCTGGTCGGGGAGGAGCCTGCCCGGTGGGCGCACGCCGGGGATGCCGTGGCGGCCGCGCAGGGCGCCCCTCTCGCGACAGCCCGTACGGCCCCCAGCAGCTGGTACGTCGACAGTGACACGACCCTGCGCCAGGCGATTCTGCGACTCGGCGAGGCGCCCGCGGGCGAGGGCGCGTGCCGCGTGGCGGTGGCTCCGAGCAGGCTCGTGCACACCCGGGCAACAGCGACAGGGGAGAGGGAGCGTCGACAGGTGCCGGCAGTCGTGTCGGCACTGGACCTAGCACGTGATCGGTCGCGGGGGCGTGAGATCCTCGCGGCGTGGACACAGCTGCCCGAGGGAAGGTCAACGGTGTGGCGGGACTGATCACGATCGCCGACCCCAACGGGGCGGTGGCGGCACTGCTCGACGCGGCTGTGCAGGTCCAGGAGGCCGAGCCATCGTCGGCGTTGGTCGGCGGGGTCGCGGTCATCTGTCGGCTCGCCACCGCGCATCGGGCGACACTCGATGCGGACACCGTGGTCGAGGAACGCGAGCCCGGTGTGCTCGAGGTCCTGCGAGCACGTCCCGACACGACCGTGCCCGACGACCCGGACTCGCACGGCGTCCTGATCCGCGGGGCCTTGGTCGAGGTCATCGAGGTCGCCCCGGTCGATCCGGTCGAGGTCGCGTCCGTCGGTGACGCCCGCGATCGGCTGTTCGTCGCGGCGCATCGCTGGGCTCTCGACACCGCCGAACCGGCCGACATCGACACCATCCCGGCGACGGGTCGCCGACGGCTCGCCATCGCCACGCCGGCCGGACTCGCCGCCACCAAGACCCACGCCCTCGTGGGGCGACGGGGCGCACGGCAGGACAAGATGGGCAGCGATCTGCTCGACCTGCTCCTGCTCTTCGAGCACTTCGACCGCGCCGGCGCCCTGACCGCTTCCTTGCAGTCGGCGCCGTACGGACTCGGTGAGCTCGTCGCCGAACAGCTCGCCGCGTTCCTGGACGACCCCCAGCGCCGAACGAGAGCCCTCCGACTGGCGGGGGAGGCGACGGGCGACCGGCTGCCTCCGACGCGGCTCACGGATGCCTTCGCGAGGTTGCTCGCCGCCTACCGGTGACCTCACGCGCACGACGCGCACGGGTGGCACACTCGAGTGAGCGGCTCTCCGGCCGGCGACCACGAGCCGACTCGCCCCGCAAACCAAATCGTCCCAAATCATCCCAAGTCTGGACCACCTCGGGACGACCAGTAACGCTGAATTCGCTCGATTCGGGCCAATTAGAGCCCTTCGGACGAACTGCAAATCCGCTATTCACGGGTTCGATTCCCGTCCCCGCCTCTCCGGTACACG
>CAZJDU010000280.1:0-2011 GCA_964544855.1 uncultured Nocardioides sp.
CACCGGCGCCGGGGCGGACCTCGAGGTGGAGGTGCGGCCCGGTCGAGTTGCCGGTGGAGCCGACGTACCCGATGACCTCGCCGGAGCGCACCGTGTCGCCCACGGAGACGCCGAAGGAGGTCTGGTGGGCGTACCACAGCTCGGTGCCGTCCTCGAGCGTGACGACGGTCTTGTTGCCGTAGGAGCCGTCGTAGCCGGCGGAGGTGACGGTGCCGCCGGCGACCGCGCGGATCGGGGTGCCGGACGGGGCGGCGAAGTCGAGCCCCGTGTGGGCGCTCGCCCACAGACCGTACTCACCGAATCGGGCGGTGAGCCGGTAGTCGAGCAGCGGAAGCACCCAGGCGTTGTCGTTGATCTCGCCGGCTTCCTTCTCCGCCGCGCGAGCGAGCTGGCCGAGCTTGGCGTCGCGTCGCTCGGCCTGCTTCTCGGCCTGCTTCGCGACATCGCCCTCGGTGGCGTCGTCGAGGGCGTCACGGTCCGAGTCACGGCTGACGGTCTCGCCGCGGTCGAGCACGGCGAAGGAGCCACCGGTGTTGCTGCCGGTCATCGCCGTCGGCGCCATCACGCGGGTCTCGGAGACCGCGGGGGTCAGCTCCGGGGTGGTGATCACACCTCCGGCCGCGACGGCCAGGACGGAGACGCCGAGTGCCGCACGCAGCGAGGGACCGACGATCCGCCCGCGACGGGCCGTGTCGTGGTGCTTCGCGGCGCGGCGCTTGCCGACCGTGGGCTGGTCGAGCGTCGGGATCTCGGTGGTGACGGTGGGGACGCCGGCAGCGGGGGCGGGCGTCGCACGGCGGCCGCCGGGCTGGCGGGATCGCGCTGGCGCACGATGGTCCGCTCGGTGGCTCCCCATACGTTTCTCCGTTGGTCGTGTGACAGGTCCGTGCTCTCAGTCCCCGAGTGACCCAAAGATGATCTCTGAGTGAAGCACGAGCAACGACGGTAGAGGGTCAGGCAACCCCGCCGAAATCGCGCCACGCCCAGAATGTGGATGGCACCACACATAGTTCGTGTGCGGGGCCACACTCACCTTCGGATTCACGCTGCGGGCAGCGTAGTGGATGAGACGAGCGTCACGCTCACCGGGGGTCCACTCGTGGACTTCCCGCAATCCGGTCTAAGGTGCCGAGACGAGGACCGGACCCGACGATCCTGACACCCGAGCAAGAGGACATGAATCAGTGGACCTGATGGAGTACCAGGCGAAGCAGCTCTTCGCCAAGCACGGCGTCCCGGTGACCGAGGGCATCGTCGCCACCACCCCGGACGAGGCGAAGGCGGCTGCCGAGCAGCTCGGCGTCGTGGTCGTCAAGGCACAGGTCAAGGCGGGTGGGCGTGGCAAGGCCGGCGGAGTCAAGCTCGCCAAGACCTCCGACGAGGCCTTCGAGCACGCCACCGCCATCCTGGGCATGGAGATCAAGGGCCTCACGGTCAACCGGGTCCTGATCGCCCCCGCGGCCAGCATCGAGGAGGAGTACTACTTCTCCTTCCTGCTCGACCGCTCCAACCGTCAGTACCTCTGCATCGCCTCGGTCGAGGGTGGCGTCGAGATCGAGGAGGTCGCGAAGACCAACCCCGACGCCGTGAAGCAGATCGCGATCGACCCGGGCGCCGGTGTCGACGAGGCGAAGGCACGCGCGATCGTCGCCGAGGCGGCCTTCCCGGCCGAGCTCACCGACCAGGCCGTCCAGACGGTGCTGACGCTCTGGAAGGTCTTCGTCGAGGAGGACGCGACGCTGGTCGAGGTCAACCCGCTCGCTCGCCTCGCGGGCGACAAGCTCGAGGCGCTCGACGGCAAGGTGTCGCTCGACGACAACGCCTCGGAGTTCCGGCACGACGACCACGCTGCCTTCGAGGACAAGGACGCCACCGACCCGCTGGAGGTCAAGGCGGGCGAGAAGGGCCTCAACTACGTCAAGCTCGACGGCCAGGTCGGCATCATCGGCAACGGCGCGGGCCTGGTCATGTCCACCCTCGACGTCGTCGCGTACGCCGGTGAGGCGCACGG
>CAZJDU010000281.1:0-2002 GCA_964544855.1 uncultured Nocardioides sp.
GCGGTGGTGCCGCCCGGTGAGGCCGCGAGCAGCATCACCCCGACGGCGAGCAGCGCGACGACCACGGCCCGCGGGGTCCGGGCCACGCGAGCGAAGTCGGCCGGGGTCAGGGACAGGCCGAGGCCGAACATGATGATCGCGAGCGCGATCGGCAGGCCGGTGCTGATCAGCACGGAGTCGTTCATCGGTCTCCTCCCGGGGAGGGTCTGATCCTGCGGCATCCCACCTGAGGCTGCAACCGGATCGGCCGGTCCGGTGGAGGTCGATCTCCTCGGTCGCCCCCTGACGCCGTGCGGTCGACGCCGACGGGTTCGGTCAGATCACCGTTCCGACGTCGGTGCGGACGATGCGCTGCATCGCCCGTTCGGCGAGCGCGGCGATCGTCATCGACGGGTTGCACGCCGCGGCGGTGCCGGGCAGCAGCGCCCCGTCCAGCACGTAGAGGCCGCGCTGTCCGTGCACGCGGCCCTCGGTGTCGCAGACATCGCCGAGGCTCGCGCCACCCATGGGGTGCCAGGTCGAGGGAACGGCGAGGTTGGTGTCGACGAGCAGGGACGCCGAGCCCGCGACCGCGCGCACTCGCGGGCCGATCCTTCTCGTCTGGATGTGGTGGTCCGCCTCTCGGTCCCACTGCAGCACGGCGTCGTCGCACGTGCCGTCGTAGGTGAATCGACCACGCGCGTCGCTGACGCCGTAGCCGACGAGCACCGTGGAGTTGAGGTCGACGCCGAGCGCTCCGAGGGCGATCGGTGGGAGCGAGGCCTGGATCATGGTGCTGGCCAGCGATGGATCCGACCAGTCCTTGCTGCCGTAGACCACCGGTCCGCCCTGCACGCCGCCGAGGTTCTCGTTGAGGCTGGTCCAGAGGTAGATCCGGTCGGCGTTCGACCCCCAGTTGCCGCCGAGCCGGTCCGGCAGGTCGGGGATGTCGCCGAGCGCTGCGGCACGGACCAGCATCCGGGTGGTGCCGGCACTGCCCGCACCCATGACCAGCGACGGTGTGGTGATGACCAGCTGCTCCTGCGTCGTCCCGCGGACGTCGGTCCGATCCACGTCCAGCTGCCAGGCGCCCGAGGTGGTACGACGGACCCCGGTGACCCGGTGCAGCAGGTTGACCTCCAGCAGCCCGGTGCGCTCCGCCTGACGGAGGTAGGTGTTGTCGAGTGAGTGCTTTCCCCCGTTGTTGACGCCGATCGCGCAGTCGCCGTTGGTGTACGCGGGCCTCATCTCACCCTCGAGCTCGCGCAATGCGTACGACCAGTCGATCGGCATCGGGATCTTCTCCACGTCGAAGCCGGCTGCCTCGGCGCGCTCCTTGAAGATCCGTGCGACCCGGTAGGTCGCGCTGTCGACGAGCTCGTCGGGAGCGGTCTCGAGGCGCAGCATGCGTGCGACTCGCCGGTAGTGGACCTCGTGCATCTCGTCGTAGTCGATCGAGGCCGGGAACTCGTGCTCGAAGACCGCGCGGCTCGGCTCGAGGGTCATCCCCTGGTAGGTGAGCGAGCCGCCGCCGTAGCCGACGCCGGACATGATGGTCATCGTCGGGCTCGGCACCGCGTGGAAGAGGCCGGCGTACGGCGCCACCGACAGCGGACGGCCGAACAGCTCGGGTGCGGACCCGTAGAAGAGCGCTCGCTCGTCCGGTGAGGTCGCGCTCGGGAAGGTGTCGGCGTCGGGTCCACTGGGCCAGGCACGCCCTTGCTCGAGGAGTGTGACCGGTACGCCGGCGCGCGTCAGCCGCAGCGCGGCGACCGCGCCGCCGAAGCCGGAGCCGATGATCACCACCCTGCGGTCGAGACGGCGCAGTCGGACTCGGGCGTGGGCGGGTCGCGGCGTGGCGGCGACCAGCGCGCCGCCGGCGACGGCGCCGAGCAGGGTGCGTCGACCGAAGGACGCGGCCGTGGTGTGGGCAGGGCTGGATGCGGGGTGAGGGAGCACGCCAGATATGAGACACCTGTCTCGTTTATCGCGTCAAGGGCTGAACGGCTCGGATACGCTCGAC
>CAZJDU010000282.1:0-1950 GCA_964544855.1 uncultured Nocardioides sp.
CGGCGGCACGGGGCACGAACGCGACCTTCGCGCCGAGGTGGTCCGCGATGCGGCCAGCGGCAGCCAGCGAGGATGCACCGGCACGCTCACCGACGAGGAGCACGGCGTCCTCGCCGGCCGCTCGAACGGCGTCGGCGACGTCGGCCAGCTGGGCGGCCTCGTAGTCGCCGGCCTCGAGGTCGGGCACCGACAGGGCCGCGCCGAGCGCCGACAGGGCCGCAGCCTCGGTGCCGGGGTCCGTCGCCAGTCGGCGCCACGTGTACTCGGCGAGGGTGCCCATGCGGGGCCCGACCGAGACGAGCTTCGCCTTGTGCTTGCGCCACGCCTTGCGCAGGCGCAGGTGGAGGATCGGGACCTCCTCCTCGGCGTCGAGCCCGACGACGAGCGTGACCGGTGCGGCCTCGACGTCGGCGTACGTGGCGGACTCGCGGCCGAGCAGGGCGGTCAGCGACGCCAGGTCACCGGCACCCGCGAACCCGCCGCGGCTGTCGACGCGGTCGGTGCGCAGGACGGTGCGGGCCAGCTTGGACAGCGCGTAGGCGTCCTCGTCGGCGACCCGCGCCCCGGTGAGGACTGCGACGCGGTTGTCGCCCGCCTCGACGGCCTCGGCCAGCGCCTCGCTGGCCACCGTCAGCGCCTCGCCCCACTCGACGTCGACGAGCTCGTCGCCGCGCTTGACCATCGCGGTGCGGAGGCGGTTCGGCGCGGTCAGTCCGGTGAAGCCGAAGCGCCCCTTGTCGCAGTTCCACATCTCGTTGACGGCCATGTTGGTCCGCGCGAGCTGGCGGCTGATCTCGCCACGGCGCGACTGCACCGTCAGCGAGCAGCCGGCCGAGCAGCCGGAACAGACCGACTTGGCCGAGACCTGGTCGAAGGGCCGGGCCTTGAAGCGGTAGCCGGTGGAGGTCAGCGCCCCGACCGGGCAGATCTGGATGACGTTGCCCGAGAAGTACGACTCGTAGGGCTCGTCCTCGTAGATCGCGACCTGCTCCAGCGCGCCGCGCTCGAACAGCTCGATGAACGGGTCGCCGGAGATCTGCTCGCTGAAACGGGTGCAGCGGGCGCACAGGACGCAGCGCTCACGGTCGAGCAGCACCTGCGACGAGACGGCGACGGGCTTGTCGTAGCGCCGCTTCTCGTCGACGAACCGGCTGGTGTTGGCGCCGTGGTCCAGCGCCTGGTCCTGCAGCGGGCACTCCCCGCCCTTGTCGCACATCGGGCAGTCGAGCGGGTGGTTGACGAGCAGGAACTCGATCGTCCCCTGCTGTCCCTTGCGCGCGACGTCGGAGGTCAGGTGGGTCTTGACGACCATGTCCTGCGTGCACGTCGCCGTGCAGGCCATGAGCGGCTTCGGGACGCCCTCGACCTCGACGACGCACTGCCGGCAGGCCCCGACGGGGTCCAGCAGCGGGTGGTCGCAGAACCGGGGGATGATCGTCCCGAGCTGCTCGGCGGCACGGATCACGAGCGTCCCCTTGGGGACGGTGATCTCCTCGCCGTCGATGGTCAGCGTGACCTGGTCGCTCACTGCGATGCCTTGCCGGGTCGTGGCCGCGGATGCGGCCGGGCGTGAGGATAGGGACGTGGTGCGGGGGCTCCCGAACCGTCAGACGAGCCCGGCCGCGGCGAGCGGGTCCGCCGTGACGGGGCGCAGGAACTCGGGGTCGGTCAGCGTGGACTGCTCCCGTGGGACGGGCTCGGTGACGCCCTTCGGGCAGCGACCGAGGCGGATGTGTGCCTCGAACTCGTCGCGGAAGAGCTTGAGCCCGCTCACGATCGGTGACGTCAGGGCGTCCCCGAGCGCGCAGAAGCTGCGGCCGAAGATGTTGTCGCATGCGTCCTGCAGCACCTCGAGGTCCTCGGGGCGACCGTTGCCGGTCTCGATGCGCTCCATCACCTGGCTGAGCCAGTAGCCGCCCTCGCGGCACGGCGTGCACTTGCCGCAGGACT
>CAZJDU010000283.1:0-1895 GCA_964544855.1 uncultured Nocardioides sp.
CCGACGTCGTCATCCTCGGCAAGACCAACATGGACGAGTTCGCCATGGGCTCGTCCACCGAGAACTCCGCCTTCGGCGTCACCCGCAACCCGTGGGACCTGGGACGGGTTCCCGGCGGGTCCTCGGGCGGGTCGGCCGCTGCGGTCGCGGGGCTGATGGCCCCGGTCGCGATCGGGACCGACACTGGCGGCTCGATCCGCCAGCCAGCGGCGGTGTGCGGCATCGTCGGTGCCAAGCCGACCTACGGCGCGGTGTCGCGGTACGGGTTGGTCGCCTTCGCCTCCAGCCTCGACCAGGCCGGCCCCTTCGCCCGCACGGTCGAGGACGCCGCGCTGCTCCAGACCGTGATCCAGGGCCACGACGTGATGGACTCGACCTCGATCCCGGACGAGGTGCCCGACCTCACGCTCCACCTACGGGACGGCGTCGAGGGCCTGCGCATCGGCGTCGTGCGCGAGCTGCAGGGCGAGGGCTACGAGCCCGGCGTCGAGGCGGCCTTCGCCGACTCGCTGGCTCGATTCGAGCATCTCGGTGCCGAGATCGTCGAGGTCTCGCTGCGGCACGCCGGCTACGGCCTGCCGGCCTACTACCTCATCGCCCCGTCGGAGGCGTCGTCCAACCTCGCGCGGTTCGACGGCGTGCGGTACGGCAACCGCGTCGACGGTGCCACGGCCGAGGAGATGAACGCCCTGACCCGCGAGCACGGGTTCGGGGCCGAGGTCAAGCGCCGCATCATGATCGGCACGCACGCGCTGTCGTCGGGGTACTTCGACGCCTACTACCTGCAGGCCAGCAAGGTGCGCCAGCTGATCGCCCGGGACTTCGCGCAGGCGTTCGAGGGAGTCGACGTGGTGATCTCGCCGACCTCGCCGACGGTGGCGTTCCCGCTGGGGGACAAGACCGCCGACCCCCTGGCGATGTACCTCAACGACGTCGCGACGGTGCCGGCCTCGCTGGCCGGCATCCCCGCGCTGTCATTGCCCAACGGCCGCGACGGGGCCGGGCTGCCCACCGGCCTGCAGGTGATGGCGCCGCTGCTGCGTGACGACCTGATGTACCGCGTCGCCTGGGCGCTGGAGCAGGACCTCGGGCTACCGGCGGTTCCGACCGGCGAACGCGCCGTTGCGGGGGTGTGACATGGTGACGGCAGTGAAGGACGGCTGGGAGCTGGTCGTGGGCCTCGAGGTCCACGTCGAGCTGAACACCGTCACCAAGATGTGGTGCGGGTGCTCGACCGACTTCGGCGCGCCGGCCAACACCAACGTCTGCCCGGTCTGCACCGGCCAGCCCGGGGCCCTGCCCGTGGCCAACCGGGAGGCCGTGGCCTCGGCCGCCCGGCTGGGGCTGGCGCTGAACTGCGGCATCGCCGAGACGTGCCGGTTCCATCGCAAGAACTACTTCTACCCCGACCTGGCGAAGAACTACCAGATCAGCCAGTACGACGTCCCGTTGTGCCACGACGGCTGGCTCGACCTCGACGTGGAGGGCAACGACGTCCGCGTGCGCATCGAGCGCCTCCACATGGAGGAGGACACCGGCAAGTCCACCCACCTCGGGGCGACCGGCCGGCTGCACGGTGCCGACACCACGCTGATCGACTACAACCGCTGCGGGGTCCCGCTGCTCGAGATCGTGTCACGCCCCGACATCCACGATCCCGAGACCGCCCAGGCCTACCTGCGCGAGCTGCAGGGCATCGTCCAGGCGCTGGGTGTCTCGGACGCGCGGATGGAGGAGGGATCGATGCGCTGCGACGCCAACGTGTCCGTACGGCGCGTCGGCGACCCCGAGCTGGGCACCCGCACCGAGACCAAGAACCTCAACTCGGTCCGGTCGCTGGGGCGCGCCATCGCGTTCGAGGCCGAGCGCCAGATCGCCGTGCTCGAGGACGGCGG
>CAZJDU010000284.1:0-1843 GCA_964544855.1 uncultured Nocardioides sp.
CGCAGCCGGCAGCGGCGCCCAGCCAAGAACCGCGACCCAACCGGCCAGGGCCTCCGACTTCCGCACCCGGCACCGCGACCTGCGCAAGGCGTCGGCACGCCGGGACCGCGTCTCGTGCGCCTCGGAGGTTTACGGTCACCACCCACCGGCAACGATGGGGGTGGACGGGCGGTCGCTCTTGGGGGGTGCGGCCGTCCGTCCTTCGTCCGGGTTTGTAGATTGAGGACATGGCAACCATCACTCTTGGCGGCAACCCCATCACCACCGTCGGCGACCTGCCGAAGCCCGGGGCCGAGGCTCCGCAGGTCGACCTGGTCGGCGCCGACTTCAGCCCCGTCGGCCTGGCCGAGGGCCAGCGCACCGTGCTCAACATCTTCCCCAGCATCGACACCGCGGTCTGCGCGGCCAGCGTGCGGAAGTTCAACGAGCTCGCCTCGGGCCTGGCGAACACCCAGGTGGTCTGCGTCTCCAACGATCTGCCGATGGCGCAGGGCCGGTTCTGTGGCGCCGAGGGCATCGAGAACGTCGCGACCGGCTCGGGCTTCCGGTCCGACTTCGGCGAGCAGTACGGCGTCACGATGGCCGAGGGCAAGCTCGAGGGGCTGCTCGCTCGCTCGGTGGTGGTGGTCGACGAGACCGGCACGGTCGTGCACAGCGAGCTGGTCCCCGAGATCGCCCAGGAGCCCGACTACGACGCGGCGATCGCCGCGCTCTCCTGAGCAGCACGCTCGACTCCGGGACGCGGCGGCGGGAGCCAGGACCGCCGCGGCTAGCACGCTCGTCCGGCTGAGGGCCGTCGGGTCAGTCGTCCGGGTCCCAGTAGGCGCTGCGGATGTCGACCCGGTCGCCGCGCACCGGCGTGCCCTCGGCGGCGTAGTGCTCCCGTGCACGCTCCTGGTGGCTCGGCGGGAGCGACCCGTCGGCACGCACCACGCGCCACCAGGGGACGCCACCGCCGTGCAGCGCCATGATCGTGCCCACCCGGCGTGCGCCGCCGCCGAGATGCGCGGCGATGGTGCCGTAGGTCGTCACCCTGCCGGGCGGAACGGCCTCGACGAGACCGAGCACCCGCTCGACGTAGGCCTCCTGCTCCGGGGTCATCCGCTGATTCTCGCGGAGCCGTCCGGAGACGGGCCGAGGGCCCCGTCCTGGCGCGGACGAGGCCCTCGGTGATGCTCCCCCGGTGCAGATAACGCTCGACAAAGCCGGGTGCCGGCGGGCGGGAGGGTGCCCGCCGGCGACACCCGGACCAACGAGGTCGCCGGCCGCCGGTTACGTCCGGTGGCCTCGAGGCTCAGGCCGCCAGGCGGCCTTCGTACCTCGACCACCGTCGGTGGCAGCGGCAGGTCGGGATCAGTAGGCGGGCTGGCTCGGGTCGATCTGGTTGACCCAGGCGACCACGCCGCCGCCGACGTGGACCGCGTCGTCGTAGCCCGCGCCCTTGACGATCGAGAGGCACTCCGCGGAGCGCACCCCGGACTTGCAGTGGAGCACGATCTGCTTGTCCGCGGGGAGCTGCTCCAGGGCGTTGCCGTTGAGGAACTCACCCTTGGGGATCAGCTCCGCCCCGGGGATCCGGTTGATGTCCCACTCGACCTCCTCGCGCACGTCGACGAGGACGAAGTCGCGGCTGCCCTCCTCGCGCTCCTTGAGCATGTGCTCGAGCTGGACGACCGAGATCGTCGAGTCGGCGGCGGCCTCGGCGGCCTCGTCGGAGACCGCACCGCAGAAGAACTCGTAGTCGATCAGGTCGGTGACGGTGGGGTTGTCGCCGCACAGCGCGCAGTTGGGGTCCTTGCGGACCTTGAGCTTGCGGTACTCCATCTCCAGGGCGTCGTAGATC
>CAZJDU010000285.1:0-1814 GCA_964544855.1 uncultured Nocardioides sp.
TCGTCGATGTACATGAAGCTGCGGGTCTGCTCGCCGTCGCCCCAGATCTCGATCTCGTGCTCGCCGGTGATCGCGGCGGTCGCGATCTTGCGGCACACCGCCGCGGGGGCCTTCTCGCGGCCGCCGTCCCAGGTGCCCTCGGGGCCGTAGACGTTGTGGTAGCGCGCGACCCGGGTGACCATGTCGAAGTCCTCGGCGAAGTGGCGGCACATCCGCTCGGTGAAGAGCTTCTCCCAGCCGTAGCCGTCCTCGGGCATGGCCGGGTAGGCGTCGGCCTCACGCAGCGCGGTCACCGCGGTGTCGGTCTGCTTCTCGGCGGCGTAGACGCAGGCCGACGAGGAGTAGAAGTAGCGCTCGACGCCGTGCTCCTTCGCCGCCTGCAGCATGTGGGTGCTGGTGAGCACCGAGAGCATGCACAGCGCGCGGTTGTTCTCGATGAAGCCCATGCCGCCCATGTCCGCGGCGAGCATGTAGACCTCCCGGGCGCCCTCGGTCGCGGCGCGGGCGTTCTCCAGCAGCGACAGGTCGGCCCGGACGTTCTGCGCGGCGCCGTGGACCTGGTACCACTCCTCGGTGGGCTTGACGTCCACAGCACGCACCGACCTGCCTTGCTGCAGCAGGTCGGCGACCAGGTGGCCCCCGATGAAGCCGCCGCCTCCGGCGACCACCACGTCAACTGACTGGGACATCTGCGCTCTCCCCTTCGGAGTCTCCGTCGGCCGGCTGCCACTGGCCGTGCTGTCAGGGAGGTGAACGAGACGGACGGCGCCGGGCTACGTCCGGAGCGGGGCAGGACGTCCGGCGCTCACCCGGCGGGTGGGACGTACCCTGTGCGGGTGAAGCGCGCATTCATCACCGGGATCACCGGTCAGGACGGCTCCTACCTCGCCGAGCTGCTGCTGGAGAAGGGGTACGAGGTCCACGGCCTGGTCCGGCGCTCGTCGATGCTCAACCGGGGGCGGATCGACCACCTCAACAAGGACCCGCGGGTGCACCTCCACTACGGCGACCTCACCGACGGCGTCAGCCTGGTCAACCTGGTGCGGATGATCGAGCCGCACGAGGTCTACAACCTCGGCGCGCAGAGCCACGTGAAGATCTCCTTCGAGATGCCCGACCACACCGCGTCGACCAACGCGATCGGCACGCTGCGGCTGCTCGAGGCGATCCGGGCGGCCGGGCTGGACTGTCGCTTCTACCAGGCCTCGACGTCGGAGATGTTCGGGCTGACCCCGCCGCCGCAGCGCGAGGACTCGGTCTTCCACCCGCGGTCGCCGTACGGCGCCTCCAAGCTGCAGGCGCACTGGGTCACCGTCAACTACCGCGAGGCCTACGGCTTGTACGCCGTCTCCGGGATCCTCTTCAACCACGAGTCCCCGCGCCGCGGCGAGAACTTCGTGACCCGGAAGATCACCAAGGCGGTCGCCGCGATCGAGGAGGGCATCACCGACCACGTCGAGCTCGGCAACCTCGAGGCCGTGCGCGACTGGGGCTATGCGCCGGAGTACGTCGAGGGCATGTGGCGGATGCTGCAGGCCGACGAGCCGTCCGACTACGTGCTCGCCACCGGTGTCGGTCACACCGTGCGCGACTTCTGCGAGGCGGCCTTCTCCCACGCCGGGCTCGACTGGACCGACCACGTCAAGCACAACTCCGCCTTCGAGCGCCCGTCCGAGGTCGACGCGCTGATCGGCGACTCCAGCAAGGCCCGTGCGGAGCTCGGCTGGGAGGCGCAGACCCGCGCGCCCGAGCTGGCACGGCTGATGGTCGATGCCGACCGGGAGGACCTGCGGCGGCTGCTCGCCCAGTCGTAG
>CAZJDU010000286.1:0-1779 GCA_964544855.1 uncultured Nocardioides sp.
CGCGCGCATCCACGACGCCGGCCCCGGACCGCTGGCACGGGAGCTCAACGACGATCTGGCCGACCCGGAGCGGGATCGGGCGCCGAAGGTCGGCGGCAGGCTGACGGATCTGGTCGCGCGAGTGCCGGCGCAGGAGGTTGCCCGACTCGTCACCGAGATGGAGCACGATCGTGACGCCGACCCGCCGCGGTTTCCCCTCGCCCGCATCGCCGACACCGTCGTCGCGATCCGGTCGCCGCAGGCGCGCGATGCCGTCTTCTGGCGGCTCGCACCCGAGCTCCGCCGCGACCTACTGGCCGAGCTGGTGGAGCGGCGAGAGGGCCCGAACGGTCCGGACGGTACGCCGGTGGCTCGCGGTGACCGCCCGTCGGCGCAGCTGTCGCTGCAGGTGGCCGTCGAGCTCCTCCGGCGCGAGGGGCGGGAGCGGCGAGTCCGCGGGCCGATCCACGATCTGGCGCGCGCCGGCCGACTGCCGGCACCGCCGCAGCAGGAGGCGGCGCTGCTCGCCGCGCTCGACGACCGCACCGCGGCGACGGTCGTCGAGACCTGGTGGGCCGAGGAACTCGGGCAACGGAGCCGGCAATGGGCATGGGACGCATCCGACCGCATCCAACGGGCCGCCGCCCCACGCTCGCCGGATGGGAGCCCGCTGCGCGGCCCGGACCGCTTGCTCGCCCTGCTGCCGGAGGCGCGGCGTGACGCCGTCCTCGAGAAGTGCCGGAGTCGGCTCGGCGCCGAGCTCGGCCCCCAGCGTGATTCCGTCGAAGCGCGGTCGGAGCACACCGCCCGCCGGGATCCCGGGGAGCGGACCCAGGTCACCCGACTGCTGCGTCTCGGTCCCGCTGCCGCGGCCCGCGCCCTCACGACGCCGCTGCTCGGCCCGCAGACCGAGCATGAGCTGAAGACCCTCGCGATGCACCTGGCGGCCGCGCTGCCTCACGACGTGCTGCGCGAGTCGATCGGTCCCGACCACTGGACGGCAGGGTCACCGCACTGGCTGCGGGACGAGGCGATCCGGAGAGCCGGCGCGCTCTCGGGCGAGGAGATCCGCGCCCGCCTGGCGCACAATCTGAGCGACCATGCCGGGTCGGCCCTCCGGCTGCTGCGATCCCTCGCCGCCCGCAATCATCGTTATGCCGCGAAGGTCGTCACCCGCATGGACACCGGCCTCGCGGTTCAGATCCTGCGGGGCGACCGGCTCGGTGAGGAACGGTTGAGCGAGCGCGACGCCGCGGCGATCCTCGACGCGATGCCCCTGCGCCGGTCAGCCGAGCTCGCTGCGCTGCTCCATCGCGACAGCGGCAAGAGATGGGCCGCGCTCCAGCAGGAGCTCGCCCGACGGGATCCCGGCCGCGCCGCCAGGATCGACAACCGCAAGCACGTCTTCCTCGACGACCCGGCGACGGATGGCCGGCAGTTCTTCGCGGCGAGAGCCCGCCAGTACTTCCTCGGCGGATGGCGCACCCGAGCCCGCACGGCGATCGCCTACACCATCGTGAGCGTGGCCGCGCTGCCCGGCAGCGCGGCCAGCACGGTGGCCACGGGCGGCTCGCTCGAGATCTGGCTCCGAGCTGTCGCACCAATGAGCATGCTCTCCCAGCTCGTCGGCGGGCTCACCGTGCACGGGTTGTGGGAGCCCCGGGCGAACCGGATCGTGCTGCCCGGCGCCGTCCCCGGCTTCGGAGGCACCCGGTTGGGCGACTCGCCGCAGGGCCGGATGATCACGGTCAACACCGGGTGGGGAGGCCAGAACTTCGGCTTCAACTCCGTCGCGGCGCT
>CAZJDU010000287.1:0-1757 GCA_964544855.1 uncultured Nocardioides sp.
CTCGCAAGCTCGCACCTCGACCAGCGTCACAGCTCGCAAGCTCGGCACCTCAACCACGTGGCGTGACGGTGGTCGAGGTGCGAGGAGCCCTGGCGACGAGCCTCGAAACCACCGTCCTCAGCCGCCGTGGGTGCCGAGCACGTGCCGCAGGGCGTCCTCCACGTCGGGATAGCGGTAGCGGTGCTCCACCCGCTCCAGCGCGGCCGGGCGCACCCGCTGGCTGGTCAGCGCGAGCTCGCGGGCGGCGGCCTCGCCGAGCAGCAGCCGCGGGCCGAGCGCCGGCACCCGGAGCCGTGCCGGCCGGTGCAGGGCGCGCCCGAGGGCCCGGGCGTACGCGGTGTCGGTCACCGGGTCCGGCGCGACCGCGTTGACGGGGCCCTCGAGGCGCTCGTCGACCAGAGCGCGCAGGTGGATGTCGAGCAGATCGTCGAGTCCGATCCACGGCAGCCATCGGTCGCCGGAGCCGATCGGGCCGCCGAGCCCCGCGAGGAAGAGGGGGCGCTGCAGCCGGAGCAGACCGCCGGTGGGGGTCAGCACCACGCCGGACCGCAGGCAGACCACGCGGGTCCCGCCCGCCTGGGCCTCGGCAGCCAGCGCCGCGTCCTCCCAGTCGACCGCGACGTCGGCGAGGAAGCCGTCACCGCGCTCGCTGTGCTCGGTCAGCTCCTCGTCCCCTCGGTCCGGACCGTAGAAGCCGACCGCGGAGGCGCTCACGAAGACCTCGACCCCGCTGCGGGCGGCCAGCGTGGCGAGGCGCGCGGTCGGACCGACCCGCGAGTCACGGACCGCCTCCCGGTGCGCCGCATCCAGTCGTCCGGCGATTGGCGCCCCGGCGAGATGAACGACGGCGTCGACTCCGTCGAGCAGGTCCGTCGCCGGATCCTCCGGATCCCACCGACGTTCGTCGGGCCGTCGCGCCGGCCGTCGGACCAGGCGGATCACGCGGTGTCCACCCGTGGTCAGGAAGGGCACGAGCGCACTGCCGACGGTGCCCGACGTCCCGGTGACGGCCACCGTGAGCAGGCGACCGCCGGAGATCGCCGCCGCGCTCGCATGGGCCGCGAGGTCGCCGTACAGCTGTCGGTGGCGGTAGCCGAACATCGGTCGCAGCAACCGGTCGGGCAGCGTCGTGGTCACCGTGTCGGTGACGCGGGTGCCGCCGTCCTCGCACGCGAAGTCGTGCTGGTGGCGCCATCGCAGCACCGGTGCCAGGGGGAGCGAGGTGAGCCGGTCGACGAAGCGGTACGGCGGGTCGTAGCCGGACGGGTCGTGCTCGGCGACCCATCGCAGGCCGCCGGGGAACCGCAGCACCGCGCTGCCGTCCTCGAGCGCGTCCGCCTGTTGCTCCAGCCCGACCGGCTGCCACGGCGGCACCAGCCGCTCGAACGCACCCGGCCGGCCGTGCCAGGCATACACCTCGGCGATGTCGTGGGGCACCACGCTGCTGTGGCGGTACATCCGACCCTCCCGCTGTCCGTCACCCTCGGTCACGCAGCCGCTGGTAGGCCTCCAGCGCCGCTACCCGTTGTTCGGAGTGGTCGACGATCGGGATGGGATAGCCGTCCGGCGGTCCGTCCGAGAGGCGCCAGGGACGGTGCACGTCCGGCGCGTCGAGAGAGCGCAGCTCGGGCACCCACCGCCGGATGTAGTCCCCCGAGGGGTCGAACTTCTCGCCCTGCGTGATCGGGTTGAAGATCCGGAAGTACGGCGCCGCGTCGGTGCCGGTGCCCGCCGCCCACTGCCAGCCGTGCTGGTTG
>CAZJDU010000288.1:0-1727 GCA_964544855.1 uncultured Nocardioides sp.
AGACCGGCTGGTTCTCCTCGGAGATCGCCGACGCCGCCTTCGCGTTCCAGAACCGGGTCGACAAGGGCGACTTCAAGATGGTCGGTGTCAACGCGTACACCGACAGCGGCGACGAGCAGCCGTTGGAGATCCTGCGCATCTCCAACGAGGTGGGTGAGCGGCAGGTCTCGCGGCTGCAGCAGGTCAAGGCCGAGCGCGACGACGCCCTGGTGGCCGAGCGCCTCGGTGCGCTGCGGGCGGCTGCGGACACCGACGAGAACCTCGTCGAGCACATCCTGGAGGCGGTTCGCGCCGACGCCACCGTGGGGGAGGTCAGCGCAGTCCTCCAGGAGGCGTGGGGCACCTACACCGAGAACTCCGTCTTCTGAGACCGGGCCACGCCGCTCGGAGCGGCGTGGCCGACGACGACGTCCTGCACGCGCGACGGCGCCGCCCGAAGGGCGACGCCGTCCGTCCACGTGTCGTCCCGGTCAGAGGTCGCGCCGTGCAGCCTCGTCGAGGAGTGCCGACAGCCGTGCCACCGGACCCGGTGGGCTGGTGTTGAGGTCGATGGTCTCGTCCTCGCTGTCGGCCGCCTGCCGCAGGTGCGCGATCTGGGCCAGGAGCTGGTCGTCGTCCATCTCCTCCACGGCGCGCTCCTCCTGCAGCTCCGCCATCCGAGCACGCACGAGCTCGGCCTGTGCCTCGTCGCCACGCCTGCGGGCGTCGAGGAACGACGTCCACAGCTCGTCGACGTCGGTGCACGCTCGCACCTGGGTCTCGGTCATCGGGCCAGCCATCTCGGGACTCCTCCCGTTTCGGGTGCAGAGGAGGAGCCACCGCGAGCCCCTGACGATCCGCCCCCTGCGGTCCCCGCGCGGACGCGAGCGCCCGATGCGCAGCATCCGGATCGTCCGGTCGTGGACGTCGTGCGCAAGGCCCCCGGCGGCACGCGAACCACGGCGTGCGCTCACCGCCAGCGGGGGTTTCGCCGGGTCACGGCAGGGGCAGGTGCTGCGCGATCACCATCAGCCCACCGGAGCACACCGCGATGACCAGCACGGTCTCGACCCCTCCCCGCACCGCGCAGGCGCCCGCGCCCGACCCCACGCCGGCCGAGGCCTTCGACGAGGTCTTCGTGCACGGAACGGCGGCCTCGGACGGCGTCCGGGGCGACGGGACGGCCCGGCTGCCCGAGCTGCCGGAAGGCTGGCACCACGCGCCGGCCGTCGCCCGGATCGCCCGCCAGCCACTTGAGCGGCGCCACACGATCCTGGCCGGGCTGTTCGCCATCGCGGCCGCGGTCTGGGCCCCGCTCGGCATCGTGGCCTTCCTGTCGCGGGAGACGACCCTGTTCCTGCTGGCCTCCTCCGCCGTGCTGGTCGTCGTCGCTGCCCCCCGTCCGCGCACCGGCGCTGCCGCTGCCGACGGTGCGCGCGACCTCGCCGACCGGCTCGCGGTGATGGCCCGGCAGCTCGCGGCGACGGCACGCCACGTGTACGACGAGGTCCGGGAGCGCAGCGGGCCCGCGGCTGCACGCGCCCGGGAGTCCGCCCTCGCGTTCGCCGTCCGGAGCCGGGACGCGGCCCGGCGTGGCGCCGCCGTCACGCGTCGCTGGCTTCGCGACGCCGGTGCCTGGCTGGCCTCCCCCCGGGAGCCACACTCGACCCGGTGAGCACCACGCATCGCACGTGGCTCAGAGGACGCCGAGGTCGACGAGGTAGCCGGTCGGCTCGGCCACGGAGCAG
>CAZJDU010000289.1:0-1701 GCA_964544855.1 uncultured Nocardioides sp.
TCGCCCGGGAAACTTCCCTCCCGAACCGCACATTTCCCCCGCACAGTCACGTCTCAGCCTCACCCGATCAGCTTCGCGAAGCACCGGGACAGCGGGCTGTCGCGGTAGTGGCCGAAGCCGGGGATCCGCTGGTAGCCCGAGGATCCGTAGAGCTCGATCGCCTCCGGCTGCTTGAGACCGGTCTCGAGCACCAGCAGGTCGTAGCCGGCGGCCGCGGCGGTGCGCTCCAGCTCGGCGAGCACGGCGCGGGCGTGGCCGGCGCCGCGGGCCTCGGGGACGACGTACATCCGCTTGATCTCGGCGGCCGCGCTGCCACCGAGCGCCCGGACCGGCGAGCGGCGCCAGGCTCCGGTCGCGACCGCGACGCCGTCGGCGTAGCCGACGAGGAAGAGACCATGCGGCGGGTCGAAGAGCAGCGGGTCGACCGGCGACTCGTCGGGGCTGCCGTAGCGGACGACGTACTCCTCCTGGACGCGGGCGATCAGCGCGGCGGCGTCGGGGTGACCGTAGGGCACCGGACGCAGCTCGAGCGGCCCGACAGCAGGGGACGGTTCCATGGTGGCACCGATGTATCACCGGCGTGACCGGCCTGTCACACTGGGGCCATCTTCTGACAGCGTGGTCAGCATCATCCCTCCCTGAGACGAGAAGGTGGCCAGTGACCGACGCCCTGCAGATCCCCGCCGACCTCAAGCCCGCCGACGGCCGGTTCGGCGCGGGACCGTCCAAGATCCAGACCAGCCATCTCGACGCGCTGGCCGCGACCGGCTCCCGCCTGATGGGCACCTCCCACCGGCAGGCGCCGGTGAAGGACACCGTGGGCCGGGTCCGCGACGGGCTCGCCACGCTCTTCGACCTGCCCGAGGGCTACGAGGTGGTGCTCGGCAACGGCGGCGCCACCGCCTTCTGGGACATCGCGACCTTCGGGCTCATCGAGCAGAAGTCGCAGCACCTGAGCTTCGGTGAGTTCTCCTCGAAGTTCGCCAAGGCGGTCGAGACCGCGCCGTGGCTGGAGGCCTCGGTGCGCCAGAGCGAGCCCGGCTCACTGCCGACCGCGGAGGCCGAGGCCGGCGTCGACGCCTACGCCTGGGCCCACAACGAGACCTCGACCGCCGTGATGGCGCCGGTCGTGCGACCGGAGGGCGCCGACGACGGGTCGCTCGTGCTGGTCGACGCCACCTCGGGCGCCGGCGGCCTGCCGGTCGACCTGACCCAGGTGGACGCCTACTACTTCGCGCCGCAGAAGTGCTTCGCCTCCGACGGCGGGCTCTGGATCGCGCTGATGTCGCCCGCCGCGCTCGAGCGGGCCGCGCGGGTCAAGGAGAGCGGGCGCCACATCCCGGCCTTCTTCGACCTGATGACCGCGATCGACAACTCCGCGAAGAACCAGACCTACAACACCCCGTCCGTCGCGACACTGTTCCTGATGGCCGAGCAGCTGGACTGGATGAACGCCAACGGCGCCCTCGCCGGCATGGTCGAGCGCACCACCCGCTCCTCCGACGCGCTCTACGGCTGGGCCGAGAAGACGTCGTACACCACGCCGTACGTCGCCGACCCCGCGCACCGCTCGCTGGTGATCGGCACCATCGACTTCGACGAGAGCATCGACGCCGCCGGCATCGCGAAGACCCTGCGCGCCAACGGCATCGTCGACACCGAGCCCTACCGCAAGCTCGGCCGCAACCAGCTGCGGATCGC
>CAZJDU010000290.1:0-1683 GCA_964544855.1 uncultured Nocardioides sp.
TCAGCTGCAGCCGCTGGTGCTGCCGCACTGTTCGCAGACGTGGCAGGAGCCGGCGCGCTTCATGCGGGTGCCGCAGTTGAAGCACAGGGGGCTGTCCACGTCGACCGGGACGGATGACGAGTCGGTGAACTGGGGCAGCTCGACGCTGGCGGCGACGTTCTCGGCCGTGGGCGTGACCGGGTCGGTCACGTCGCCGTACCCGCCACCGTCGAGGGCGGCCGTGCGTTCCTCGATGGTGTAGATCCCCATCGCGGCACGGGTCTCGGCCGGGAGGTACTCGATGGCCAGCTTGCGGGCCATGTAGTCCACGATCGAGGTCGCCATCCGGATCTCGGAGTCGTCCGTGAAGCCGGCCGGCTCGAAGCGCATGTTCATGAACTTCTGGACGTAGGCCTCGAGCGGCACGCCGTACTGCAACCCGAGCGACAGGCTGATCGCGAAGGCGTCGAGCAGGCCGGACAGGGTCGAGCCCTGCTTGCCCAGCTTGATGAACACCTCGCCCAGGCCGTCACCGGGGTACTCGCCGGCGGTGATGTAGCCCTTGGCCTCACCGACCTGGAAGCTGATCGTCTGGCTGGGACGCTGCTTGGGCAGCTTGCGCCGCACCATCCCGGCCTTGGCGACCGCGAGGGCCTCCTCGGCGTTCTGGGCGTCGCTCTTGGTGATCGACAGCGGCTGCGCGACCTTGCACATGTCGCGGTAGATCGCCACGGCCTTCAGCCCCAGCTTCCACGAGTCCAGGTACAGCTGCTCGATGTCCTCGACCGTGGCCTCCTCCGGGAGGTTGACGGTCTTGGAGATCGCGCCGGAGATGAACGGCTGGGCCGCCGCCATCATCCGCACGTGCCCCATGTGGTGGATGGCGTCGTCGCCCATCGCGCACTGGAAGACCTTGAAGTGCTCCTCGCGAAGTGCGGGCGCGTCCTTGATGGTCTTGTTGGTGTCGATGTGCTCGATGATCGCCTCGACCTGCTCCTCGTTGTAGCCGAGGCGACGCAGGGCGGAGGGCACCGTCTGGTTGACGATCGACATGGACCCGCCGCCGACCAGCTTCTTGGTCTTGACCAGGCCCAGGTCGGGCTCGATGCCGGTGGTGTCGCAGTCCATCATCAGGCCGATGGTGCCGGTCGGGGCCAGCACGGAGGCCTGCGAGTTGCGGAACCCGTGCTCGCGGCCGAGCGCCAGCGCGTCGTCCCAGGACTGCTTGGCCTGCGCGAGCAGGTCGTCCTGCACGGGACGCGGGTCGATGGCGTCGGCCGCGGCACGGTGCTTGCCGATGACACCGAGCATCGGCTTGGCGTTCTTGGCGTAGCCCGCGAACGGGCCGACCACCCGGGCCATCTCGGCCGAGGTCCGGTAGGCGTGGCCGGTCAGCAGCGCCGTCAACGCGCCGCACCACGCCCGGCCCTCGTCCGAGTCGTAGGGCAGTCCCAGGCTCATCAGCAGCCCGCCGAGGTTGGCGTAGCCGATGCCCAGCTCGCGGAAGTCCACCGCGTTCTTGGCGATCGACTCGGTCGGGTAGCTGGAGAACCCGACGGTGATCTCCTGGGCGGTGATGATGATCTCGACCGCGCGGACGTAGGCCTCGACGTCGAACCGGCCAGCCTCGTAGTCGTAGAACTTCTTGAGGTTCAGCGACGCGAGGTTGCAGGCCGAGTTGTCGAGGTGCATGTACTCCGAGCA
>CAZJDU010000291.1:0-1667 GCA_964544855.1 uncultured Nocardioides sp.
CCCTCGCGGCCGTAGACCTTCAGGTGCTCGCTGACCTCACCCTCGTCGTCGATGGTCAGGTCGGGCGTGTCGTCGTCCAGCGACGAGCCGCGGAACTTCATCGCGGCCTGGATGACCTCGTGGATGGCCCGGTAGAGGCGGCGGGTCTCCTGCGTCGACAGCGAGTCGGACATGCGGTCGTACCGCAGGCCGGCCTCGTAGAGGATCTCGTCCGAGTAGACGTCCCGGAAGCCGAGCACGTGCTGCTGGTCGATCAGCAGCATCTTCAGCGGCATGGATGCATCGGCCAGCAGCCGCGCGAACTCCATCCAGGTGAGGTTGTCCTCCAGCGGGTCCCACGCCGTCTCGCTGAGGCCGGCGGCCTCCATCGCCTCCGCCGTCGGCACGACGCCGGTCGAGACGTCGGGCTCCTTGTCCGGGTCCGACAGGTGCAGCGCGCCGCCGATCGTGAAGCGCACGATCATGTGCGTGTCGGGCCCGGGCGTCTCGTTGGCGGTCTCGGCGTGGAGGTAGGCGGTGCCGCGAGCATCGATGATCCACGTCATGTCGTCGTCGAGGTCCATGAACAGGACCGTGCCGCGACGCCGGCAGGACTCGATCTTGTGGCCGTGCAGCGAGCTGATGAAGTCCGGACGCGTGCGGTGGAACGGGCGGACGATCGATGGTGTCTCGACGACGATCCCGGGTCCCGCACCCTTCTCGCTCTCCTCGTCCTGGACGCGCTTGCCCACGACCTCCTTGTCGAGGTCCTTCCGTAGGACTTCGACCTCGGGCAGCTCCAGCACGTGTGCCTCCTCATGGCATGTCGAACGGGGGGCGGGAGTGCACCGGCACGGCGCACGCGCGGCGCACACCGTCGGCGCGCCACGGCCGGGCAGGCTAGTCGGTCGCTGCGACCCCGCGGTCACGGAGGGTGCGCCAGGCCTGCGCTGCGGCGGCCTCCTCGGCCCGCTTCTTGCTGCTGCCGACACCACTGCCCAGGACCTCGCCACCCACTGCGGCCTCGACCGTGAACGTCGGCGCGTGGTCCGGGCCAGTGGCCGTCCACGAGTAGCGCAGGTCACCCAGGTCACTGCCCGCCAGCAGCTCCTGCAGTGCCGTCTTGTGGTCGAGGATGGCCTCGCCGGAGGCCAGCAGCTCGAGCCGCTCGCCCAGCACGTCGATGATGAGGTCGCGGGCGGCGTCCCAGCCAGCATCGAGGTAGACCGCTCCGAGCAGCGCCTCGAACGCGTCGGCGAGGATGGAGTCCTTGTCGGCGCCACCCGAGGCCGATTCCCCGACACCGAGCAGGACGTGCTGGCCGAGCGAGATCCGGCGAGCCGCGGCGGCGAGCTCGGACTCGCGCACGGCCTGGGCGCGGACCTGGGCCAGCTGGCCCTCGTCGCCCTCGGGGAGCTCGGCGAAGAGGATCTCGGCCACGACCAGCGACAGGACCGCGTCCCCCAGGAACTCCAGCCGCTCGTTGGGCGTCACACCACCGTGCTCGAACGCCCACGACCGGTGGACGAGGGCGCGCGCGACGAAGCCGTCCGCGGCCACGTCGAGCCCGAGCTGGTCGGCCAACTCCGCGGCGTTGGTCGCCGCTTCGTCGGGCACGTCCAGCTCGTCGCCACTCATCGCCAGGTCGTCAGTCAACCTCGATCGCGGTGCGGCCCTGGTACTGGCCG
>CAZJDU010000292.1:0-1664 GCA_964544855.1 uncultured Nocardioides sp.
AGGAAGTCGACCCGGCGGAACTCGGGCCAGTAGGCCTCGCAGAAGTAGAACTCCGACTTCGCGCTCTGCCACAGCAGGAACCCGCCGAGCCGCTGCTCGCCGGAGGTGCGGATCACCAGGTCGGGGTCCGGCTGCCCCTTGGTGTAGAGGTGGTCGGCGATGTGCTCGACGTCGATCGTCTGCGCGAGCTCCTCCAGCGAGGTCCCCTTCGCCGCATGCTCGATCAGCAGCGAGCGGACCGCGTCGGCGATCTCACGGCGGCCGCCGTAGCCGACGGCGACGTTGACCAGCATGCCGTCGACGTCGTCGGTGCGCGCCGCCGCGGTCTTGATGCGCTCGACGGTCGCAGCCGGGAGCAGGTCCAGCGCGCCCACGGGGTTGATCCGCCATCGGCCCATGTCGGCGAGCGACTCCACGGCCTCGGCGATGATCTCCAGGAGCGGCTCCAGCTCGCGCTCGGGCCGGTTGAGGTTGTCGGTCGAGAGCAGCCACAGCGTGACGACCTCGATGCCGATCTCCTCCGACCAGGTCAGCAGCGGCTCGATGTTGGCAGCGCCGGCACGGTGCCCGTGCGCGGTGTCGCGCCCGACCGCCTTGGCCCACCGCCGATTGCCGTCGAGCATGACGCCGATGTGCTTGGGCAGGTTGTCCGGCATCCGCCGCACCATCCGCGCCTCGTAGGCCGGATACAGCACCCGCCGCAGTCCCTGCTTCCAGTCCGCCACGGTTACCGATGGTAGAGCTTCCGCCAACCGGACGTGTCGTCGTCGCGCCCACCCGTCGCGTCCGGTTGCGGGACGCTGCGAAGATGGACGCGGACCGATCCGCCCCGACGTCGAGAGCGAGACCTTCGATGATCCCCGCCGCCTGGCATCCCGACCCGACCGGCAAGCACGAGCTGCGCTACTGGGACGGCAGCCGATGGACCGAGCACGTCGCCGACGCCGGCGTCCAGGGGACCGATCCGCTCGAGGAGGCCGGCGGCCCCCAGCAGGCTCAGGCGGAGCAGGAGTACGCCGCCCAGGAGTACACCGGCCAGGAGTACGCCGGCCAGCTGGCCGCGGACGAGCCGGCCGCACAGGACCCGATGGAGGCCACCCGTCTCGCCCCTGCTCCCGCAGCCGCCGAGGAGGCGATGCCGCAGCAGGCGACCCCGCAGCAGCCGATGCCCCAGCAGCCACCGGCAGGACACCCCGCCGGAGCCCGGCCGGCAGCCGGCGGCCCGGCGAGCATCAGCGGCGAGCTCATCGACGGCCGGTACGCCGAGTCCACGAGCACCGAGCCCGGTCCGATGCGCCAGAACGACCGCCTGCTGCGGGTCCGGGTCGCCGAGCCCTTCATGGCCAAGCAGGGGGCGATGGTCGCCTACCAGGGCAACGTGCAGTTCAACTACCAGGGCTCGGGCGCCGGGAAGTTCCTCAAGAAGGCCTTCACCGGCGAGGGCCTGTCGCTGATGCGGGTCGAGGGCGCCGGCGACTGCTTCCTGGCCGACCGCGCCAAGAAGGTGCACATCCTGCACCTCGGCAACAGCGGGATCTCGATCAACGGCCAGAGCGTGCTCGCCTTCTCCGCCGCTCTCGACTGGGACGTGGAGCGGGTCAAGGGCGGCAGCATGGCCGCCGGCGGCCTGTTCAACACCACGCTGCGCGGCACCGGGTGGGTCG
>CAZJDU010000293.1:0-1620 GCA_964544855.1 uncultured Nocardioides sp.
AGGACCACGGTGCCGTCGGTGGCCTCGGTGGCTGCTTGGAGGAGGCGGGTCTTGCCGATGCCGGGTTGTCCGAGAACGAGGAACAGGCCGTTGTGTCGGTGGGTGAAGCGGCGCAGGGTGGCGACCTCGTCGCGGCGCCCGGCGAGTTGCGGTGGGGGCGGGGTGTCGTCGTCGGGTGTGGTGGCGGCGAGCCAGAGGGCGTGGAACTGCTCCTCGTCGCCGTCGAGGGCGGTGACGACGGCGGCGAGCACGTCCCAGCTGGGCAGCCGGTCGGTGGAGAAGACGGCGGAGACGGTGGTGTGGCTGTACTGCGCGGCGGCGGCGATGCGGCGCAGGCTGGGCCAGCCGGCCCGGTGGTGGAGGTCGTGGAGGGCATCGACGAGGTCGCGGTGGGCGCCGGGTGGCAGATCTGGCCGGGGTAGCGCTCCCATGGTCCCTCCCGTGGGTGCTCCTGTTACGAGGGTCCTCCCGGTTCAGGGCGTTGTCCACCGTCTTTGTACGGATCTGTCAACCGGCGTCGACCGGGGCCGTATCGGACGGAGGGTGGGGGAGTCATCGGGAAGGAAGTGACACCATGCACCAGCGCTACGACCGAAGCCGGGTCGTGCCGCCCAGCGCGGGCGATCGGACCACCTGTCCCGAGTGCGGCGCCGACGCGGTGGTCGAGTGGCGCGCTGGGCTGGAGAGCACCGACGGCCCGGTCGAGCACGCGAAGGTCAGCTGCTCGCAGCGGCATTGGTTCCTGCTGCCCGTGGCCTTGCTCGAGTGCCATCGTCGCCCTGGCCCCCGAGGCCGCACCCGGTGACCCGGGATCGGCAGCGCTGCCGCAGGGCTCGATCTCGGCGACCGGCACATCCGCTTCGAGCCGGGCGTGCTTCCGGTCGGGGCGTTGTCCACCGTGTTTGTACGGATCTGTCAACTGCCGTCAACCAGGTCCGTACCGGGCGGAGCGTGGGGGCATCACCGAGGAGGAGCGAGACGATGAACCACCACGAGAGCAACGCACACCGGATCCTGGGTCGTGCAGCGCTGGCCACAGCAGCCGGCGCGATCATCCTGACGGCCGGTTGGGCGACGCCGGCTGCGGGCGAGCCGGTCGTCCCGGAGTCGGGCGGCAGCCACGCGGAGACCGACATCGTCGAGATCGTGCGGCACCGGCACCTGCAGGTCGCCGCCGACCGGGCGGCACGGCCCTGGGCGTACGGCGCCACCTGGACGGGGTGACGCTGACCGGGCCGACGGAGCCGTGTCGAGGGTCCGAGCGGGCTGTCGGCGCGGCTCCGTAGGCTGGCACCGTGCCATCAGCCCGACCGTCGCGCTCCACCCGCGGGCCGCTGTCCTACCGGCCCGCACCCGGGTCGATCCCCACCCAGCCGGGCGTCTACCGGTTCCGCGACAAGGATCGGCGCGTCATCTACGTCGGCAAGGCGAAGAACCTCCGCGCGCGGCTGTCGTCGTACTTCCAGGACGTCGGCAACCTCCACCAACGCACCGCGACGATGGTCACGACGGCGACCTCGGTCGAGTGGACCGTGGTCGCCACCGAGGTCGAGGCGCTGCAGCTGGAGTACTCCTGGATCAAGGAGTACGACCCGCGGTTCAACGTGAAGTACCGCGACG
>CAZJDU010000294.1:0-1619 GCA_964544855.1 uncultured Nocardioides sp.
GTGCTGCCTCCTTGACATAGGGGGGAGGCATGGTGACCTTGGCCGAGAGCACATCGATCAACGGCTGCACCGCACGCCGGTCGCCGGTTCGACCCAGAGCCCAGGCGACGAGCTCCTTCGTGGCGTGACGGTCGTCCTCGAGCAGCTCCAGCAACCGAGGCACCGCTGGTTCACCGATCTTCCCGATCGCGTCCGCAGCCGCCCGACGGTGCTCCTTGGTGTCTTCGACCGTGGATCCCATCTTGACGAGTGCGTCGGTGGCCACCGGATCGCCCATCTCGCCGAGCACCCTCGCGGCCTCGACGCGCAGGGTGAGACTGCTGACATTGTCGTGGCTGAACAGGTAGGAGTTGTCGAGCAGTTGGGCCAGTTCCCCGGCGGCCTGCGGCCCGATCCGCTGGAGCGCATCCGCCGCGCGTTCGCGTAGTGCTCGGTCGGACTCCTGCAGCCGCGTGAACAGCGGCCGGACGGCTGTCAAGCCCGCGGCGACAGCCTCGTCCCAGCGTTCGGTGGCGACCAGCATGGCGGCGCCGGCCTCGCTCTGGTCGGGTTCCCAGCCGGTCGCTGCCAGCGAGCCCCGGGCGTCCGCGACGTTGACGTAGAGCCACTTGGTCGCCCAGTAGAGGGCACCCGCCCTGGTCCGATCGGGCCGCCAACCGCACAGATCGAGAGCAGCGACGGTGTGCGTCTTGAGCTGTTCGGCCCTGTAGAGAACGAGGTGGTCCTGGTACATGTCTGCAGGTTGTTCGTCGAGCAGCCTCAGCAGGGGATCGACCGCTTGTGGATCTCCGATCGCCCCGAGCGCCTCCACCACGTGATCTTTGAAGCCGAGGGCCGCGAAGTCGAGATCGGGTTGTTCGTCGAGCAGCCTCAGCAACGGGTCGACCGCTCGTGGATCTCCGACCGCCCCGAGCGCCTTGACCACATCGGCTCTGCGGTTGAGGTCGGGTTGTTCGTCGAGCAGCCTCAGCAGGGGGTCGACCGCTCGTGGATCTCCGATCGCCCCGAGCGCCTCCAGCGCATGGCCGAACTGCAGGCTTCCCGGACTCGCGTCCTGGAGCACGGCGAGGAGCGGCTCCACCCCAGAACCACCAAGACCGGCGAGCACGTCTGCGACCCCACTCTGCTCGTCAACGTTCTGGAGGAGCGTCGACGTTTCGAGGTGCGCCATCAACGGTCGCACGACGCCCGGACCTGCGGCAGTCAGCGCAGCGACGGCGTCCCGCCGGACCGCGTCGTCCGGCCGCCCCACGCTGTCCTTCGCCCCCAGCGCGGCAAGCTGCTCCTCAACGTCGGCACCAACGGCCTGAGGCGCTGACGGCTTGGTTGTCGACGTCATGGACGCGCCCGATGGGGGTGTCGAGCCTCTCAGTGCCGTCTGCCTGCCTGTCGGCACTCCAGTGCGCCTCCGAAACAGATCCCGAATGCCCATCTGCTCGCCCTTCTCGTTGATCTGCGCCCCCAAACTCAGCGTGGATGCGATCCGACCCCCAGGCGAGGGCAGATGGTCCTGGAACAAGCGGGCTGAAGTCCGCAGCTCGGCCGTCCGCGTGTTCCGCATGGCGAACCTCCTACGACAACGACCGCCGTCCCCGTCGGCCGCGGCCGCGCCATGTCCC
>CAZJDU010000295.1:0-1565 GCA_964544855.1 uncultured Nocardioides sp.
CTGCTGGCGTTCCTCTTCCTCGTCGCGCTCGGCGTGGACTACAACATCTTCCTCATCACCCGGGCCCTCGAGGAGTCGGAGTCCCACGGCCTGCGCGAGGGGATGCTGCGAGGGCTGACCGCCACCGGCGGCGTCATCACCAGCGCCGGGATCCTGCTCGCCGCGGTCTTCGCGGTGCTCGGCGTGCTGCCGCTGGTGGTGCTCGCCCAGCTCGGCATCGTGATCTTCGTCGGCGTGCTCCTCGACACCCTGCTGGTGCGGACCGTGCTGGTGCCGGCACTGACGTGGTGGTTCGGCGAGCGGTTCTGGTGGCCGCGGCAGGTGGGTGCGCGTCGTACCTGACGGAATCGTTGGCCAGGCGGCGGAAAAGCAACGAATACGTCAGGTACGACGACCTCGCCGTTGACCGAGGAGGTTGACTGACTCCGATGACACGATCCGTGCTGTGGTTCCGCCGCGACCTGCGGCTGCACGACCATCCCGCGCTCGCGGCGGCGGCCGCGGAGGGTGAGGTGGTGCCGCTCTTCGTCGTCGACGACGCCCTGCTCGGCCCTGCCGGCCCGGCCCGCGCGGCCTGGGTGCTGCGCTCGGTGCGGGCGCTGGCCGACGACCTCGCCGCACACGGAGCGCGCCTCGTGGTCCGCCACGGCAGCCCGGAGCAGGTGGTGCCGGAGGTCGCCCGTGCGGTCGGTGCGAGCACGGTGCATGTCAGCTCCGACCACGCGCCGTACGGCCGCACGCGCGACCGACGGGTGTGGGAGGCGCTCGCCCCCGCCCGGCTGGTGGCCACGGGCTCGCCGTACGCCGTCGCACCGGGCCGGCTGACGACGAAGGCCGGCACCGGCTACCTGGTCTTCAGCCCGTTCTACCGGGCCTGGCTCGAGCACGGGTGGCGCGCCCCGGCCGACTCCGACCCCGGCACCGTCACCTGGTCCGACGCCGACAGCGACGACCTGCCGGCCGACCCCGACGGAGTCGGCGAGGTGGCGCTGCCCGCGGCTGGCGAGGCTGCGGCCCACGCGGCGTGGGAGCGGTTCCGCGGCCACGTCGGGGAGTACGACGACCTCCGCGACCGTCCGGATCTCGACCGCACCTCCCGCCTCTCCCCCTACCTCAAGGTCGGCGCGCTCCACCCCCGCACGCTGCTGGCCGAGCTGGACCCCGACGACCCCGGCCACGCCGCCTTCCGTCGCGAGCTGGCGTTCCGCGACTTCTACGCCGCGGTGCTGCACTTCCACCCCGACTCCGCCCGGGAGTACATGCGCACCGAGCTGCAGGGGCTCCCCTACGTGACCGGCGACGCGCTCGCCGAGCACCTCGACGCCTGGTCGTCCGGCCGCACCGGGTTCCCGCTGGTCGACGCGGGGATGCGCCAGCTGCTCGGCGAGGGCTGGATGCACAACCGGGTGCGGATGCTGGTCGCCTCGTTCCTCGTCAAGGACCTCGGCGTCGAGTGGCAGCACGGCGCCCGGCACTTCCTGCGGCACCTGGCCGACGGCGACCTGGCGAGCAACCAGCACGGCTGGCAGTGGGCGGCGGGCACCGGCACCGACGCGGCGCCGTAC
>CAZJDU010000296.1:0-1559 GCA_964544855.1 uncultured Nocardioides sp.
AAACAACACAACGACAATCAAATGCATGACACACTGTTGAGTTCTCAAGCATCAGATGCTCCCGCTCGGGCCGCTTGGCCGTCTGCGGGGCAACCTCTGAAACATTACCGGTTCGTGTCGGCCGCGTCAACTCGGGGCGAACCTCGAGGTGAGTGGCGGCCCGATCCGAGCCGGAGTCGCGGCGCGCGTCAGCCCCGCCGTTGTGGCCTTTCGGCCGGAGGGGGAGCCGCTCGCTGCGACGTCCCGAACATTAGCACCACACCCGCCGCTGCCCGCAAATCGGGGGTCACCCCGGTTCGGCACGGGGGTGCCGGCGATACCGCGAGACCGTCGGGTCGCCCTCGATCCAGAACCGCCAGGGCCGATCCGCCGCCTGTCGCAGCCCGATGCGCGGCCCGCTCCGTACTGCGGGAACGGGCGCCGGTGCGAGCCGCAGGACGACCGGCCCCGGGGACAGCACATCGGTGCCATCGTCGTCGAGACCGATCCCCAACGCGCGGCACAGCCGCCCGGGTCCGCGCGCCAGGTCGCGGTCGGCGGCCCCCGGCCGACGGTCCCGCGCAGTCTCGAGTCCGGTCACGACCTCGCCGGCGCGCAACAGGACGGCGCTGGCGTGGCCCGCCGATCCGACGCTCACGTTGGCGCAGACGTGGATGCCGTGGCTGAGGTAGCAGTACAGGTGTCCTGCGGGCCCGAACATCACCGCGTTGCGCCGCGTGCGTCCTCGATAGGCGTGGGAGCCCGGATCCACCTCGCCGGCGTACGCCTCCACCTCGGTGAGGCGTACGGCGACCTCTCCGTGCGTCAGCACGGCGCCCAGCAGCCGGGGCGCGACCTCCACCGCCGCTCGCTCGAGGAGCGGTCGGTCGGTGGGAAGGTCAGCGCCCGGTGGCACGTCGGGCCTCAGCCGCCGCGGAGGCGGTCCCGGCCGCGGTCGAGCGCTGCGCCGAGCTCGGCCAGCTGCTCCCGGACCCGTGCCGGTGCAGTCCCGCCGCGCCCGTCACGGGAGCCCACCGAGCCCGCCACTGTCAGGACCTCACGCACCGCTGGGCGCAGCGTCGGCGAGATCGCGGCGAGCTGGTCGTCGCTGAGCTCGTGCAGCTCGATCCCGAGCTCCTCGCACCGGCGCACACAGCCACCGGCCACCTCGTGCGCGATCCGGAACGGCACGCCGTCCCGGACCAGCCACTCGGCGACGTCGGTGGCGAGCGAGAAGCCCTGGGGCGCGAGCTCCGCCATCCGCTCGGTGTCGAACCGCAACGTGGCCACCAGCCCCGTGAAGGCCGGGAGCAGGATCTCGAGCGTGTCGACGGAGTCGAAGACCGGCTCCTTGTCCTCCTGCAGGTCCCGGTTGTAGGCCAGGGGCAGCGCCTTGAGCGTCGCGAGCAGTCCCGCGAGGTTGCCGATCAGCCGGCCCGACTTGCCGCGGGCGAGCTCGGGGATGTCGGGGTTCTTCTTCTGGGGCATGATGCTCGACCCGGTCGACCACGAGTCATGGAGCGTTGCGAACCCGAACTCCTTGGTCGCCCAGAAGATCACCTCCTCGGCGAGCCGACTCA
>CAZJDU010000297.1:0-1554 GCA_964544855.1 uncultured Nocardioides sp.
GTGAGGTCCGAAGGACGTCGAGTGCCCGCCGTGAGGGACGAGCGGCGGGTGTATCGAGACGCCGAGCGGCGGGTGTATCGAGACGCCGGGCGGCGGGTGTATCGAGACGCCCAGCGGCGTATCGAGACCTCTCACACCGGGTCGGCGATCGCCTGGATCCGCTTCGTGGCGAGCTCGATCATCAGCTGCGCGGCGGGGGAGAGGCTGGCGCCGGCACGGTGCACGATCGCGATCGTGTCGTACTGCTTGGGCCGCAGTGACACGAAGCCGGCGTCGGGCGCGAGGCGGGGAATGAGCTGCTCGGCAGCGCCCTTGTTGAGCACCGCGTCGGCCAGCCCGAGGCCGACCAGCTCGACCGCGGTCTCGACGTCCTCGACCTCGATCCGGGTGCGGGGGTTGCGGCCGGTCTCGTGGAGCATCTGGCGGAGGATCAGCCGGGTGGAGTCGTTCTCGCGCCAGGTGGTCTCCGGCATCACCAGCGAGGCGAGTGAGAGCCGGTGCGCCGTGACCGGGGTGGCGATCCGCGCGGGGTCGTTGGAGAGGTAGACGATCTCGTCCTTCGCCACCGGGGTCACCGCCATCCCCTCGCTGGCGATCCCGGGCACGGCGATCATCGCGGCCTCGAGGTGGCCACGGCGGAGCTCCTCGTGCACCTCGTTGGAGTTCTGCCCGATCAGCTCCACCCGGACGCCGGGATAGCGGGCGAGCACGTCGGCGACCAGCCCGGCGCCGGCGTACAACCGGGCGGTGCCGAACATGCCGAAGCGGATGGTGCCGGTCTCGAAGGACTTCACGCTGGCCACCGCGCGGCGGGTGTCGTCGACCGCGGCGAGCACCGCCTCGGCGTGGGGCCGCAGCGTGTCGGCGACGGTGGTCGGGACGACGCCGCGGCCGACCCGGCGGAAGAGCTGGACGCCGAGCGTGCGCTCCAGGCCGCGGATCTGCTCCGAGACCGACGGCTGGGCGTAGCCGAGCTCCTCGGCCGCGCGGGTCAGTGAGCCGTGCTCGTAGGTGGCGAGGAAGCAGGTGAGCTGATGCAGCGACAGCACGGCGGAGACCTCGCTCACATCTCTAGGCAGTTCCTATGGGTCATGCTGGAAAGCAAGCCTACCCCTGGGAGTCGGGTCCGCTCAGAATGGAGGTGTCACCGCACCCGCCCTCTCGAAGGAGGCCTCCTGTGTTCGCCCACCACTGCACCGCCTGCGCCCGGCGACAGCTGATCTTCCCCAGCCAGATCACCTCGATGGACAACACCGAGGCCGGCATCGAGGTCCGCTTCACCTGCTGGTGCGGCGCCGAGCAGACGCTGGTCACCGGTCGTCGCGCCGACGAGCGCACGGCGACCGCCTCCGCCGCCTGACCGCACCGCCGCTGCTGCGCCACAGCGGGGAGGATCGGGCACGGTATCCGTGCCGCGGCTTCCCCACTGCCGGCCGATTCGCTCCCTGCCGCACGGCGCCGGTATGATCCCGCAGGTTGTTCCGGCACCGCCGGAGCACGCCGCCTTAGCTCAGTCGGCAGAGCGATTCACTCGTAATGAATAGGTCGTCGGTT
>CAZJDU010000298.1:0-1536 GCA_964544855.1 uncultured Nocardioides sp.
GCTTCCTGCAGCCGTCGTACGACGCCGCGGCGACCGGATCCGGCGGCGCCGGCAGGCCGCGATCGCGGTCGGCAGCGCGCTCGCTGTCGTCCTCATCGTGACGCCGATCGCCCTACTCACCGCGGGTGGAGCACCGGGTCGAGTCGACCCCGCGCCGGCGCCGACCGCGCCGACACCGTCCCCGGTCACACTGACCGACGCCAATCTCATGACACCGGAAGACACCGAGTTCGACGCGGTGGCGACGTGGCGTGTGGGGCAGACCTATGGCGGCGACGGCCCGGTGGTCGTGAATCCCTGTCAACAGCAGACCTACGACGGCCTCGGCGCCGGCGCCGTGTTCCAGCGCGACTGGGGACTGGAGGCTCACGGCCTGCACCAGGCCGTCGCCGAGTTCCCGTCGGCGGCGGAGGCCGAGGCGGCGTACGACCGGCTCGACGGGTGGCAGCGCGCGTGCATGCCCCGGCAGACGGAGGGCTACGAGGTGACCGCCTCGACCGACGTGGCGATCCCCGTCGACGGTGCCGCACAGGTGGTGGAGGCGCGCTTCCGCCTGCTCGCGGTGGAGGAGGGCGGCGAGGCGTCGGCGGAGCAGCGGATGATGACGGGACTCGCGGTCGTCGGCGATCGCCTGACCGTCCTCACCCACACCCTGCCCGGTGGTCCCGGCAGCCGGCAGTGGAACATCCCACCGGTCGAGCGGATGCTGCCCGCGGCGGCCGCGCGACTGGTCGCAGCGGAGCCTCCCACGGCTGACCAGACGACGACGGACCCGTCGTCGAGCGACACGACGACACCGGCCGGTGTGGACCTGCTCGGCGAGGAGCACCTCGTCGGGGCCGGCGGGCTCCCCGCCGTGCCCGACCGGCAGCCGTGGCAGCAGGTCCCGTCGCAGGCTGTTCCGACACTGACCTGCCAGGGTGCCTGGCTCAGCTCGCTCGGCCCGACCGACACGGTCACGCGGGAGCTGCGGATCCCCGAGCAGGGGGCGGGCTACGACCTCGGCAAGGCCAACGTCGCGGTGCTCGCCTTCGCCGATCGAGACGCCGCGGATGCGGCGTACGGCACGGTCAGCGCCTGGCTGGAGCAGTGCCCCGCGTCGCAGCAGGACGCCGAGCCGCGCATCGACACGCCGGCCGCGCCCGCGGACGTCTCCGGCACCGATCGGGCCCACCAGGTACGCATCGACTACCTGGCGCCGGAGGTCTGCCCGGATGGCTGCGACGCCGCGTGGTTCGAGCACGGGACAGTCGCCCAGGTCGATGACCGCCTGGTGCTCGTGACGTACGCCGAGCTCGCAGGCCCGTGCCCGCCGGGCAACCCGAACGTCAGCACCTGCGACGCGGTGGAGGAGCAGCAGTCATGGCTCGACCGGGTCGCCGCGGCCGTCGAGGCCGCCGTGGGCGCGGCGACCCACGACGCCGGCTGAACGACGACGAAGGGCCTGCTCCGACCGGAGCGGACCCTTCGTCGTACGGCGCCGGGTCAGAGGTTCTTCAGGACCTCGCGCATCAGCTCCGCGGTGGCCGACGGGGT